>CAZABP010000002.1:139680-233440 GCA_964483245.1 uncultured candidatus Brocadiaceae bacterium | reverse complement strand
TTGGGTGGCTGCGGTAGCGCGGTCCTCGCTGCAGCGTTTCCTGGCGTCGGCATCGGGCTGCTCGGAGTGGCGTTCGCCTTCGGGTTGACGGTCCTGACGATGGCGTACGCAATCGGGCATGTCTCTGGCTGCCACCTCAATCCGGCTGTGTCGGTCGGGCTGGCGGTAGCAGGCCGCTTCAAGACGTCGGAGCTGGTTCCCTACATCATCGCGCAGGTTCTGGGCGCGATCGTGGCGGCGGGTCTGCTGTACTTCATCGCAAGCGGAAAGGCTGGGTTCGATGTTGCTGCCGGTCTGGCGTCCAACGGCTACGCGGAGCATTCACCCGGCCAGTACTCCGCCGCAGCCGCTTTCGTCACCGAGGTCGTCATGACCTTCATGTTCCTGATCGTCATCCTCGGCGCGACGGACAAGCGTGCACCGGCCGGTTTCGCGCCAATCGCGATCGGGTTGGCCCTGACGCTGATTCATTTGATCAGCATCCCCGTGACCAACACGTCCGTGAACCCAGCACGAAGCACGGGTCCCGCGCTCTTCGTGGGAGGGTGGGCATTGGCCCAACTGTGGATGTTCTGGGTGGCGCCGCTGATCGGCGCGGTCCTCGCCGGCGTTGCTCATCGTTGGCTGAGTGGCGAGAGTCGCAGTTGACGGCCGCCATGCTGAGTTGATCGCAGCATGGAGCAGCCACCGCGAGCCTCGCCCCGCCAACGACAGGCGATCACCCGCTTCTGGGCATGGTTCATCGAGCACGCCGCGCAGTTCTCACGATTGGATACCGCAGAACATGCACTCTGCGACGAACTGCTTCGCCGCCTGAAGCAGATCGAACGGTGGCTGTCGTTCGAGTTCTGCGCCAATGCACGCCCGCACCACCTGATCATCACCGCAGGCGGACAGCAGAAGCACTTCCCGCTGGTGGACGAGATCGTCGCGGCATCACCTCCGGTCGACGGGTGGGTGATCACGGCGCTCAAGCCCGCGTCCGGCTTCGACTTCGTCATGAACTACGAAGGTCTCGAGTTCGACCCGCGCACGTTGTGGTTCCTGCCGCTCGAACGCGAATCCGATCATTCGTTCGGCATGCGTGTCGGCATCCCGTCCTTCGATCCCGACGACGAACTCGCTGCCAAGACCGCGCTGTGGTTGATGTTGGAGACTGCGCTGGGCGAGCGAACCACAGCAACCGAGGTCGAGCACCTCGAGGTCACCGAGCTGCCGGCAGCACCAGCGACGGCCGGCTACATCGAACTCACCGAGCTGGCGGAGTACCTCGCATGGCGCCGCAACCGTTGATTGCGTTCCAGTCCGCCCTCACCCTCCCGCCAACGCGCGCTGCGCCAGATCCCGGACCGTTGCATCCGGATCCGTCTGCGCAGCACGCCGCAGCAGCGGCAGCACCGCATCGTTCCGGCCGACCTGCCAACGCAGCCCGTTGACCGCAGCACGCCGCAGCTCCGCCGCGCCCGGCCCTGCCAGCAGGCCTGCTACGAACTCGAGGTGCGAGCCGGTGGCGACTCGGGCGAGACTCTGCACGGCCAGTGCCCGCAGGCGCAGCTCGACCTCTTCGCGTGCCCGCCACGCCAACAGCTCGACCGCGCGCGCCGCCGACACCTGCGACACGGCCGTGAGCGCGGCCTGCCGCAGCGCAGCATCCTGGTGGACGAGATAGCGCTCGAGCGCCGGCAGCACAGCGGGGTCACCGCAGTTGCCGAGCGCGTGCAGCCAATGCTCGAGTCTACGTTGGGCGCGCGCCTGGCTTTCGCGGGCAAGCAGGTCGCGGACGAGCTGGCCGCGATCGGTCGTCTTCGAACCCGGTTCGCGAGAAGCAAGCGCGCCGAGTAACAGCAGGCCGTTGTCGCGCAAGCTCGGCTTGGCGTGATCGTCGTCGACGACGCCACGCACGGCGGCGAGCACATCGTCGCCCGGCGCGGACAACTGGATCATGGAGTCGAGCGCGGATTGCCGCAGGTGCGGCGCCGCCGCAGCGTCGGCGGTGACGCCAGCGAGCACCTGCTGTGCCGGTCCACTGTCCGCGGCGCCGACCGCAGACAGCAACGCATCGGCGCCGAACTCAGTCGCCGCCGGCAGCGCAGCGAGGAGCTGCGGCAGCACCTCCGGCTGCAGGCGCACGAGCAGCGCGAGCCTGTGCATCGCTGCGCTCAGTGCCGCGGAGTCGAGCGGCTCGGCGGCAGCCAGTGCCTGGATCTCCTGCCACAGCCCCTGGAACGTCGCGTCACCGACTTCCTGCGCCGCGAGCTCCTCTGCGTTCGCAGCGGCGAGGGCTTGCGTATCTCTGAGTCCGCCGATGTCGGACCATGCCCCATCCCAATCCACGGCCGGCAGCTCGGCACGGCCGCGCAGCGCGTGACGAAGCAACGCAAGCGTCGCCCGATAGCTGGTCGTCGCATGCATCGAAGCGGTCTCGGCACGCGCTTGCAGCGTCTCGTCGACGCGCGCTTCACGCAGCCAGCCGAGCTCGAGATCCAGCGTGGCGGTTGCCGTGCTGTCGACGTCGTATGCGACCGGCAGGCCGCCCGCCGCCCCAGGACTGGCGCGATAGCTGGTCTTGCGGCGCGTGAGGTGCAACCGCCCCTCCTCGGCGCGACCGGTCTCGATGTACAGCATCGCCGCGATGCCGGTCGGATCCGTCTCGTCGAGGGTCCAGGTCGGCTGTCGCTCGGCCGGCACGACGAACCGGAACCCGCACAGGATCGTCCGGACCAAGTTGTTGACGAACGGATTCGAGTCCGGATCGAACGTGAACCCCAGCAGCGTCCCGTCGTCGCGCATGCGCACCAACACCGGCAGCGTCAGCAGGTCGGCGAGGCGTGCGTTCGGTTCCTCGTTGCCGCCGACGATCTGGCTGACGGTCAGTTCCGCGAAGCGCGCCTGCGTCACCAGCTCGTCACCACGCCGATCGGCAACCAACAGCTCCAGCCGCCCGCGGAGCTGCAGCGTCATTCCCTGGGTCGACGGCTGCTCGGCGATCGCGAGCGTGAGGCCACTGCGCGTGACCGCCGTGAGCTCGAACACGAGTTCGCTGCCGGTCGGGGCCGAGTAGATCCCGGACGCGCCGA
Source organism: uncultured candidatus Brocadiaceae bacterium (assembly GCA_964483245.1). Lineage (GTDB taxonomy): Bacteria > Planctomycetota > UBA1135 > UBA1135 > UBA2386 > CAZABP01. The sequence goes on along the minus strand of CAZABP010000002.1, from coordinate 230,363 downwards.
TCGCGGTCAGCTCGCGCTCGCTCTGGTCGGCGACCGCGGGCGCCTCGCTCCCTGCCGGCGCGCCGGTCAGCTGTCCCGACTCCGCATCACGCGGCGCGACCGGCGCCGCGCTCTCGAGCGCCCAGAAAGCCAGCAGCGCCGCCGCCGCGAGCGCGGCGACGGCGGACAGTGCTCTGCGTGATGCCACGGCGTGCATGGTGGTCGCCCCAGGTATCTCAGTTGCCGATGAGCGGGATCGTTCCCTTGCGCTCCGGCGCGCTCCACTGATACAGCAGATACTCGAACTTCTTGCCGAGCTTGAACCGGCCGAAGCCCACCTCGCAGTAGGCGATCGCCAACACCTTCAGCGTCGCCGGGCAGAGCTTGTAGGCCATGTCGACGAATGCACCCGCGCCGGTCTCGTAGCCGAGCCGCAGGCCGGTGCCGACTTCCATCAGCTTCAGGTCCGCCTTGACGCCGGCGCAGGCCGACGCGAAGCGGCACCCGCCGCCAACGCCGCCGATGACCCAGCCGTTCAGGCTGGCGCCGACCATCCCCTGCAGGCCGAAGCGCGCGCTGTGACCGCTCGTGGCATCGGCCGCTTCGACGATCCGTTCCACACCCAGCTCGAGGCCGACGCTGGCGTTGGCAGCGAGCAGCATCGGCACCGGGCCGACCATGATCGTGGTCTTGAGGCCGCCGGGCAGCAGGTCCTTCGGCGCCATCTTCTCGTTCTTCTTCGCGTCGCCGGTCGGCCGATCGAGCCGCAGCGTGAAGCCGCAGATCCGCACTTCCTTGGTCGGGCCGTTGCTCGCCGAAGCCATCGCCCGCGCGTCGAACTCCTCGCGCGACGCGACTGCGTTCGAGCGCGCGCGCGTCTTGCTGGAACCGAGACCGGCCTCCTGCTTCACCTCGAGCGCGAGCGCTTCGCGCAGTCCGCCGAGGAAGCGCACGTCCAACGCGGCGCCACCGGTGACCGAGAACTTCAGGCCTTCGGAGAGATCGGCTTCGAGGCCCGCCTTGCCATACAGGCGCAGCTGGCCGCGGACGTCCTTGACGCCGAAGTCCTGCGCGAAGCCGGCGCTGCGCGGAGCGATCGCGTCGGCGAGAGGGGTCTCATCCTGCGCCACCGCGGCAGCGGCCAGGAGTGTGGCGAGCAGCAGCTGGGTGCTGCGCGGGCCTCGAGGGATCAGCGTGTTCGTCTGGGTCGTCATGGGTCGGGTTCCGTTCGTTGTCCGGGCGCCTGGTCAGCGCGTTCACCAGCTCCACGCGAGAACTGCTGCCGACCCATCACGAGGCAGGCAGGATTCTCTTCGAGCACGCCGGCGCGTAGAAACTCAACTACTTGTTCTATAACAACTTATGGCGCATCCTGGCCCTCGCACAAGACTGCGTTCCGCGCGGCCAGCGGCGCTGGCTGAGCCGCGGCCCGCTGCCCTGCCCGTCATGCGCCGGGGGACGTTGTCGGGCTGGCGGGACTGGGAGCCGGCTAGCCCAGGCTGCAGGGGTTCGAGCGAGTTCGAGGGCGTACGGGCCTCTACGAGGCCAAACTCAGTTCGAGTTGGCACTACATCGGGTTTCGCGATCGCGTTGGCCGAGAACCGGGCTGCCGAGGCCGAACTCGCATGCGGCAGCGCGCGAAAAAGTCGCGCGGAGGCCGCAACCCTTCAAGTTGGGTTAGGTCGTCGACGCCTGCCCGACCCGGGGCAGTGTCCTCTACGTCGTGTCGGCTGGCCCTTGCAGCAGTGGCGTCTGGTTGGGGAACGGCCTCTGCGCGCCGAGCCACCTCTACGTGGCGACGATGGATCTCGTGACGTTGGGCACCGCAACCCAGTGCGTCGACATCCCAGCCTCAGTCTCGCTGGTCGGCACGAAGCTCTGCATGCAGAGCCTCGCGCTTCACACGACGCCTTGCCTGCTGCTCTCGAACGGGATCGACGTCGTGGTCCACCGGTGAATGGCCGACCACGCAGATCTTCTCTCCCAACACGATCCGCCCGGCTATCGGTGATGCGGCTTCCGGGACAGGCGTGGCGCTCGGCATTCCTCTCGACCCGAACTCCAAACGCACTGGTCGCCCGGCAGCAGCACGATTCGACTTGCCATCATTTGCTCTGCGCTATCCCATCCGCCGCATCCGCTCGTTGGCGCGGTCGAAGATGCCTCGGATCACGGCGCCATCCGATGGCTCCTCGGCCAGCGTCTCCGGATTCCATTGGCTTCGCTTCGTCGCGAAGAAGTCGCCACCGTAGATGTGCACTCCCCCGGTGAAACGATCGAGCGGGTTGGTCACGGAGTGGATCGCCGTCTCGGGCAGCGCTGCGACATCCCCCTCGAACAGGCAGTTGGCACCGAACGCTCGGACGCCGCTCTCCGTCCGACGCCAGAGGATGTTGTCCTCCCGTCCGGTATAGATGCCGATCAATGCCCACATCCGATGGTTGTGGGGCATCAGGTTCATCAGCGGCGTCCAGGTCGCAGCGAAGATCGTCAACGTCGTCGACTGGTGGAACACCTTGAGGCCAGCCTGGTCCGGCTCGCCGACTGCGTTCAGCATTGCCCGTGGCTCTCGCACTCCACGCGCGAGGACTTCTCGCACGGCCTCCTGCGGGTTGGATTCCTTGTTCGCGGCAACGCAGTCCGCCACGAATGCCTCCATGTCGATCACGTGGTTTTTCGTGACGACGGTGGGAGCCGGGTCGGCTTCCTTCAATCGGCACGACGGGAGCGTGAGCAGCGCTGCCGATCCGAGCAGCAGCTCGCGCCTGGAAAGCGAAGAGTTTGTCATCATGGCCTCGGGATGCTCGCGAACGACTGCTCGCAGTGACGCGATGGCGATGATCGCAGCGCGCTGAACGTGCCGCAAACCCATGCGCGGGCGCGACAGATGATCCGGGCGGCGCCGGCCCGATCCACCGCACGAAGCGACGCGAGCGCCCCGCAAAAAAACTCGTCTCGCGAACCAGCTGCGACAGCCAAGCCGCCGCGGCCAATTGCGCCAGCAACACGGGCGACGTCGTAGCTGCGCGACGCTCTACGACGCGCTGCGCCGCGCAGACCCTTTCAACAACGTCCGGCCCGCGCGCGCGATCAGCTCGCCGCGCTTGGCCGCCGGCAGCAGGCCGAGCTCGTCCAGTATCGTCGCGATCGTGCCGAGGCCGATGATCGCCCAGGCCGCGTGATCCGGTTGCGGCTCGCGGGACTTGCCGCGGCGCGCGGCGAGCGTCGTGTCACGGATCAACGCGTGGAATCCGGAGTACATGCGCCGCAGTGCCTGGCGGATCTCCGGCTGATCGGCGTCGCCGAGCGCGGAGAAGATGATCCGGTAGTTGCCGAACTCGCCGAGGTGCTTGGCTTCGTAGTCGAGCAATTGCTCGCCGGCCTTGGCGTCGTCATCGACGTCGTCCAGCAGACCCTGCCAGGTGGCCGTGGCGAGATCGCGCACGTAGTCGAGCGCAGCGACGAACATCTCCAGTTTGCCGCGCCAATGGCGATACAGGATGTTCTCGCGCACGCCGCAGCGGCGGGCGAGCTCGGCCGTCGTCGCGCGACGGTAGCCGAGCTCGCCGAACGCGCGCGCGAGCACGGGCAGCAGCTCCTGCTTCTGTTCCGCGAGCCGGGGCGCGCGCGGCATCGTCAGTGGTTCTTGATCTGCTCCAGCGGCTGCGGCTCGCTGTCGACCAGCCGCGCGATGATCTCGAGGGTCTTGGCATCCGGCTGAAACTCGGCCACGAGCAGGTCGGTGACGTCGACGAACTGCGCGCCGGGCTTGCGCCAGGTCAGCTGCCACTTCGAAACGATCCCCTCGACGCCGGCCTGCTGCGCGATCGCCGGGAGCTTGTCGCTGATCCGCGCCAGGATCTCGTCGACCGGGGCGGTCGAGAAACCCTGCTGGTGCACGCGGTGCTGCATCGCCGGCCCGATCGCTTCCAGCTCGGCGGCGAGCCGGCGGTCGCCGGCTTCGCGCGCGCGGTCGATCGCCTGGCGGAGATCCTTCTGCTGGGCCTGGATGTAGCGCCCGAACTCGGCGGAGCGGATCCATGCGGTCGCGATCGCGCGGGAATCGAACGTGCCGACCACGGCGGTCGGCTGCGGCTGGGGCTGCGATTGCGTGGTGCGCTCGGGGGCGGCAACAGCCAGTACGCCGGCCAGCAGCATCCCGAGCCCTGCGGTGAGGGACTTCATCTGTGCTCTCGTTCTCTTGCGTTGGATTCGCCGCCGCACCGAGCCCGGGACGGGAGCGATACGCGGCCGGGGAAGTGTAAGTATTCACTTACTTTTCGGCAAGAGGGGCCTCATTCCTGAGCCGGACGCACCACCGCAAGCCTCCACGGCAAGCCCTGCGCCGGACCAGCGGAGACGTGCGGTGCCGACCTCGCTACGCCATCGGTAGAGTCCATCCGCGACATGCCGGCTCCCGAGAACGTCAGCACCTCGACCCTCGTCATCGCGCTGTTGCTCGCGTCCTTGCTGCTCGCGCTGCTGGTCGGCGCCTGCCGCCGCAAAGGTTCACCCGCGCCGGAGCAGTCGGCAGGCACATCGGACGCGAGTCCCGGTGACCCCCAGCAGCAGCTCCTCGCCGTGCTGCAAGGCGCCGGAATCCGGGTCGCGAAGCTCGCGATCCACCGCACGGGACCTGCCGGGACGATCTACCGCGTGGACCTGCCGGCGCGCCGCGCAATCGCGACCTGGGAGCGGTTGCGTCCCCTCGTCGACAAGATGCGCCACTATCCGGTCGTGTGCCGGGACGAAGCAGGCGCGCTCGCGGAACTGCCCGAGTTCAACGAAGGCACGCCCGCGCAGTCGGTGCAGGCTGCGCGTCAGATCGACGTCGCACAGTGGTTCACTGCGCGCGCGGCCTCCGATCGGGAGTACTACGACGAAGTCACGCAGGGTGAATGGAAGCCGAGCCCACCGCAGCGCGGCTGGACCGTCCCGTTCGAATTGGACGGCCGCACCCCCGCGAAGGATGTCTGGATCGCACTCGTGCCGACGATGGTCCCGTGGGAGGTGCTCGCACACTTCCATTACGGCGATTGGAACGAATGCCCCCCCACTCCGGTCCACATCGCGATCCTCCGTTCCTGGCACGAACGGTTCGGGGCCGAGGTCGTCTGTGTCTCGTTCGACGTGCTCGAGATGCACGTCGCGCGACCGCCGACCGACCGTGCCGGCGCGCTCGCGCTCGCGCGCGAGCAGTTCCTCTACTCCGGCGGCGATCTGATCTACCAGGGTCACGGGTCGATGGCAGCACTCGGCGCCGCGCTGGTCGGCGCGGACTACTGGTTCTTCTGGTGGGACTAGCCGCGTCGCGTCAGGTCGTCAGCCGCACCCTGCGCACGAGCTCGTCGAGCTCGGCGAACGCCGTCGGCTCCTCCGGCAGGTGGCTGGCATCCCGCGCGGCCTCGAGCCGCGCGACGAGCTGCTCGAACGCACGCTCGTGCACGCGCAGGTCCGCGTCATCGATCGACTGGTGCTCGGCGCCGGCGGTCTTGCGCTGGATCAACTCACGGATTCCCGGCCATGGGTGCGCCTCGAGCAGGACCGGCAGCGCGGCTTCCACGCGACCCGTCAGCATCAAGTGCAGACCGGTCAGCAGCACCCGGTAGACGTACAGCAGCGACTTGACGCGCCGATCCCGCTCGAACAGCCGCCACTGGTTCCGGGCGAACCCCAGGTAGTGATGCGCGTGATGCTTCGTCACGAGCCGCGGCACGAGACTCTTCAGCTCCGCATGCTCAGGGGTCGTCTGCACGATCAGCGGCGACAGCAGTTGTTCGAGCACGTATCCGTTGCGCGTCAGCAGCAGCCGGCAGAACTTGCGGACGTCGTGCGACACGAGGTCGAGCGCGAGGCCCGACTCCGGACCCAGCCGCTCCTCCGTCTCCTCCGGGTCACGCAGCCCGAGGAGCTGCGCCACCGGGACGACGTGACAGCCGCGCAGGTCGAAATCGGAGTCGGGCGAGGGGAATCCGTACAGGTGCGCACCGGAGACGGTCGCGAACAACAGCCGGTACGGGAACGCCTCGGCAATCGCGCTGAGCTCGGGCGGCAGCTTCACTGCTGCCCCGCGAGCGCAGCACGCCGGGCGCGGATCAGGAAAGCATTCGCCGCGTCGTAGTCGGGACGCGCCGGCAGCGTCGTCGTGCGGTATGCATCCTCGAACTGCCGATGCAGCGCGAGACGCCAGGCATCGACCTCGTCGAACGGCACGCCGCCGGCACGGATCGCCAGCAGCCGACCGCGCTCCGGCTCGGCCACGCGTACCGGGATCCGATGCGCGACCAGCGCCTCGATCCCGGACAGCAGCAGCCGCAGCAGATGCATCGCATGCTTCCAGTTGAGCTCGGCGCCCTGCGCCCGCCGCCGCGACAGCTTCTTGAACTGTGACATCACGTAGCCGTTGTAGGTCTGGTACACGAGCTGCGAGAGAAACCGCTGACGCATCGCGAGCAGCTCCTCGGCGAGCGGAGTCGCCAACAGCACGAGCGGCGAATAGAGAACCTCCAGGATGTTCGGATTCGCCTTCAGCGCGAGCACGAGGAACTTCTGCAGCTCCCAGTACACCTCGTCCGTGACCGGGTGCTCGAGCTGCTCCGGCGTGCCGAACAGCGACCACTGCCGCTCCGCCGGAGCCAGGTAGATCCCACGCAGATCGGTGTCGGACTCCTCCGTGTCGAGCCCGTACGCGCGTGAGCCGACGACACAGCGATAGATCACGGCGGCGGACAGATCGTGATCGGCCAGCGCCGCCTGCGTCAGACCGATCCCGGTCTCCTGCAGCGTGCGCAACAGCACGAACTCGTCGCGCGTCAGGTACGTCTCGTAACCGTCCGGCAGACGCACCCGATAGGCATGGCTGGCGTCGACCGGGGTCTCCACGACGACGGCCAGCGTGCCCGCGGGATACGCGTGTCGCGTGGCAGCGATCGGCCCCTTCGACACGACCTTCGTGCCGAGCTGCAGGATCACCGTGCCGGCTCCGTCGCGCTGACCATCTACAGCCGAGGGTCCACCGGTTCGCTCTCCAATGCCAGCACGCCGAACACGCATTCGTGCACGCGCCGCAACGGCTCGCGCCGCACGAAGCGCTCGAGCCCTTCGATGCCGAGCGCGAACTCGCGCAGCGCGAGCGAACGCTTGCCGGCCAGCGCGCGCGTGCGCAGCCGCGCGAGGTGCTCCGGCACCAGGTATTCCGGGCCGTAGATGATCCGCAGGTACTCGCGACCACGGCACTTCAGCGCCGGCTGCACGAGGCCCTTGCGGCCCCTCGCGACGAAGGCCAGAGGCTTGACGACCATCCCTTCGCCCCCGGCCGCGGTCAGCTCCTCCCACCATGCCACCGCCTGCGCTTCGCTCTGCTCAGCGGCGACGTCGACGACGAGGTACGGCGTGGCGACGAGCAGCTGCTGGTCCGCAGCGCAGATCCGCGCGAGCGTCTGCAGGTGCCAGACGTGGTCCCGGTCGACGTGCACCTGCTGCTCGGATGCAAGCAGGTGGAACGGCGCGAGCCGATAATCGTCGAGCCCGGACACCGGCCAGCAGTACTCGCGGTACGCATCGACGTACGAACCGACCATCGCGAGCCGCGTCCGCGTCCGATCCAACACTTCGGCCACGTCGATCCCACGCGCCCCGGCACGTTCCAGCGTCTCGATCGCCCCGGTGAGCGCAGCGGTGCCGGCGGCACCGGCTGGCGCATACTGCTCGACCAGCAGCGCCTGGGCCTTCGCCGACCACGGCATCAGTTCGCAGTCCAGACAGAGCCAGTCGGTCGCCAGCTCGTCCCACAAGCCTGCCGCCGCGACAGCGTCGCGCACGCGCAGCAGCAGCGCGCGCTCGAGCCCCGCGTCCTGGAAGAACGCCCTGCCGGTGCGTGTGTAGCAGACGCCGACCCCGTTTCCCTCGATCCCGAACCGGCGCAGCGGCGTCGCCTCGTCCTTGCAGACGATCAGCACGGCGCGCGAACCCATGTGCTTGCGCTGGCAGACCACGCGCTCGACACCGACGCGCCGGAAGTACCCGAATGCTTCCGCCGGATGCTCGAGGTGACCGTCGTGCTGCGACGTCTCGCTCGGTGACATCGTCGGCGGCAGGTAGACGAGCCAGCGTGGATCGATCGCGAACCGCGACATGACCTCGAGCGCAGCGATCGAGTTCGCCTCGCGGATCGAGATGTTCGGCCGCAGCCGGGTCGACACGATCCTCGGTCCGGCGACGTCTTCGCGATACAGCAGATCGTCATGCGTTTGCTGCGCGGTCCGCCCATCCGCCGGCAGCGGCGGCGCGAGCGGACGCACCGGCTCGCAGTAGACCTGGGCCGCCGGCACGCCGACGAGCTCTTGCTCCGGATACCGCAGTGCCGTCAGCTTGCCGCCGAACACGCAGCCGGTGTCGATGCAGATGGTGCGGTTCAGCCACTCCGCCTCCGGCGTCGGCGTGTGACCGTAGACCACGATTGCTTTCCCGCGGTATTCGCGCGCCCACTCGTGGCGGACCGGCAGTCCGAACTCGTCGATCTCGCCGGTCGTGTCGCCATACAGCGCAAACGACCGGACCACACCCGATGCACGCCCCTGCAGGTCCTGCTTCAGGCCGGCATGTGCGACGACCAACCGGCCGTCGTCGAGCACGTAGTGACTGACGAGCCGGTCGATGAAGTCGCGGACTTCCTGCGTGAACGACGGCGGCGCGGCAGCAAGCTGCTCGAGCGTCTGCTGCAGACCGTGGCTGACGCGGACATCGGCGCCATTCAGCTTGCGCAACAGCTTCACCTCGTGGTTGCCCGGCACGCAGAGCGCGGCTCCGGACGCCACCATGTCGATGACCAGCCGCAGCACGTCGACGACACGCGGGCCGCGGTCGACGAGGTCGCCGAGGAACACTGCCTTCCGTCCCGGCGGTGGCGCCACGACGAAGCGGGGCGAGCCATTCCCGCCTTGCGCGTCGATCCGATAGCCGAGCTCCTGCAGCAGTCGCTGCAGCTCGTCGAAGCAGCCGTGCACGTCGCCGATGATGTCGAATGGACCTGCATCGTCGCGTCGGTCGGTCCACAGCCGCACGCGCCGCACGGTCGCCGACTCGATCTCCTCGGGCGAACGCAGCACGAACACGTGCCGGAATCCCTCGCGCCGCAGACCGCGCAGCGAGCGCCGCAACTGGCTCGCCTGCTGTGGGATCACGTGTTTTCCGAAGCTCCGGTCCGGTCGCGTGGAGTTCCGCTCGAGGCAGAGCTTCGCCGGCAGGTCCAGCACGATCGCGACCGGCAGCACGTGATGCTCGCGGGCCAGGGTGAGCAGCCGCTGCCGCGCCTCCGGCTGCGTGTGCGTGGCGTCGATGACGGTCAGGCGGCGGTTGCGCAGGCGGATGCCCGCGATGTGGAACAGACCGTCGAACGCGTCGGTCGTCGCCGATTGGTCGTGCTCATCGTCGGCGACGAGTCCGCGGAACGCATCCGACGACAAGACCTCGGTCGGCGCGAAGTGCTTGCGCGCAAACGTGGACTTGCCGGAGCCGGACACGCCGACCAATGCCACGAGCGAGAGCTCCGGGATCGCGAGCTCCATCGTTCTCAGCGCTGGAACACCGCCATCTGCGTCGGCGCGCCGAGCGCAGGATCCTCGTCACCGATCGGCTCGAACGTCACGGTGTAATCCCAGCGTGTCGCGACTCCCTGCGTGTACTCGGCGAACTCGGCGCGCGTCCACTCGAACCGATGGTCACGGTGGCGGAAGCGACCGGCAGGGAGCTGCCCGAACCGCGCGTTGTATTCGGCGTTCGGCGTTGTGATCAGCACGACCCCGGGCCGCGCATGCTCGAACAGCACGCGTTCCAGCGCTGCCAGCCGCGACAGGTCGAGGTGCTCGATCACCTCGACCAGCACAGCCGCGTCGAATCCGGCGAGTCGCTCATCGCGATACGTCAGCGAGCCGTGCAACAGCTCGATGCGGCTGCGCATCTTCGGCGGCATCTCGGTGATCCGGAGCCGCGCGCTCGCGCGCTCGAGTGCCACGTACGACGTGTCGAATCCGACGATCCGCGCGAACCGTCCATCGCGCAGCAGCTGCTCGAGCAACCGGCCTTCTCCACAGCCGAGATCCAGCACACTCCGCGCGCCGAGTGCACGCAATCGATCCCGCACGGCTGCCAACCGCAGCTCGTTCAGGCGCAGTGGCTGCTCCAGCGTCTGCTCGGCGCCCTCCTGCCGCGCGACCTCGACCTCGTCCGCGGGCTCATCCCCCTCGCGCAGCCGCTCGAGCGCGAGCCGGGCGAGCCCTCGCCGCCGACGCAGGTAGCGCAGCGCGATCTCGTCGCGCGCCGGGTGCTCGCGGAGCCAACCCTCACCGTGCCGCAGCAGCTTTTCGACTTCTGCTTCGCCGATGAAGTAGTGCTTCTCGTCGTCCAGCACCGGGATCAACACGTACAGATGCGACAGCAGCTCCTGCAACGTGGAGAGCCGCCGCAACGTCAACGTGAAGTACGGGCTGCTCCCCCACTCCGGATGGCGTGCATCGAGGGCGTGCCGCGCTGCTGTGAGCTCGTAGCCGAGCGGCGCGAACATGCGCTGCAGCGCCGCCTCGCCGCCGCGGACCGGGACGACCTCCAGCCGCGCTTCGAGCGGCAGCAGCTCGCCGACCAGTTCCGGGCGGTGCGCGCACTTGCCGGCCAACGCCGAGCCGAACACCTGCGCGATCGCCACGCTCAGGAACGAGCTCGCCACGTAGGGACGGTCGTTGACGTACTGCGCCAGCGGCGAATCCTCGCTGCCGCCCCTGCGACCGCGGACCAGTCCGATCGGGTCCACGTCGAGCAGCAACGCCGCGGTGCACTGCTCCGCTTCTGCCTCGGGGTAGAACACGTGCGCACGGCCGAATGCCAGCTCGAACTGCTGCATCCGTGCAGGATGTTTGTGCAGCAGGTAACCGAGGTCGGTCGCCGGCGCACGCGTCGTGCGGATCTGCAGCAGCATCGGGGCGGAGAATGTAGCGAGCCGTTGCATTCGCGGAGCCGGAAGCCGCCCGCCGCCGTGAGTCATGACGGCACCCGCGGGCGATGCGGCGCACGGATGCGTGTGTGCTGCGCTACTTCCCGGGGCTGCTCGCGTCCCCTGCCGCCCGCCGCTGCGCGTTCGTGTCGACCATCCAGCGGTATCCGCCGGTGTCGGTGAAGAACAGATACGGTCGGTTCGCGTCGATCCACGCGGTCGCGGTCGCGGCGTCGGTCCCCTGACCGGGCGCCAGGTAGCGTCCGGCCAGGCGCAGCGCGAGCGCGTCGCGCGGGTCCTCGCGCAGGCGCGCCAGCAGCCAGTCGAGGAACTCCGGCTTGCGGTTCGACAACTGCAGCGTCGCGAGCTCCGCGTCGACGCGGAGCTGGCGCTTCTCGTCGCCGCGCAGGTACTCCTCGTTCGCCGCATACCACTCGCGCAGCTTGCCGACGTCGACGCCATCTTTGGTCAGCTCCGCCGGGAACTGCTTCGTCAGGTACTCCGAGTACTGCTTGCTCGAAGCGGTGCTCTGCTCGGCCAGCAGGTCGACGTACTGCGATAGCCAGCTCCGTCCGCGCGAGGCCTTCTGCACCAGCGGGACATCCCCCTCGAACCGGCGCATGTAGACGATCGCGTTCAGGAACACGCGCCTGGCCGACTCGGTCATCCGGTCCGGCGCGCCGTAGAACCCCCACTGCAGCAGATTCGCCTGGCGTCCGATCGCGAGCGCCATCGGACCCTTGCTGTTGATGCCCCCGCAGATGCGCTCGCAGTCGGGCGAGTCCTCGAACCCGTGTCCGTCGGACACCATGCCGACGTCGCAGCCCTGCTTGAACTCGCCGCTGTGGACGAGCCAGGTCCGCTGGTCCCCCTTGGCGGCTGCGTACGGATGCTCGTCATCGAGTTCGACGCCGGCGGCGAGCGGCTGGTGGAAGATCAGATGGTCTGCGCGCAGCCCGTGCGCGCGGTTGTGCAGGCACAGTCAAAGCCAGTCGAGCTTGTAGCGCGGCCGGATGTGCGAGCTGACGTAGTCCATGGCGATGATCGGCTTGGTGAACTCCGGACCCAGCGCGTTCTTGACGCCGAACAGCGAGTTCTCGCGCTTGGGATAGCCGTCGTTGCCGTACTGGCTGCACCAGTCGGCGATGACGACGTCGTAGTCCTTCGCGGTCTGCATCGAGAGCTTCTCGAGGTCGCAGATCCCGACCTCGTCGAACCACTGCCGCAGGAACCCGGCGAACACGGTCTCGCGCGAGCCACCGGGCCAGCCGGCGTACAGCACGCGGATCGACCGATGCGGCTGCCAGGCAGGATCGGCAGGCAGCGGCTCCTGGGCACGCGGCGCGGTCAGCGCCGATGCGATGAAGACAAGGGGCAAGAGAAGCGAGCTTCGCATGGATCAGCCTCCGCAAGACGGGCCGCGCATCGTAGCGCCGGCCACGAAGCGCGAACCACTCATCACCCTTCAGCACGACGTTGCGCACCTGCCAGCCCTCGACCAGCGCCACGAGCTACCATGCGCGCCCTGTCTCCGGGGTCCCATGGAAGGAAATCTCGGCCCGCCAGCATGACGCGCGAGCACACATCACCACGTCCACCAGCGCGTGCCTCGAGCTGGCTCGTCGGCGGCGGCGTCATGGGCGACCTCGTGCGGAGCAAGGACTGGTCGCAGACTCCGCTCGGCCCGCTCGATTCGTGGCCGCAGAGTCTGCGCACGACGGTCAATCTCGCGCTCGCTTCGAACTTCCCGATCGCGATCGCCTGGGGTCCGCACCGTGTGCAGATCTACAACGACGGTTACTGGCCGATCTGCGGCGAGAAGCACCCGCAGTCGCTCGGACAGGACTTCCGCGAGTGTTGGTTCTCGGCCTGGCCGGCGATCGGCGAGGCATTCGACAGTGCGTCGGCCGGGCACACGGCGTTCCTCGAAAACCAGCGGATGTTCCTCGACCGGTACGGGTATCTCGAAGAGACGTTCTTCACGTTCTCGTTCAGCCCGATCCGTGACGAGACCGGCGAGGTGGTCGGCTTGTTCCATCCGGTCACCGAGCTGACGACGCAGACGCTCGCCGAACGCAGACTGCAGATCCTGCGCGAGCTCGGGGATGCGGCAGCGAACACCCAGACCCTGGCCGAGGCGGCGCACGCGAGCATCGACACGATCCGCCGTCACCAGCTCGATGTTCCGTTCGCACTGCTGTACCTGAGCCCGCCGGGATCAGACGTCGCGCAGCTCGCGGCCGCCGCGCATCTCGATCCGGGTTCCGCGCTCGCGCCGGCCGAAGTCTGGTTGGGCGGCGCAGACGGTGCGCCGTGGCCGCTCGGATCGGCGTTGCAGAGTGGGCAACCGGTGCTGCTCGAGGATCTGGCGGTGCGCATGCCACCGCTCGGTTGTGGGCCGTACCCGGAATCTCCGCAGAGCGCGATCCTGCTGCCGCTGACCCTGCCGGCGCTCGCACACCCGCTCGGCATCCTGGTCGCTGGCGTCAGTCCGCGGCGCGAGCTGGATCCGACGTACCGGACGTTCTTCACGATGCTGCAGGACGCGGTCGTCAACGCGCTGATCAATGCGCGATCGATCGAGGTGGAGACCAAGCGCGCCGAAGAGCTGGCCGAACTGGACCGGGCCAAGACGACGTTCTTCTCCAACGTGAGCCACGAGTTCCGCACCCCCCTGACGCTGATGCTCGGGCCGCTCGAAGATGCGCTGGCCGCCGAACCGGGAGCTTCCAGCGAGCAGCGCGAGCGGTTGCAGGTCGCGCACCGCAACGCGCTGCGCCTGCTCAAGCTGGTCAACACGCTGCTCGACTTCTCGCGGATCGAAGCCGACCGCGTCCAGGCGAACTTCGAGCCGACCGACCTCGCGTCGTTGACCGCGGAGCTCGCGAGCAACTTCCGTTCGGCGTGCGAGAAGGCCGGGCTCGAGCTGCAGGTCGCCTGCGCGCCGACGCCGGAGCCGATCCACGTCGACCGCGACATGTGGGAGAAGGTCGTGCTGAACCTGCTGTCGAACGCGTTCAAGTTCACGTTCGCCGGCCGGATCGCCGTGACACTCGAGACCACCGCGAGCCATGCCGTGCTGCGCGTCGCCGACACCGGCGAGGGAATCCCGGGGGACGCAGTGCCCCGGCTGTTCGAGCGGTTCCATCGCGTCGAGCAGACCCGCAGCCGGACGCACGAAGGAACCGGCATCGGCCTCGCCCTCGTGCGGGAACTTGTGCGGCTGCACGGTGGCACGATCGAAGCCACCAGCGAGGTCGGCCGTGGCACGACGTTCACGGTGGCGATTCCACGCGGCACGGCCCAGCTGCCACCCGATCGCATCCGCGGCGGACGCTCGTTGGCGTCGACGGCGATCGGCGCGTCGCCATTCGTCGAAGAGGCGCTGCGCTGGCTGCCGGATGCGCCGGCTCCGCAGGATCGCATGCTGCCTCGTCCCCCGCTCGAGGCAGCGCCGCCTGCTGGCGCGGCGACAGCACCGGCGGGCCGGGTGCTGCTGGTCGACGACAACGCCGACATGCGCGAGTACACGCGCCGCCTGCTGAGTCCTCGTTTCCAGGTGGAGCTCGCTGCCGACGGAGCGACTGCACTCACTGCAGCACTGCAGGCCCCGCCCGACCTGGTGCTGACCGACGTCATGATGCCGGGGCTCGACGGCTTCGGCCTGCTGCGCGCGCTGCGCGCAGACCCGCGCACGCGCAGCATCCCGGTGATCCTGCTGTCGGCGCGCGCCGGCGAAGCATCGCGCGTCGAGGGCCTCGACGCCGGCGCCGACGACTACCTGATCAAGCCGTTCAGCACGCGCGCGCTGGTCGCGCGCGTCGAGACCCACCTGAAGCTCGCACAGACGCGGCGGCAGACCGAGCTCGCGCTGCGCCAGGCCGACCGGCGCAAGGACGAGTTCCTGGCGACGCTGGGCCACGAGCTGCGCAATCCGCTCGGCGCCCTCAGCAATGCGCTGACGCTGCTCGACATCGCGCATGCGCAGCAGGGCCGCATGGAGTACCCGCAGGAAGTCATGCGCCGTCAGGTGGCGCAGTTGACGCGGCTGATCGACGACCTGCTCGACGTGCACCGGATCACGCGCGGCACGCTGCAACTCAGGCGCCGGCCCCTCGACCTGGTGCCGATCCTGCACCAGGCGGTCGAGAACTACCGGGGCGAGTGCCCGGACCGCAGGTTCGAGATCCTGCTGCCGCAGGACCCGGTCCGGATCGACGGCGATCCGGCGCGGATGCTGCAGGTGTTCGGCAATCTGATCAGCAATGCGTGCAAGTTCACGACGGCGGGCGGGCGCATCCGGGTCGAGGTCGCGGTGACCGATGCCGAAGTCGAGGTCACCATCGCGGACGATGGGATCGGGATTCCTGCCGACGCGCTGGCGACCGTGTTCGAGATGTTCGCGCAGGTCGAGGCACCAGCAGAGCAGGTGCGCTCCGGGCTCGGCATCGGTCTGACGCTCGTGCGCCAGCTCGTGACCCAGCACGGCGGCAGCGTCACCGCGCACAGCAACGGTGTCGGGCGCGGCAGCACCTTCGTGGCGCGGCTCCCGTTGCTGCGCCGCGCGCCCGGTTCCGGCGAGCCGGACCTGGCTGGGCCCGCTGCCGCCGCGCGGTCCATCGCGGACATGGGATCCGGCAGGCGGATCCTGGTCGTCGACGACAACGAGGACGCCGCGCGCAGCCTCGGGCTGCTGCTCGAGCTGGCAGGCAACGAAGTGCATCTTGCGCACGACGGCGAAAGAGCAGTCGAGGCCGCGTGCGACTTGGAGCCGGATGTCGTGCTGCTGGATCTCGGGCTGCCGAAGCTCGACGGCTACGAAGCAGCCCGGCGGATCCGCGCGCGCACTGCAGGGCGCGACCTGGTGTTGATTGCGCTCACCGGCTGGGGCCAGCCGTCGGACCGGGAGCGCTCGCGCGCAGCCGGGATCGACCAGCATCTGGTGAAGCCGGTCGACCCCGGCCGGCTGCTCGAGATCCTGCAGGATCCGAGCGCCAGCACTCGCAGCTGACCGAGTCGCTCAGCCGCTGACGTGCACGAGGGCGACCGCGCTGCGAAGGTTCTGCGCGAGCGCGCCGAACTGATGCATGACGGACGCCCGGCCGGTCTGCGATGCCGATTCGATCCGCGAGGTGTCGAACTCGGCGATCGCAGCCAGGGCCTGCTTCACGCCGGCCAGGTCGACGCCGGTCGCCGCCTCATCGGAGACACCGGACACGTTGTCGAGCAGGGACTCGGCCCGTTCCTGGAAGCTCTCGATGGTCTGGACGGCCGATTCGTTGACGGCAGGCTCGCTGCGGCGGTGCCAGGTGTCGATCTCGGTAGCGAGTTGTCTCGCGTCGGTCAGCGCACCGCGCAGGGCGCTGCGCTCGTTGTCGACCGATGCACAACCGGACAATGCGACGATGCCGCCAGCGAAGAACAGGACAGGAAGAAGATTACGCACGGTTCACCTCGTGATTCGTTTCATGGACGGAAGGAAATCCCGGTGCGTCACGCTGCGCGCCGGCGGCCCGCGGCGAACAACGCGCCGAGGCCGACGACCAGAGCGAGCACTCCGCCTATCAACAGCCAGATCGACTGATCGGTAGGCGTCCCCTCGAAGAACTCTTTGACTTCGGACGAAACGGAGTCCGCCGAGTTGATGCCCATCACGAGCAGCACGATGCCGACCGCGATCAGGCCGAATCCAACAGCTCTGGTCATGCCCGGATGTGTGCAACCTCCATGCCGCATCTCATCGCGCGCAATCCACATTGCGGGTGCGCCTGACCCCGGTTCCGCGTGCACGAGTTGCATCGCAACTGCAGCAACGGCAGCAGACCGAGGAACGCCCTTTGCGTCGTCGCACACCGCGACGGCAGCGCCGTCGCGCATTCCGCATCACTCACCAAGGAGACCAAAATGTTGAGCTGGGTTCTGTTCTTCGTAGTGCTCGCCATCATCGCTGCCGTGCTCGGCTTCGGCGGCATCGCAGGAGCGGCGTCCGGGATCGCGCAGATCCTGTTCTTCGTGTTCCTCGTGCTGCTGATCATCATGGGGCTGTCGCGCGCGTTCCGCGGGCGCATGCCGTGACCCGATCAGCTCGCGCGCGCGCCTGGCCGAGCCGGCGCGCGCCGCCTTTGCGGGAAGAAGGAGCCGCCCCACCCCGCTCGCGCTGAACCGAGCGCAGCGCCACATCGCGCGCCGGCGCGCGCGTCCAGACCGCCGCACACCGGCGGTGTACATGAAAGTGGACGCGAGGCAGGCGCTGAGGCCCGCACTCGCGTCCAGGACAGGAGTCCAGAGGGCGAAGCAGAAGGAGATGGTCGCTTCTACTTGCGCTTCTCCGGGTCGTCGGCCTTCCCGGTCTTGCCGGGATCCGAACTCCTGTCCGAGCCCTTCTTCTGCACGTGATAGAACTCGCACGCGCGCTCTGCTTCGGTGCGGTTCAGCGGATCACGGCCGTTCTCTGGCGCCGTGTACTTCGGCGCGGTCTTCAACTCCTCCACGGAGCGGTCGATCTGGAGTGCCGGCTCGTCGTCGTGCCGGATCAACTTGCACGCTGCCAGCGGGACCAGGTACTCGGTTTCACCGATGCCCACGACGCCGCCGCGCGCGATCACGATGTAGTCGATCTTGTGATTGTCGAGATCGACCATCGCCTTGCTGACCGAGCCGAATTCTTCGGTCGGCGTGCGCAGGTTGCAGTCCTTGAAGTCGCTGGCGAGCACGTAGTGCGTGCCCCCACGCGGCATCGAAGCATCGGCCGGCTGTCCGGCACGGACGCCACGATCGGTGCGTTCGCCCGGCTCGCGGCCCGTGCCGTCGGCCGGCCGGCCGGGCGGGATCTCGCCATCGCGGACGCCACCCTTGCCGATCTCGCGGTCGCTGGTGTCCAGCGTCCGCACCGTCGTGTCCAGGCCGCGCTTCTTCGCGTCATCGGCATCGAACGCCGGCCTCGCCTCGAGCTCGGCCTTCGTCATCGCGATCGTGAACGTCGGCTCACCGTCCTCGTTCAGCGTGTGCTGCAGCTTGCGCCACGGCACGGCGACCGACTTGTCGCCGATCCCGAGCAATCCGCCGACCGACAACACGGCCCAATCGACCGAGCCATCGCCGACGTTCAGGATCAGGTCGGCGACCTCGCCCTTGGGGCGCTCGGCCTGTTCGTTGTCCTCGGCCGCTTCGCGCCGCGCCTCAGCCGAAGGCTGCATCCGGACGTCAGCGCCGAGCACGTTGCTCAGCAACGCATGGCGACCCCATTCGGTCGCCAGCTTCTGCTGCTCACCCTGCACGTACGCCGGTCGCTCCGGCTGCGTTTTCGGTTGCGGTGGCCGGCCTTCCTGCGCCACGAGCGGAATGCTCAGCGACGCGGCCAGCAGTAGGAGGTTGTGTTGTTTCATCGGTCCATCGTCCTTTCGCGGGAGCCCTGCGAGCCCTGGGACCCGGGGGAACCCTGGGTGGCTTCACGGCCAGTGGCGGTCGGCGACTCGTGCTTGCGCACGAAGTCATCGATCTGCCGCTGCGCTTCGTCCTTCGCGATCCCGTAGCGCTCCTGCAGCTTGCCCGAGAGCTGTTCGGTCCGACCCTGGACGACGTCGATGTCGTCATCGGTCAGCTTGCCCCAGCGCTCGCGCACCTTGCCCTTCAGTTGGTTCCACTTGCCTTTGAGTCTGTCTTCGTTCATCGCTTGCTCCGTTTGGATTCATGTATGCGCGCGCGTGATCGCGCTGCACGGGGTTCCTAGGTGCAACGCGCATGCCGCACGCAGGCGGCGGGAAGGGAGCGTCGCTACGGCGGCGCTGCGACGCATCTGCATGCAACGGTGTGCATGCACGTGCAATGCACACTGCCGATCAGAGCAACGCCGATGTCACGATCGGCGTGGCGACGCGCGCGACGCCGCGAACCAGCGTGCGCGCATCCGGGGCCGCCGCCCGCAGGCGCTCGCAGTTGCGCGCGGCAGCGAAACCACCCGCGCCACCCACTGCGAAACCGATGGCCAACGCGGTCACCGGCCAGGCGTCGATCAGCCGCTCCCCACAGTCGCGCAGTCCGCGCGCGCGGGCGGCGAGATCCGCCTGCGTCTGCTGCTCGACGCGGTCGAGGAACTCCAATTCACTCGTCATCGCTTTTCCTCCGGCGTGCCGAGCGAACGACGCAGCTCGGCGATCCGCGCCCGGCGACTCTGCGCGCCGCGGATCACGAACCATGCGCCGACACCCGCCAACACCAGCACCCCGCAGGCGAGGTCGCCGAGCCACGGCCGGCCGCCGAACAACACTGCCAGCGCGCCGGCCAGGCCACGCAGCAGGAACACGAGCGCGATGACCGCGACGATGCCGAGCCCAGCCGTCAACGCAGCCGCGCCGGCCACGCGGCCGACCGCGCTGCGCGCCCGGGCGCGGATCCGGAACGCGCGGATCTTCAGCAGTCGTGCCGCGTCGGTCCCGATCTGCGCGAGCTCGTCACGCGCCGCACGCAGCAGCGACGCCAGCTGGTCGTCGTGCGCTCCGTTCGCCGGCGATTCGCGCGATCCCTGCGGCCGCGCCGTGCGCTCGCGGCCGGCTGGTTCGTTTGCAATCACTTGAAGCGCAGCAGCCAGCTGAGGATCAGGCCGGCACCGCCCGCGATCAGCACCGACCGTAGCGGATGCCGCCGGATCGACTCCGCGAGCTGCCCCTCGTCGCCGAGGAACTCACGGACCGATCCGCCCGCGTCCCGCACCGTCTCTGCGGTCGCCTGGCGCGCGAGTACACCGAGCTGGCGTACGTCCCTGCCCAGCGCCTTGATCTGTTCGACCAGTTCTTCCGTCGTTGCAGTGGCCATCGGTTCTCCTCTCTTCTGGTGGTGGGCCGTGGATCAGAAGCGCACGCCGATCGCGATTCCGTAGACGAAGAGCCCGTCCTTGAACTCGTTGTCGATGCGATCCGCTTCTTCGAAGAAGAACTGGTACTCGGCCATCACCTGCGCGAACGCACCGGGCTGCAGGTACCACTTCAGACCTGCCTCGGGGCCGGCCACGAACGTCTCGTCGACGGTGTCGCCGTAGATGTAGCCGAAGCTCGCGCCGACGAACGGGACCAGCTCGCCGCGGGAGAGATGGAAGTCGACGGCGCCGCGCGTCGACGCGTTCCACGAGTCCTCGACACCTTCGCCCGGTTCGAAGAATGCTGCGTTCTGCCGGCCGACGATCTGGATCGTCTCCGTCACGAAGTAGCCGACGCTGCCTGCAACCTGGCCGCTGCCGACGTCGAAGTCCTCGTCGTTGTTCGCGAAGCCACCGAGCGTCACCTCCCAGGTGCCCTCCTTCTTGTTCTTGTCGCGGTCGTTCTGCGCCGCTGCCAGCGCCGCTGCGGCGGCCGCATCATCCCCATCCTCTGCGGGGTCGCTGCGCGCCGGTTGCACCGGTCGTGGCGCCGGCAGGACTTCGAGTCCGTTCGGTTCCTCTGCTGACGATGTCGACGTGGAATAGCCGGCGACGCCGGTCTGGCACGCTGTGGTCAGCAGCAACAGCGTCGCCGCGGCGATACCGGGAGCACGACCTCGACTCATGTTTCGCATGCGGCGCGCTCGGCAAGATCCATGCCGCCGGGACCGCCGACCTGCCACGAGCGGTGCAGGCAGGCCGCGCTCGTCCGGAATCGGCCACGGAGCGCGCCGTGGTGCAGTTCCTGCGCACATCGATGCACGTTCTTGCTCCGCCACGATGGCTCGGATCCGCGATGCGATCGGCCCCGGCGGCGGCGCGCCGCGTGTGGCACGCAATTCACTTGGCGCGCGACCATCGAAAGATCCGTGCAAAGGCAATTCGTATGCAGAGATTCCCGCGTTTCGTTCTGGGTGCATTGATGATGGGCGGGCTCGTCGCCTGCAGCGCGCGCGAGGTGAGCGGCTCCGGCGGCACGGAGCTGTCGTTGACTGCTCCGGCCGATCAGACGCTGCACCGTGGACGCACGAACTCCGTCGCGATCATGGTCAACCGTGATGGGTTCGAAGGCCCCGTCGAGATCAGCTTCGCCAACCTGCCGCAGGGCGTCAGCGTGCCGGCCGGCGGCACGATCCCGGCCGGCGAGTCGGTCCGCGATTTCGTGCTGCGCGCGTCGGCGGATGCATTGCTGGTGCGGGATCATCCCGTCACCGTGACTGCATCGGCACGCGACATGCGCGTCAGCCAGAAGTTCGAGGTGTCGGTCGAAGAGCGCTGACGCGCCGGCGGTGCGCCCGCGCGTCGGTGCGCGCCGCGACCTCAGCCGCCGGCGTCCGCCTGCCCCATCTGCTTCGAGGCGATGTCGGCGCCATGTGTGCGCAGGATGGCTGCGGCGCGCTGCTCCACGTCGTGGCCATCGGTGCGCACCGTGACGAGGACGTCACCACCCTGGATGCGCGACGCGAGCTGCTTCAGCGTCTGGTCCGGCAGACCGCCGCCGACCAGGCCGCCGGCGAGCATGCCGTACAGCGATCCGGCGCCGGCGCCGAACAGCATGCCGATCAGCGGACCGCCGCCCAGCAGGCCGAACGGTCCCGCGATCAGTGCGCCGATCAGCGCACCCGCGCCGGCGCCGAGCGACGCACCGATCGTCAACCCGCGCCGCGAGTCGGTCTCCTCGGCCCCTGCGGACGCGTGCTGGATCGTGTGACGCAACTCGGCTTCGTCGACGACGCCGCGATGCACGACGACGCTGATGTGCGATGCCAGCGCGGGCTCACGTTCGACGAGTTGGCGGATCGCCCGGTCGGCGGCGAAGCGGTCGCGGAACAGGGCGAAGACGGCGTGCTTGAGGAGTGGTTGGTCGGTCACGGAGGTTCGGGCGTGGGGTTCGCGGACGTGGGTGACTCCGCAAACAACGGGCCGAGGGGGCTGCAACGGGTGCATCCGCGGAGCTAGGCTCTCCCGATGCGCGCGGGATGCCGCCGCGTCACGGCCTGCCAGGCGGGCACCACCAACTCATCAGCCTCGGAGATCACCATGCGATGCCTCCCGTTCCTCCTGCTGTGCGCTGCGATTCCGGCGCAGACCAATTTCACGTCCCCGCGTGGCCTGAATGCCATCGAAGGCAACAATGCATTCGCCCACTGGGCCGGCGCGCGCCGGTTCCAACAGGTCGACTACACGCAGGCCGGCACGCCGTTCGTGATCCAGTCGATCTCCTGGCGTCGTAATGGCGGCTCGTCCGGCGCCGCGGGCACGCGGACCATGGACCTGACGGTCGACCTCGGGCGCACCGACTTCGGTGCCCTGCACCTGTACCTGGACGACAACTTCCTGCCCGGCACGCGCTCGACCGTGTTCAACCAGAACGGCGTCGTGTTCCCCGATTGGAGCGCATCGATCCCCGGGCCGACGCCATTCGACTTCAAGGTCATGCTGGCGACGCCCTTCGTCTACACGGGCCGGGACGCGCTGGTCATCGACTTCTCGTTCCAGAACACGTCGTCGAACAGCCTGCTCTCGGTGGACCGCGACTTCAACGGGCCGACCTCGCCCCCGGCCGGCGCGCTGCTCGGCACCGGCTGTGTCGCGACCGGGCGCACGGCCGCGTTCGCGCACACCAGCGGCTTCTTCAACTTCGACATCCTGCCGACGCCGCTGTACGGCATGCGGTACCGGCTCGGTGGAACGAACGCGCCCGCGGCCGGTCAGGTCGTGGCGCTGATCGACGGCGCGAATGCCAATCTGCCAGGGATCTTCTGCACCACGCTGTTCGCACTGCCGACGTGGTCGTTTCCGATGCGTTCGTTGAGTGCCGGGCTCGTGCCGGACGTCAGCTTTGGGTTCACGAACATTCCGAGCGCAGTCGGCGCCGTGCTCTACTCGCAGCTGGCAGTCCTCGATCCGGGGCAGACGCCGCTGCCGATCACGCTGTCGAACGGCCGCGCCACCACGATCCCGTCCGTCCAATCCTCGACCTCGCACCGCTGCTCCTACGGCTGGTACACGATCCCCAGCGGGACCAATACCGCGCTGAGTGCGCACTTCACCGGCGGTGGCATGGTCATGCTGCTGCAGTAGCAGCCTCCGGTCCGCGGCTGGTCCGCAGGGGACCTCGGGGCGCCGTCGCAGCTAGCCCCTCCCCCCGTGTCCCCTTGCCCTCCACGGACCGGGGGTAGGCTTTCGCGCTTCCACCAGTAACGGCGACGGAACTCCGCGTCGGAAGACCTCGTCGAACGACCGCGAAGCTGGACGAGCGCGAGCCACCTCTTGGCACCGTCCGCCCTGCATCGCCATCAGCAACCAGCACTTCCAACATGCGCACTCTCCCGTTCCTCCTCCTCTGCGCGGCCGTGACCGCGCAGACCAACTACACCTCCCCGCGCGGACTCGCGGCCACCGAAGGCAATGCCTCGTTCGCCCACTTCGGCGGGCAGCGCCGGTTCCAACAGGTCGACTTCACGCAGGCAGGCGCCCCATTCGTGATCCAGTCGATCGCATGGCGCCGCAACGGCGGCTCGTCGGGCGCTGCCGGCACCCGCACGTTCGACTTCACGGTCGAGCTCGGCCGCGCCAACTTCGGCGCGATCAGCCACTACCTCGACGACAACTTCCTGCCCGGCACGCGGACGACGGTGTTCAACCAGACCGGCGTCGTGTTCCCCGACTGGAGCGCGTCGATCCCTGGGCCGACGCCGTTCGACTTCAAGATCATGCTGCCGACGCCGTACCCGTACCTCGGGACCGACGCACTCGTGATCGACTTCTCGTACACGAATTCCTCGGTGTCCGGCACGTTGTCGGTCGACCGTGACTTCACCGGCGCGACGACGCCGACCGCGGGCGCGGTGCTGGGCACCGGCTGCACCGCAACCGGGCGCACCGCTGCGTTCGCGCACACCAGCGGCTTCAGCAACTACGACGTGGTGCCGATCCCGCTGTACGGGATGCGCTACCGGCTCGGCGGCACGAACGGGCCGGCGACCGGCGGCGTCGTGGCCCTGGTCGATGCGATGGATCAGAACCTGACCGGGATCTTCTGCACGACGCTGCATGCGCTGCCGATCTGGTCGCTGCCGCTGCGGACGCTGAGCACCGGTCAGGTCGCCGACGTCAACTTCGGGTTCACCAACATCCCGAGTGCAGTCGGCGCCAAGCTCTACTCCCAGCTCGCGGCGGTCGACATCGGCCAGACGCCGCTGCCGATCTCGCTGTCGAACGCCCGCGTCACGACGATCCCGGCGGTGCAGTACTCGGCGAGCCATCGCTGCTCGTACGGTTGGTACACGATCCCGAGCACGACCGGCATCGCGACGCACTTCGTCGGCGGCGGCATGGTCATGCAGCTGCAGTGATCGGCTGATCGGCTCGATCACCGCCGCGGCCGCGCGCTCCACGACGGAGCACGCGGCCGCGCTCGTTTCCACGCCGGGCGGGCCGTCAGTGCTTGCCGAAGCTCAGCGTCTTGCCCTGGCGCTGCGCATAGATGTACGCCTCCATCGCGATCATCCGCGGGTCGTCGTGCGCCATCGGTTTCGCCCGGACCGGATGCTCGAGGCACCAGTTGATCATGTGCCGCAGCAGCACGGTGCGGCCGATCTGCGTCTGGTACTTCGGGTACGTCTCCGGGTGCGTGTTGCTCGCGTCCGGATGGCACATGTCACAGGAGACGGCGATCGTGCTGCCGAGCTTGCCGCCGTCGTGGAACACCTGCGCGCCTTCGAGCACGAGCTTGTAGGTCTCACGCTCCCACAGCAGCACATCCCGTTCGGCGAAGTCGCGGTACGGATGCCCCTCGCGCTGGCCCTCGCCGAGCAGGCCGCGGTTGTCGTGCGGCTGCTTGAGCTGGAACCGCTGCTGCAGCAGCGCCTCCGGATCCTGCGCCGGCATCGCCGCCGGCACCGGGTCCTGCTGCTGCCAGGCGCGCTCCGGATGCTTGCGCTGCCACTCCGCCATCAGGGCTGCGGCCACCGCGGCCCCTTCCTGCTTCGTCGCTGGCGCGGTGCCGAGCTCGACGACGGTCTCCCCGTCGCAGAGCTGTACGCGCATCCCGTCGCCACTGCGCGACGCGCATCCGGCGAACAAGGCCAACGTCCCGGCTGCGATCAGCAGGCCGGCCACTGTGATTCTCGGATTCCTCACTGCGGCACCTCCTAGTAGCTCGCCGCGTTGGCGCGCTTGGGCGCCGCGGTCTTGCCGAACGACTGCATGTACTCCCGCGTCACCGTGACCGGGTTGCGGTTCCACAGGCTGTAGATCTTGTCGACCAGCCCGTCGGTATGGACCTGCACGGCACCGTCACCGCAACCGTCCATCGGGTTGAACGGATCCGGCCGGTTCATCTGCACGGTCAGCTCCGGCATCCCTTCCGGTGCGTACGGCCACGGCCACGCCGTCGACAGCAGGCCATGGAAGTGGATGTTGCCGATCCGGTTGGTCAGCAGCTGGTGCGTGTGCCCGTGGATCACGGTGCAGCGATTGAACCGCGACAGAATCTGCTGCACCTGCGGCGCATCCTCGGTCCAGAAGTTCCACCGCTTGTAGAGGTGGTACAGCGGCGAGTGCGAGAACACGACGAGCGGCGTCTCGTCCGGCAGCTGCGCCAGATCGCGTTGCAGCCACTCGCGCTGCTCCTCGCCGACCGTGAAGGGGTTCTGCAGGCCGTTGTCGAGCCCGGCGACGGTCTGCATCCGCTGTTCCGGCGTGAGACCCCGCGCCGTCCAGAAGTCCTCCTCGATCACGCTGTTCAGCACGACGAAGTGGACCCCTTTGTGGTCGAACGAGTAGCGGTCGTTGCCGTACAGCTCGCGCCAGCGCGCGCCCATGTCGAGATACCAGTCGTGCTCGCCGACCATCATGCGGACCGGCGCGCGCAGGCTCTTCAGGATCTGGGCGCCGAGGTCGAGCTCGGCGCGGGCGCCGAGCTGCGCCAGATCGCCGCCATAGAGCACGAAGTCCGGCTGCGGGTCCATCCGGTTCACGTCGTCGACGGCGCGCAGCAGGCCCTTGACGAAGCGGTCGTTCAACTTCTTCTCGTACAGGTGCGAGTCGCTGATGTACGCGAAGCGGAACGCCTCACCGGCGGTCGCGACGCGCACCGGCTGGTACGTGTGCGGATGCACCACACCGTGCACCATCGCCGCGGCGCCGGCAGCCGCCGACAGGCGCAGGAACGTCCGGCGGTCGATGTTCTGCAACGACCGCATCACGTCGGCGCGGTCCTCCAGGTAGCGGGTCTCGATGCTCTTCATCGCTTCTCTCCCAGCACGCGTGCCTCGAAGATCAACCGGTTGCGGTGCGCGAGCTCATTGTCACGGAACGGGCGCTGCTTCTGCGCACGCTCGCGCTGCGCCTTCAGCTCACGCTCGTTCTGCGCCGCGAAGTTGCGGTCGGTCAGCGTGAACAGGAACGCGACCACCTGGTCGATCTCCTGCTCGGTCAACGCGAGCGCCTCGATGCCGCCATCGAGGAACGCGTTGACTTCGCCACCCTTGTTGTAGTGATCCATGACGTCCCACAGCGTCTGCATCGAGCCGTCGTGCATGTACTGCGGCGTGATCCCGATGTTGCGCAGCTGCGGCGTGCGGAACGCGCCGACGTCGGCGTAGTTGCGCGTCACCATGAAGCGGCCGAGCTCGCTGAGGTCGGTGCCGAGCGCGAGGCGGTCGAGCGCCTGCTCGGAGGAATCCTGCGCCAGCGCCTGCAACGCCTGCTGCGCGAGCTGCTCGAAGTCCTGGTTGTGCGCCGAGACTCCGATGTTGTGGAAGCGGAAGTCGGTGCCGAGTGGATTCGTCGCGTTGATCGGATGGCAGGCGGCGCAGCGCGCCTTGCCGTTGAACAGCTCCCAACCCTGTTTCGCATCGGCCGGGATCGCGCTCTCGTCCCCGGCCAGGAAGCGGTCGAACGGCGCGTCGAGGAACACGAGTGTCTGCTCGAACGCAGCCAGCGCGGCCTCGATGGCGGCATAGTCGAGCGGCCGGCCGAACGCGCGCTGGAACGCCTCGGCGTAGTCGTCGGTCTGCCGCAGCTTCGCGACGACGCTGTCGCGATCCGGCATCCCCATCTCGATCGGATTCAGGATCGGCTGGCCGGCCTGATGCGCGAGCGTCGGCGACCGGCCGTCCCAGAACAGCGGTTGGATCAGGACGGCGTTCATCACCGTCGGCGCGTTGCGCCGGCCGAGCTGCCCCCCGATCCCCTCGGAGACCGGACGCAGGTCGGTGAAGCTGCGGTCGACGTCGTGGCACGTGGCGCAGGAAACCGTGCCGTCACGGGAGAGGCGGGGATCGAAGTAGAGCCGCTCGCCGAGTGCCACCTGCTCGCGCGTCGCGCCGGGCACGGCGAACAGGTTCCACAGCGCGCGATCGACCCCGGGTGGTGCTGTGATCCCATCGCCGGCCGCGGCGAACGCGGCGAGCATGCGCCGCTGCTCGGCGAAGTCGGTCGCACCGTGCGGCGCCGTGCGCTGTGCGGCGCCGCTGGCCGCCAACGAGCCGACTGCGAACAGCAGCAGGCTGGAGAGATGTGGGTTCATCGTCGGGATCTCCTGCTCGTGGAGGGGATGCGGGAATCAGGCCTCGTTCGCCCGGCCCACCGGCCCGGATGCGCAACGCCGGCAGATGCCACGGAACTGCACGGAATAATCACGCACCGCGAAGCCGAGCTCGCCGAGATCCGGCACCCGCAGGTCGTCGAGACCCGGGGCTTCGAGGTCGGACATGCCACCGCACCGATCGCAGATCAGGTGATGGTGGCGGTGCAGCTTCGCGTCGTAGCGCGCCGCGGAACCTGGATGGCAGACGCGGTGGATCGCGCCGAGCCCGACCAGCGTGTCGAGCGCACGGTAGACCGTTCCGCGCGAAACACCCGGCAACTTCCGCGCGACGTCCTGGAAGACGTCCTCGGCGGTCGGGTGGTCGGTCCGCGCGAGCATGCAGCTGAGCACGAGGCGACGCTGCACGGTCAACGGCAGGCCGGCTTCGCGGCAGCGATGTTCCAGCTCGGCGAGACGTGGCTCCGGGTTCGGGTCCAAGCGGCGCGCGAACCTATCGCGGATGAGAAAGATTCGCAACCAAGCGGGGGGGGGGCGCTGTTCACCATGCCTGTGGATCCGGCGCAGGTGCACCGGGGCACACCCGCCGGGCCGCGATGCGGCCCGCTTCCGCCGATGGCGCCGGCCGAACCGCGGCAACGCGGCGGTGAACTTCCACCGCCCGACGAGTACCGCCGGCCGCGGGCACCCGGAGCCCGGGGGTAGCATCCTGCGCCCCTCCGCCCGCGATGACCGAGTCCGCCACGCCCCATCCCGCTCCCCGGCTCGTTTACGCAGGCGTCTTCCTGCTCGCATTCTCGATCCTGCTGTTCGAGATCGCGCTGACCCGGGTCTTCGCGATCCTGATGTGGCACCACCTCACCTACATGGTGGTGTCGATCGCGATGCTCGGCTTCGGGGCTGCCGGCAGCCTGCTGACGGCACGCAAGGAGGGGCTGCGCCAGGGCGGGGCCGAACGCCAGCTCGCGCGGTTGGCGGTCGCCTACGGGTTCAGCGTCATGCTGGCGCTCTGCCTGGTCACGACGGTCCGCATCGACTCGCTCGGACTGTGGCAGGACCTGCGCAACTTCTTCGCGCTGCTGCTGCTGTATCTGCTGATCACCGGCCCGTTCCTGCTCGGCGGGCTCGCGATCGGGACGGCACTGACGCGCTACGCGCGGCAGGTGAACCGCGTCTACTTCGTCGATCTGGTCGGGTCGGCGCTCGGCGGCGCGTTGAGCGTGTTCGTACTGCAGCGGCTGCACGCAGCCGAGGTGATCTTCGTGGCCGGCAGCGCCGGCGTCGTCGCCGGATTCCTGTTTGCACTGCAGGCCGGCTTCGGCGCGGCGTTGCGCAGCATCCCGGCGCTGGTGCTCGCGCTCGTGGTCCTCGGCGGCGCGACCGGAGGCGTACCGGCGCTCGGCATCCCACCGCTGCGCTGGGAGGTGCCGCTCGCCCCCAACAAGGAGATCGCGAAGTTCGGCGAGCAGAACCTCGAGACGCGGCTGCCCAGCGCAACGTCCGAGGTGCAGATCACGGCGCACATCGACGGGATGTCGCCGTTCATGGGCGGTGACTTCGGCGCCGTCGACTGGCGTCCGGTCGGGCATCGGATGGTCGGCCAGGACGGCGTGGCACCGACGATGTTGGTCGAAGGTGCCGGCAGGTTGGAGCAGTTCGCGTTCCTCGACGACACGCAGGCGGCGAGCGCTTACCGCGCGTTCGCCGCGCGTGGCGGCGCAGATCCCGACGTGCTGGTCATCGGCGTCGGCGGCGGTGTCGACGTCATGGTCGCGCTGCAGCACGGCGCGCGGCACATCGACGCGGTCGAGATCAACACCGCGATGCTGCAGATGGTCACCGAGACCTACGACACGTATCTCGGTGGACTGTTCCGGCCCGGCGCACACGCGTACTCCGATCGGATCCACCTCGTGCACGGGGAAGGTCGCTCGTTCCTGCGCCATGGCGACCGCAAGTACGACGTGATCCAGATGAGCGGCGTGGACTCGTTCACGGCGCTCAGCACGGGGGCGTACACGCTGACCGAGAGCTATCTGTACACGGTCGAGGCGGTGCAGGAGTTCTATGCGCACCTCGAGGACGGCGGCTACGTCAACTACTCGCGGTTCCTGCTGAACCATCCGCGGCAGCCGCGCGAGACGCTGCGCCTCGCACACATCGCATACACGGCGCTGGCGGAACTCGGCGTTGCGGACCCCGCGGCCCAGATCGCGGTCTTCTGCGGCCAACACTGGGGGTCGACGATGATCAAACGCGGGCCGTTCACGGCGGCCGAGATCGACGATCTGACGCAGTTCGCCGCCCGGCAGGGGTTCCGCGGCTTCGTGTTCGATCCGTTGCGCCGCACGGCGCCGTACGACCTGCCGGCCGACGTGCCGTTCCAGGCGCAGAAGTTCTTCCGCAGCCGGCTGGCCGCGGGGTCGCTGGCGCTGCCGGATGGTGATCTGGAACCGCTGGCGAACGCGCTCGTCGACGCGTTGCTCGCGCGGCTGCAGGCGGACGACGCCGGGGCAGCACACGCGCTCGCCGCCGTGCCCGGGATCCAGGAGCCGTCGCGCGCGACGGCGCTGGCGGTCCTGCTCGACGAAGCAACGGCGCTCGGGCGGCAGTTGTGCGACGGCTTCTGGTGGACGCGCGAGCACTACTCGCGGCTGCTGACCGCCGATCCGGCTGCGCGCGCGGAGTTCGTCGACGACTATCCGTACGACGTCAGTCCGTGCACGGACGACACGCCGTTCTTCTTCAACTACTACAAGTACAGCGGGCTGCTCGGCAAACGGGACGAAGGGATGTCCGACCTGCAGCGCTATCACACCGACTATCCGGTCGGACATGCGGTGCTGCTCGCGTCGCTGGGACAGATCGTGTTGGTCGGCTTCGTGCTGCTGATCCTGCCGCTGCGGCGGCTGCAACGCAGCGGTGTGCCGACCCCGCAGAAGCTGCGCTGGTTCGCCTACTTCGCGGCGCTCGGGCTCGGGTTCATGCTGCTCGAGATCGCGCTGATGCAGAAGCTCGTGATCTTCCTCGGGCACCCGACCTATTCGCTGTCGATCGTGCTGACGTCGATGCTCGGCTTCGCCGGGATCGGTTCGTTCCTCGGCAGCCGGATCCCGGTGGATCGGCGCGCGCCGCTGTTCGGCCTGCTGCTCGGGATCCTGACTGCGACCGGCCTCACGATCGCCGGCGTCAACCTGCTGCTGCCGGAGTTGATCGGATTGCCGTTCGCCGGTCGCGCGGCGGTGACCGTGGCGCTGCTGCTGCCGCTGGGGATCGCGCTCGGCATGCCGTTCCCGACCGGGATCCGGCTGATCGAACGCGGCGCGCCTCAGCTGGTGCCGTGGGCCTGGGCGATCAACGGCTTCCTGTCGGTGTTCGCGTCGATCTTCTGCATCCTGCTGAGCATGGCGATCGGGTTCACCAACGTGTTCCTGATCGCCGCGGCGGTCTATGCGGTCGGCTTCCTGGTCGTGCCGGTGCCGCGCGCGGCTGAGGCTACTGCGCCGTGAACGTGGTCTGCACGCTGCCGGCGCCGACACCGCGGAAGGCCATGCTCTGATCGAAGAACAGCGCGTGCGTGTGCACCGTGAACGCGAGCGGTGACGGCAGCTTCGGCACACGCAGCTCGGCCGCACGCGCGCCCCAGCGCCGGTTGGTGCTCGACCACCAGTACCAGAACGTCGGCGTGTTGATGTTGGTCAGGCTGAAGTCGCTGAACGCGTCGTACTGGAACAGACCCGGGTTGGCGCTCCAGACCATCACGTAGTTGGCGTCGGCGAGGTCCTGCGACAGCACCGAGAACAGCAGCGTGCCGCCCTCCTTGGTCGAGATCGATGCGTGCCGTTCCGACACGACCGGATACACCGGACGGAACACGAGGTCGCGGCCGGCGGCGGAGTACTCGTTGATCGTGCGGTTCAGCCGGAACGTGCCGCTGTTGTTGGACTCGTACTTCTCGCCGACGATCCCATCGAGGTCCGCGACCGCCTTGACCGTGGCACTGGCGACGCCCATCGCAGCCCATGGGATCCGGCACTTCAGCTTGACCTTGTGCGGCGTCGAGTTCGGTGCCATCGCCGGCACGTCGACGATCCCCATGACGTAGTGTTCGACGGCGTTGTACTCCAGCACGACGCCGGTGCGCGTCGCCGGCGCACCGATGTCGCCGATGCTGGCCGTGTTCACTTCGACTTCGACTTCGACGCCGGGATTGCTGGTGTTCGGGAAGTTGACGTCGAACAGATTGCCGACGAGGTCGGCCTTGCCTAGATCGATCCGGATCGCCTTGGCGACGGCGTTGTCGTTCTCGAACGTCTCGTCGATCGCGTTCTGATGGTCTGCCAGCACGCCGATCCAGTAGTTGCCGGGCGTGACATCCTGCGGGATCGGCACGGCGGTGTTGATCGTGCTGCTCTGGCCGGCTGGCTGCGTCGGGCGCGGCACCGGCAGCAGCAGCCGGTCGCCGGTGGTGATCTGGTCGTCGGTCGACAGATAGACGCCGGCGTCATACGCGCCGGCGGTGCTGCGGCCGAGATTCGCGATCCGGACCGTGACCCCGGCGGTGCCACCCTGGATCGCGGATGCTGACGCAGCGATCGAACGCGGCATGAGGTTCGGCTTCAGCGGCAGGACCGTGTTGCGCGCCGACGCGAAGCCCGGGTGGTTCACCGACCAGCCGATGTTGAACGACGTGCTGGTCGCATCGCAGCCACCATTGGTGTGGACGCCGAATGCCCGGCCGGCGGCATTGACCAGCGGCGAGCCGGAGTTGCCACCCTCGGTGTCGACGCGGTGCTCGAGCTGGTGGCCGGTGACACCGACCAACGGCCCGCTCGAGTTCTGCTGCACGTGGTTGAACGTCTTGTCCGGCGTGGTGTCGGCCCCGTGCCCCGGCACGGTCAGGTTCGTCTGCAACGCCGGCGGGCTCTCGATGTCGTAGATGTTGTATTGCGCTTCGCCCGCGTACAGCGCCGTCGTCGAGTTCACCTTGAACCGGAGCAGGCCCCAGTCGCCGGTGGCATCGTGCTGGAAGCGCACGGTCGCGCTGTCCCAGTCGTACTGGTCGCGCGCCGGCGGATGCACGATCGCGCCGCTTGCGTCGGACTTCGGCACGTTGAACTGCGCCGTGACGCTCGACAGACCGCTGCCGGACAGGTTGTGTCCCGCCGTCAGCACGCCGCCCATGTACTCGACCAGGAACGCGGTCCCGACGTACAGCGAGGTCCCTTCCCGGATCACCAGCCGGCAGACGCGGCTCTCATAGCTCTGGTAGCGGTCGTCGGTCCCACAGACCGATAGCGGGCCAGCGCTGCCACCCGTGCCGAAGGCGATGCTCGCGATGCCGAACCCGTTGCCGCGCGAGCCGGGTGCGGCGATCAGCCGCACGCGGACGGCGTCGCCGTTGAACCACGCCGTGAACGGACCGTGCGAGCGCCAAGTCGCCGCGTCGAACTCCTGGCGGTCGCCGTCCCGCAGCGACTCGACCGTGAGGATGCTGCCCGGCGGCAGGACCACGTCACGCAGCTCGAGCCCGAGGAACGGTGCGCCGGGACGCCGCACGACATGCTCCGCCACGACCGCGGGAGCCTGCCCGGCATGGTCGAACGGGCCAGCGGCGTGGAGATACGCCTCGACGGACCCGATCCGGACCGGCGCCTGCGCCGCCAGCGCGGCGGGCAGGCTCACGGCCAGCAGCAGGGCACGGCAGCGGAGCAGTCGGCGGCGGGAGGTGGGTTCCATGACCCGTAGGGCGGCTTCGCCGGCCCGATGTGACGCAACCGCGGAAAAACGCGATGGCACCGCGGGCTCGCAGCGAGGTGGAGACCGGCAGCGCCGCCTGCCGATCACGCCGCAGGAGAAGGTCCGCCATGCATCGTTTCGTTCGTCCACTGTTCGCCTGTCTGTCGCTCGCACTGTTGGCTGGCTGCGCCACGCACCAGACGCTCGGTATCCGGGTGTTGAAGCCGGCGCCGGTCGACCTCGGTCGATTCGACCTGGTCGCCGTCGATCAGCTCCAGGGTGAGGGCGCCGCCGACCTGATGACCGAGCTCGGGGATGCGCTGCGTGCTGCGCGCAATCCGCTGACCGGCCGGCAGGACTTCGAGGTGCTGGATCGCCGCGACGTCGATCGGATGCTGGACGAGCTGCGCCGCCGGCGTGGGACTGCGTTCGACAAGGAGGCGATGGATCTGCTCGAACGCTGGAAGGCGGCCGACGTGCTGATCCGCGGCGGCACGCAGTACCACGGTGTCGAGGAGGAGGTCACCGCGCAGGACGCGGTCGATCCGCGCACCGGCCAGCCGCGGCGCATGTTCACGCGGCAGGCCCAGGCGCGCGTGACCGTGCAGCTCGAGATCGTCGAGGGGGCCGGTGAGACGATCGTCGACCGCGTCCAGTTCGACGAGCACACCTCGGCCCGTACCACGGCCGTCGATTCCGAGCCGGCGCCGATCGATCACACAGCGCTGCTCGCCGCCGCGCGCCAACGCGTCACGGCGCGCTACATGGACCGGCTGATGCCGCACGAGGAAACCGTCGCGGTCGATCTGCAGACCGACAAGAAGCTGCCCGAGCTACAGGCCGGCAACGGCTTCGCGCGTGCTGGCGACTGGGACGAGGCAGGCCGCAGCTACAGCGCCGCCGCCGACCGCG
Source organism: uncultured candidatus Brocadiaceae bacterium (assembly GCA_964483245.1). Lineage (GTDB taxonomy): Bacteria > Planctomycetota > UBA1135 > UBA1135 > UBA2386 > CAZABP01. The sequence goes on along the minus strand of CAZABP010000002.1, from coordinate 196,283 downwards.
CCACCGGCGACCTCGCCGACCGCCGCTGGAAGGCCCTGCACAACCTCGGCATCGCGCACCTGTTCGCCAACCGCTTCGACGACGCCCGGCGCGCGCTGAAGGATGCCTACAACCTCGAGCAGGACGAAGCCACGCTGCGCACGCTGAACCTCGTCGCGCAACGCGAGCAGGAGCTGCGCCAGCTGCAGGAGCAGTCGCGCGCCGCCACGCCCTCACGCTAGCTCCGACTCGTCTGACGAGAAAAGTCGCGCCAATCTGTCAGGTCACGCGGGCACCACGACGGTCCGCTGCTGCGCGATCGCGTCCTGGATCGCAAACATGACCTCGTGCACGTGCGCGCAGGCCGCCAGGTCGTTGTGCGGCCGCTCGCCGCGCCGGATGCAGTCGACGAAGTAGCTGAGCTGCCCGAGATACGGGTGGTCGTGCACGTCGCCCGAGTCCGGCAGCGCGGTCGGCACGCGCGCCCATTGGCCGCTCCGAAGCCCGGGCCAGGCCAACGTGCTGACCTGGTCGTTGTGGATCGTGCCGCGCTCCCCCTGGATCAACACCGGGAACAGATACGGCTGGCTGCACTCGAGGCTCGCGGCGACCTTGCCGACCGTGCCGCTCCCGAACTTCAGGATGGCGACGAGGTTCGGGTCGTACTCATAGTCGAGTGGGTTGCCGCGGCTGGTGTTGCTCATCGCGGCGACTTCGACCACACGGTCATCGAGCAGCCACAGCATCCCATCCAGCGCATGGCAGCCGGCCGTCAACAGCGCATCGCCGGCCATCGCGCGCAGACGATTCCACGGGTACTGCGGATACCACGGTCCGCAGCCGTGGAAGTATCCCGTCTCGGCGTAGAACGGCCGCCCGATCAACCCGTCCGCCAGCATCGCCTTGATGTTGCGGAACAGCCCGATCCATCGCAGCTCGAAGCAGACGCTGGTCAGCACGCGGGCGCGTGCGACCTCGTCGACCATCCGGCGCAACGATTCGCGATCCAGCGCGACCGGCTTCTCGATCACGACATGCTTGCCGGCCCGCGCGGCCGCGATCGTCTCGTCCGGATGGTTCCGGTTCGGCGTGCAGATCACGACGATCTGCACGTCGTCGGCGGCGAGCATCGCCGCGTAGTCGCCATACGGCCGCGCGTCGAGCCCGTGGGCCGCGATCTTGGCCGCGGCGCGATCCCGCTCGCGCGAGCAGACGGCGCGCACGGCGCACCCCGGAATGCGCTGGAAGTTGTCGATGTGGGCGCCGGCGACCCAGCCGGTCCCGAGGATGCCGACGCCGAGTGTCGAAGAAGTGGGCATGACGCTGCGGGCACTCGTGGTTGCTGCGGCTGCTTAGCCGGTGCAGCCCGGCTGCGCATCCCCGCGCTGGGAATAATCCCGCGCCCGGCCCTACTCTGTGGCGGCCATGGCCAAGGTCACGATGTATCGCATCGAGCAGTGCCCGCACTGCATCGCAGCGGAGACCCTGCTGCGCGAGCAGGGCGTGCCGTTCGAACAGATCTACCTCGACGACCATCCGGACCGGCGCGCGTTCACGGCCGCGATCAAGCCGGGCCACACGACCGTGCCGTTGGTCGTCGTCGACGGCCGGCCGATCGGCGGCCGCAGCGATCTCGAAGCGCTGCAGGCCCGCGGTGAGCTGAAGCGAGTCCTCGCCGGGACGTGAAGCCCGCGACGCTCCCGCTCCTGCTGGCCTGCGCCTGCAGCGCCCCACCGGATCCGATCGATCCGGCCGCAGTCGCCGCCGAGCTGCGCCAACGCGCGACGGATCCGCGCACGCTGGCGCAGGCCCTGGAGCTGGCCGAGTTCGGTCCGTTGCCGTTCCCGCGGCCGGATCCGGCGCAGGCCGGCGACGCCGACGGCGACGCGCTGTGGCATCTGTGCGCGATCCTGTACCACCCCGACGTGCGCGCGGCGCGCGCCGAGCTCGCCGTCAGCGACGCCGCGCTGCGCGTCAGCGGGCAACCGCTCCCGTCGATGGGCGAGGTCATGAACATGGACCTCGAGAACCCCGACCGCGAGACCGAACTGCAGATGACGTTCGACCTGCTCGGGATCCTCGGGATCGGCAAGTCGGCTGCCGCGCGCGAGCTCGCCGATGCCGAACGGCGCGCCGCGCTGGCGCGGCTCGAACGGGCGCTGTGGCGCGCGACGTTCGCGGTCGACCGCGCTCGCGTCGGCGTCGCCGCAGTCCGCGTGCAGCAACGCGAGCTGCAGGCGCTGCAGCTCGAAGCTGCCAATGGGCTGCGCCGCGCCGAGCTGCTCGGCGAGCGCGGCTGGATCGGCGCCGCGCCGGCTGCTGCCGCGGCCGCCGTCGGGCATCGGCTGCAGCACGAGCTCGCTACGACCCACACCGAGCTGGCCCGGATGTTGGCGGAGCTCGCGCGCGCAGCCGGGCTCGCGCCGCAGGCGCCACCGCTGACCGAAGTCAGCCGCGCGACGCTGGCGCGGATCCGGTCACGACCGCGTCCCGCGACCCCGGGCGATCACGATCTGCTGACGCGGCATCCGGAGCTTCGCCCACTGCTGTTGCAGCACGCGGTCGCCGAGGCCGGCGTCCGCAACGCCGCCGCGAGCGCGTGGCCGGATCTGTTCCTCGGGCCGGACGTGCGTGTGCAGCCGGGCGACACGCTGTGGGGTGGCATGCTCGAGTTCCGGCTGCCGTGGCCGAGCGCCGTCGATGCTGCGGTCGACCAGGCGGTCGCGGAGCGCGCGCGCACGCGGGTCGCCGTCGAGGACGCGTTGCTCGCCCAATGGAACGCGATCGCCGCCGCGCGGGAACGCGCCGCCCGCGCCGACGAGATCCTGCGCGAGCACGTGCCGGCGCGCGACGACGCCGCGCGCCGCGCCTGGGCCGCGGCACGCGCGCGCTTCGACGTGGATCCGCAGGATGCGATGGCATGGACCGCGGCGCTGGTGATGCGGCTCGAAGCGATCGCGTTCGTCGCCCAGGCCGAGCGCGACGCTGGACTCGCGCGCCTCGAACTCGGCGAGCTGCTCGGTCCGGAGCCGGTCCCGTGACGACCGTCAATCCCAATGTCGACCTGCAGGCCCTGCGCCGCGCGGCCGAGCTGCCGCCGCCGCGCCGCGGCGTGCTGCGCTATGTCGTCGCCGGGCTGCTTCTGGTCGGGTTCGCAGCCGTGTTGGTCTGGAGCCTCGGCGATTCGCTGCGGACGCAGATCGAAGTCACCGTCGTCCGCCCCACCCCGGGCGGAACGACCGCCGTCGCGGCCGGCCGGCCCGCGTTCCAAGCCGCCGGCTGGGTCGAGCCGGATCCGTTCCCGATCACGGTGACACCGCTCGCACCCGGGATCGTCGCCGAGGTGCTGGTGCAGGAATCCGACCGCGTCGAAGCCGACCAGCCGGTCGCGCAGCTGGTCGCCGCCGACGCGGAACTCGCGATGGCTGCTGCACGGCAGGAGCTCGCGATGGCGGACGCGAAACTGGCCGAGGCGCAGGCCGCCGATGAGATCGCGCGCGACGAGTTCGCGCAGGCGCTGGCGGTCACCGAGGCGGATGCCGTCGCCAAGGCGGAGCTCGAGGCGCGCCGCGCGGAGCTCGAGCAACGCCGCGCCGCGGTGCGTGGCGGCGAAGCGAACCTCGAAGTCGCGCAGGAGGAGCTGACGCTGCAGCAATACCTGCGCGAGCAGGGCTCGTCCGGCCCGCGCCAGGTCGAGCTGGCGCAGGCGCGGCTCGCCGCGGCCGAGGCGGAGCTTGCCGACCTGCACGCTGCCGTAGCGACTGCCGAAGGTGCCCTCGGCGCCGCACGCGCGCGCGCGGCTCGCGCCGCGAAGGACCTCGAGCTCCGCTTCGCCGACCGCCTGCGGCTCGCGGTCGCGCGCGAGCAGAACGCCGCTGCACTCGCAGCCCGCGAACGCGCCGCCGTCGCGGTCGCCGAAGCGGAGCTCCGCCTGAACCGGATGACGGTCCGGGCGCCCGCTGCCGGCCTCGTGCTGCAGCGGCTCGCGATGCCGGGCAGTGCGGTCGGCGCGCCGGAACCGGTCTGCACGCTGTGGAATCCGGCGCACGTGCGGGTCCGCGTCGACGTGCCGCAGGCCGACGTCGCCAAGGCGTTCGCCGGCCAACACGCGAGAATCCTGGCCGAGACGCGCCCGAACCAGCCGTACCACGGCGAAGTGATCCGGATCGTGCAGATGGCCGACATCCAGAAGGTGACGCTGCAGGTGCACGTGCGCGTGACCGATGCCGACGAGTGGCTGCGTCCGGACATGCTGTGCCAGGTCCAGTTCCTCGCCGGTGACGCTGCCACGACGCCTGCCGCCGGTGGCGGACTCCGGATCCCGGCGCGCGTGGTACGCGACAGCGCCGTCTGGGTCGTCGATCCGGACGGCCGCGCCGCGCGCCGCGAGCTGACGCTCGGCGCGCGCGGCGGCGACGAGGTCCAGGTTGCCTCCGGTCTGAACCTGACCGACAAGGTCATCGACCGGATCGTGACGCCAGGCGCCTCGCTCGCTGCCGGCAGTGCGGTCCGCATCGTGGAGCAGTGACCGATGGGGTTCATCCAGCTGGAGGACGTGACGAAGAGCTACACGCGCGGTGAACACCGCGTGACCCCGCTGCTCGACGTGACGCTGCAGATCGAGCGCGGCGAGTTCTTCGTGCTGCTCGGTCCGTCCGGCAGCGGCAAGACCACGCTGCTGAATCTGCTTGCCGGCATCGACCATCCGGACACCGGCACGGTCCGTGTCGGCGGCCAGGACCTCGCCGCATTGTCGGCCGCGGCGCTCGCCGACTGGCGCGCGCAGCACGTCGGCTACATCTTCCAGCTCGACAACCTGGTGCCGGTGTTGACCGCCTACGAAAACGTGGAGCTGCCGCTGTTCCTGCAGAAGCTGTCGCGCGCCGACCGGCACCGCCGTGTCGCGACCGCGCTCGAGGCCGTCGGCCTGCTCGACCGCGCCGACCACCTGCCCAAGCAGCTCAGCGGTGGCCAGCAGCAGCGCGTCGCGATCGCGCGCGCGATCGTGGCGGATCCTCCGCTGTTGGTCGCCGACGAACCGACCGGGGATCTCGACCATGCCGCCGCCGAGGGGACCCTCGCGCTGCTCGACCGCCTGCACACCGAGCTCGGCAAGACGATCGTCATGGTGACGCACGATCCGCGCGCGGCGGCACACGGCACCACGGTCCGCCATCTCGACAAGGGGGTCGTCGAAGCCCGATGAACGGTGGCATCACCCGCCTGATCCGGCACAACGCGCTGCGCCGCCGTGGCCGCGCGCTGTTGACGCTCGGCGGCGTCGCGTCGGCGATGCTGCTGCTGGTCCTGGTCGAGAGTCTCAGCGAGGGCTTCCGGCGCGCGCTCAGCGGTAGCGAGGCGGCGCGCACGCTGGTCGTCTACCGGCAGAACCGGTACTGCCCGCAGACGTCGTTCCTGCCGGAGCGCTACACCGCGCAGATCGAGCGGATCGAGGGCGTGCGCAGCGTGCTCCCGGTCAAGGTGTTCCTCAACAACTGCCGCGCGAGCCTCGATCTGGTCGCGTTCCAGGGTGCACCGATCGACCGTCTGTTCGACGCGCGCGAGCTGGAGATCGTCGCCGGCGATCCGGACCGGTTCCGCCGGCAGCACGACGCCGCGCTGCTCGGGCGTGCGTTCGCCGAGCGGCGCGGGCTGTCGCCGGGGGACAAGTTCCGGCTCGGCAACGTGACCGTCGACGTCGCCGGGGTATTCGCTTCACCAGAGCCGGTCGAAGAAGGCGTGATCCTGACGCACCTCGAGTTCCTGCAGCGCGCCGGCCCGGTCGACCGACTCGGCACCGTGACGCAGTTCGAGGTGCAGATCGAGGATGCCGGCGCCGCCGAGCGGATCTCGCGCGAGATCGACGCGCTGTTCGCGACGGCCGAGGAGCCGACCGACACGCGCAGCAAGCTCGCCTTCCTCGAATCGGCGACGCGCGACCTGCAGGAGCTGCTCGGTCTCGCACGCTGGCTAGGGCTCGCCTGCGTGTTGGTGGCGCTGGCGCTGGTCGGCAACACGGTGTTGATGGCGGTGCACGAACGGCGCAGCGAGTTCGCCGTGCTGCGCACACTCGGCTACCGCGCCGGACATGTCGTGCAGCTCGTGCTCGGCGAAGCGCTCGCGCTCGCGGCCATCGGCGCAGCGCTCGGCGTCGGCGCCGCGTTCCTGCTGCTGCAGCTGTTCCCGCTCGCGATCGGAGTCGAGGGGGTCAGCGTCGAGTTCCGGCTGACCTGGGAGGTCGTCGCTGCCGGCGCCGGGCTCGCGTTGGCGACCGGCGTGCTGGCCGGCACCGCACCTGCCGTCCTCGCTGCCCGCGAACCGATCGCACCGGCGCTCGCCGCGAGCTGACGATGCGTTCGCGGCTGCCGCTGGAGTACGCGCTGCGCAATCTCGGCCGCCGGCCGCTGCGCACGCTGCTGACCGGGCTGTCCGGCATGCTGGTCGCCGCGCTGATCGCGGCGACCGCGGCGTTCGCGCGCAATCTCGACACCAGCCTGCGCACCGCCGGCGATCCGGACTTGGTGATCGTGCTGTCCAGCGTCGCCGAGCGCGACGTCGTGCGCTCGACGGTCTCGCCGCAGGCTGCCGAGGTGATCGCCGCCAGCGTGCCCGGCATCGCCCGCATGGGCGACGTCGCGCTGGTGAGCCCGGAGATCCACTTCGGCACCAACGTGCGGCTCGGCGAGAGCGGGCCGGACGACGAGCCGGCCCTGCGCGCGTTCGTGCGTGGGGTCACACCGCGCGCGTTCCTGGTGCACGACATCGTGACGCTGGTCGAGGGACGGCTGCCGGGTCCTGGCGAGGTCGTGGTCGGCGAGCTGGTCGCTGCGAACCTCGGCGTGCCACAGGCGCAGGTCGCGATCGGCTCGCGGCTGCGGTTCGAGAACGGAACGTTCACCGTGGTCGGCCGCTTCGCCGCGCCCGGCACGACGACGGCGGCGGAGATCTGGGCGCCGCTGGTCGACGTACAGAGCCACTCGCGGCGCGACGATGTGTCGGCGCTGTTCATCCGGCTCGAGTCGCCGCAGGCACTCCCGGCGCTCGACCTGTTCGCGCGGCGCCGGCTCGACCTCGAACTGGTAGCGATCCCGAGCGAGGTCTACTACGCCGAAGCCGCCGCCTGGCTCGCACCGATGCGTCTCCTGGCGTGGGCACTCTGCGCGATGATCGCGGCGGCTGCGATGTTCGGCGGCGCCACGACGATGATGACGGCGGTCGCCGACCGCACGCGCGAGCTCGCCGCGCTGCGCACGATCGGCTACTCGGGACTGGCGCTGGCACGTTCGTTGTTGACCGAGGCGCTCGTGCTGGCGGCCTTCGGCGCGCTCGCCGGGGTGCTGCTGGCACGGCTGCTGGTCGATGGTGGTGCGGTCCGCCTCGCGATGAGCGCCTTCGCGCTCGAGGTGGACGCAGTCGCGGTGCTCGCCGGCTCGATCGGCGCCCTGCTGCTCGGGTTTCTCGGTACCATCCCAGCCCTCGTGCGAGTCCTGCGCCTTCCAATCGCGACGGCCCTGGCCGAAAGATGACAACGATGCGAACTGCTGCTCTGACGTTCCTGCTGCTCGCGGTCGCCTGTGGTGGTGACACCCCGCCGGCACCGCCACCGGCCAACGCGATCCCCGCCACGTTCCTGCTCGCGGCCGACGTGCCGGATGCCGGCTCGGTGCGCGACGCACGCGCGGTGCGCAAGACCGGTGACGACGTCGTCGTCGTCGGCAAGGTCAAGGAGTTCGTCCCGGGTCTCGCCGCGTTCCAGCTCGCCGACCTGAAGCTGAAGTCGTGCAAGGACATGGAGGCCGAGAAGGGGGAGGACCATTGCGACACCCCGTGGGACTACTGCTGCGAGGACGTCGCGGCGTTGAAGTCCGGTGTCGCGCTGGTCGAGCTGCGCGCGAATGGCCAGCCGATCCAAGGCACCGTCCGCGGATTCCACGGCATCGACCACCTGTCGACCGTCGTCGTGCGCGGCAAGGCGGAGAAGGACGAGGCGGGCAACCTGACGATCGTCGCCTCCGGCCTGCGTCCGCGCTGAGCGGATCTCCAGCCCGTCAGCGCTGCCGCGGCAACGGCCGGATGTAGAAGTTCCGGAACGTCGCGAAGTACTTCCCTTCGACCTGGGACGGCGTGTGCCGTTGCAGGCCGATGAAGCCGCGCTGTGGCCGCTCCTGGAACGGCGGCGACGCCTTCAGCGCGTGCGTGTCGAGGTCGTACAGCTCGAACCCGTTCAGCTCGACGCGCAGCCGCGAGCCCTCGTAGCGCACGAGGTACGTGTTCCACATCCCGGGCGGGTTCAGCGCATCCTTCACGATCGGCGGCGCCGCCGCATACAGGCTGCCGCAGAACTGCGTCGGCCGCAGCTTGTAGCGGTTGTCCGCCTCGAAGTTGAAGTCGTCGAGGATCTGGATCTCGCAGCCGGAATACGCCGGATCACCGCCCCCGCGTTTGCCGCGCAGGAACAGTCCGCTGTTGGCAGCGCGGCCGAGCCGGAAGTCGAGCCGCAGCTCGAAGTCGTCGAACTCCTCGGTCGTGAAGCAGAACCCGTCGCCATAGCCGCGCGGGAACAGCAGCTGGCCGCTGACGGTCTCGTAACCGCGCGGGTCGCCGATGATCTCGAAGCCGCTCATGTCGCTGCCGTTGAACAGCGCGCGCCAGCCGGCCTTCACCGACGCCTCGTTCGGCGTCAGGAAGCCGAACGCATCACAGTCGAACTGGCGGTCGTCGAAGTACGGCAGCTCCTGCAGATACACGTCGCGGAACATCGCGCACGCGTCCGGTCCGGCGTTGCCACCACCGTGGACCTGCAGCCCGATCCGCCCGTTGCGCGCGAAGTCCGGCGTGCCATCCGGCACGCGGTAGTCGGTGACCTTGGTGCCGTTCAGCCACGCCTCGAGGTGCATGTCGTGGCCGGTGCACCGCACCTCGACCCGGTTCCATGCATCGCGCCGCCAACGGGCGGCGCCGGTCCGGTTGTGCTGCAGATAGCCGTCCGAGTAGACCGCCGCGATCTCCCCTTCCGGCCGGTCGTCGAGTGTGATCTGCGCGCCCTTCCCGCCCGGCGGCGAGACCATGCGCACGAAGATGCCCGAGTCGAACGGGTGCTTCAGCTTCACCTCGAGACTCAGGACGAAGTTCGCATAGCGCCGGTCGGTGTACAGCAGGCCACCCTTCGCCCCTTTGCCCTGGCGGCCGACGATCGCGCCATCCTCGACGCGCCACTCGGCATTGCCGTCGTAGCGCCCACCAACCTCGGTCCAGCCCGACAGCGAGCGACCGTCGAACAGCCGCGTCCAACCGAACGTGTCGAAGCGGGCCGTTGGCTCCGGCGTCTGCGCCGTCACCGCCCCGGCCACGAGGAGCAGCATCCCAACCCCTGCCGAACGCATGGGCGGAAGTCTATGCATCGGACGCCTGCACGCCAGTGCGTGTATCGACGCCTCAAGCGGCACAGATGAAGTCCCGCAGCTCCACGCGGCCGATCCGCGACAACGCCTCGCGGATCGTGCGGCGCGCCACGGCGCCGGCGACCGAGGCGACGATCGGGATCGGCGGAAGCTGGTCGATCTGCGTGACCGGGACGACCGGTGCGCCGGCGATCCGGTTGCCGATCCGCCGCGCGTGCAGCTCGACGATGAAGCGCGGACGCCGGCCGTGTCGCGCGAGCGCGCGCGCCAGCGTGCGGCCGGTCGAGCCGTATCCCCACAACACGTACTCTTCACACCCGGCGAGGAAGCCCAGACGCAGGAATTCCGCCCGCAGCTCGGTGAACCGCGCCAGCGCGTAGCGAGGATCCGTCCGCGACAGCCGGTCCGGACGATCCCGCCACAGGTGCAGGCGCCGCGGCAACACGTCGATCCGTCCGCCGCGCTGCCACAACCGCAGCAGCAGATCGTGGTCCTCGGCCCATGGACGGTCGCGCCAACCGAGCTCCGCCAACACCTCGCGCCTCGCCATCCAGGTCGGATGCGGCAGCGGACACTCGATCAGCGCATCCCGCCGCAGATCCGTCTCGTCGCGCAGACTCGTCAGCCATTGCAGATAGGCGCGGCGTCCATCGGTCGGGGGTGCCGTCGCCAGCTCGCGCACGTGGCATCCGACCAGGTCCAGGCCGGGCCGCTGCGCGAACCACGCGTGTTGGGCGGCCAGGCGCTCGCGGTGCATGACGTCGTCGGCATCCATGCGCGCGACGAGCGGCGCCGTGCAGGCGGTCAGCCCGGCGCCGAGCGCCGCGACGATCCCGCGCGCCGGCGTGCGCAGCACGTGCACGCGCGGATCACGGCACGCCGCCGCCGCCAGCAGCGCGGGAGTCGCGTCGGTCGAGCCGTCGTCGACGGCGACGAGCTGCCAGTCGGCCAGCGTCTGCCGCGCGATCGACGCGAGAGCGGCCGGCAGCGTTCGCTCCGCGTCCCGGACCGGGAGCAGGATCGAGACGCGCGGCCGCGCGACCATCAGCAGGACTGACCTGCGGCCACCGCGAACAACGCGAACGTCGCGCCGGTCGGCTCGCTCAACACCGAGAAGCGACCGGTGTTCGGGATGTCCATCGGCGGGACGATCAACTTGCCGCCGAGCCGCGTGGCGCGGTCGGTGGCGTCGTCGACCTGTTCGACGAAGAAGTACGGGCACCAGTACGTCGGCGCCGGATTCGGCAGCTTGACGATCCCGCCGACATCGCGCGCGCCGGCGGACTGCTTGTGGTACAGGCCGTGTCCGCCGCCCATGTCGTGGCTCGTCGACTTCCAGCCGAACAGCTTGCCGTAGAACGCGACCGCGGCCTCAGGATCAGAGGTCCACAGCTCGTTCCAGCAGACCATGCCGGGGCGCATGTTCTTCGGATCCAGGTGCGGCGTGTCGCTCGTGCCGTGGAACGGCGAGAAGAACCCACCCTGCGGATCGCTGACGACCGCGAAGCGCCCGATGCCCGGGATGTCGGTCGGCGGCACGCAGCTCGTGCCGCCGAGCTTCGTCACCTGCTCCACCGTCGCGTCGACGTCGTTGCAACCGATGTAGGCGATCCAGTGCGACATCGGGATCGACTTCTCCTCGACGATGCCACTGAACGGCACGTCGCCCACCGACACCATCCGGTACATCTGCGGACCCATCGGCATCTCCTGGACCTGCCAGCCGAGCAGCTCGGTCAGGAATGCCTGCGCGCGCGCAGCATCGGTGGTCATCAGATCGTGCCAGACGAACAGACCGCGGTTGGGGTAGTCAGCCATCGGACCGGAGAGCGCACCATCCGTTGCGCCGCGGAGCAAGTGCAGGCGTCAGGAACCGGGAAAACCACCTCACGAAACTTTGATCGACCGCGAACGCGGCAGGCTGCGTAGCGGCGCTACGAACGCGTCGGCTCGTATCCACACCGCCGCGCGCCCCCGAGGAGGACAACGAATGCGTACACCCCGGCTGTTGACGCTGCTGCTGCTCTGCACCGCGCCGCTGACTGCGCAGAAGACCTGGATCGTGGACGAGCGCGGCGGCGCCGGGCACGACTTCAAGGACCTGCCACCGGCTCTCGCCGCGGCAGCCGACGGCGACTCGATCCTCGTGCGCCCCGGCTGGAGCTACACGGCGACCCCGATCAGCAAGGGTGTGCGGATCCTTGGCGAGGGGATGCCGTCGTTCTACTTCGCGACGCTGAAGGTCACGGCGCTGCCGGCCGGGCGCACGTTCCTGCTCGCCGGGTTCGACCTGCTGTACACGAACCTCGAGCTCGAGAACTGCGCCGGCGCCGTGCACGTCGAGCGCCTGACCGGCTCGGGTGCGCGCATCACCGTGACCGGGAGCCATCGTGTCACTGCGGCGAACCTGGTGCTGCAAGGGGGCGGTGGCCCGACGCTGACCGTGACCGACAGCACGCTCGTGCTGACCGGTTCCCGGATCACCGGCCAGGACGCCTACGTCGCGAAGTACTCCAGCGCACCGAGCGAGCTCGGCGGCGTGTTCACGAACGCACGCGTGCGGCTCGGCGCCACCACGCTGCTCGGCGGCAACGCGGCGCAACACCTCGCCGCTTCGAGCGGACTGAAGACCAACGGCGGTGAGCTGCGGATCGCCGGCGACGCGCAGAGCCGGATCGATGCCGGGAGTGGCACGTCCGGACTCGCCTCGATCGAGACGCAGGGGGGCACGATCGCGCGCGATGCGCGCGTGCAGATCCCCAAGATCACCGGCAACGCCACGATCACGTCGCACGACTCGACCGCGCTGATCGCAGTCGGTGCCGGTCCCGGGCGCAACGTCGCGACGACGCAGATCGGGCGGCAGGGCCATGTCTCGGTGTTGATGGCGGCAGTGCCGATCGCGCCGGTGCCGACTCCGTATGGCGAGCTGGCGCTCGACCTCGGCTCGCTGCTGACGCTCGACTCGGCCGTGCTCGACGTGACCGGGCGCCGCGTACGTTCGTTCCCGGTGCCGGACGTTGCGGCACTGCACGGACATCCGGTCGCGCTGCAGACGATCGGCGGCACGCTGAGCCCCGAGCGGCTGACGCTGTCGCCGCCTGCGGTGATCGCGCTGCACTGAGTCACCGCGTCCGCAGCCAGCGCTCGTAGACCTCGCGGTCGAGGAACTCGTGGAACCGCCAGAACACCGGGTCCTTCGGCGACGTGTGATGGTGCGCCATGTCGAGGCCGACGCGCGCATGCACGCCGTTGTGCCACGGCTCGAACGTCTCCGCGCTGAGCTCGACGTCGGAGCGGAAGTCGGCGAGCCGGCCGCGGCCGAAGCAGGGTGAGCCCTGGGGGCCACCCACCAGCGTCAGGTATCCCGGCAGCGGGTACTGCGGATCCTGGTTCTCGCGGCGCGCATGGTCGATCTCCGGACCGCGCGGGATCGGGTGCGCCGGATTCCACGGCGTGATCGGCGCGAACCCGAACACCGCGCGCCATTCCGCAAACCGCTGCTGCATCCGGCGGTGGAACGCGAGGAACTCGCGGAAGCCCGGCAGGCCCGGGCCACACGGCGGGAACAGGTACCAGTCGTGCTCGACGTGCCAGCGCGCGTGCTCGTTCAGGATCGTCGTCGGGGGCATCCCATGCCCACTCGGCTGCGGGTGGTTCGTCTCGACGTAGAAGTCCTCGGCCTGCAGCTCCGGATCGCGATCGTTGCGCTCGACCAGGAACGTCCGCGTGCGCGCCGCGCGCACTCCGCCCGGCAGCTCGACGCGCAACCGCACACTCCGCGCGACCGGCGGACCGTTGCGCGGATGGATCTGTGCCGCGGCAGGCAGGAAGTAGCAGGTCAGCTCCGGGGCGGTGTAGTCGGAGGGCTGCATCGGCAGCAGCGCAAACGGCCGGTCGGTCGTCTCCACGTAGTCACGCACGTGATCGCCGCTGACCTGCCAGCGGAACTGCGCCGCACTGCGCAACGTCGCCGGCAACAGCTCGGCGCCGAGTGCGCAGCGCTGCCCGACATTGACGACCTGCTCGGCCTGCGTCCCGCGCGGCGGCGAGCGGCGGACGAGCGCAAGGCTCGCGACCGTGTTCGCCGCGACCGGCGTCAGCCGGAGCCGGCCGCTCCCCGCGACGATCGCCTGCCAGCGCAGCTCGACACCGGGCAGATCGGCCGGCGCCGCGAACGGGATGCGCGCGCGTCCGCGTCCGGTCGCCGCCAACACGACCTGCGGCCCGGCCGCGACGAACAATGCGAACGACTCGTGTGGAGCGAGCCGCAACTCGACCTGGATCCGGGCCGGCGCGAAGGCAACCGCCGGTCGCACCGACAGTTCAGGCTCCTGCGCCGGCAGCAGCGCGGCGCCGCACAACATCAGCATGGGTCGCATCGCAGCCCCATACGCTGCCACGCGAGCGTGAAGGCCAGCGCGTGTTCCCAAGTCCCCGCGCTGCGCCGAGCCGGCGACCGCTGCAACCGGTCGATCGGAGTGGGGACTCGGTCGCTCAACTCATGCGCCAGCCGTGCCAGAACGACAGCAGGCGCCGCTGCACCCAGGAGCCGAGCGTCTCCGTCTCCGCGGCGAACCGCAGCCGCGCCGACAACCCGGCGGTCGCGCCGAACGGCAGCCCATCGACATCGACCAGCACCTGCACGTACGGCTGGTCGGCCTGCAGCCGGTCCCCATGCGCTGTGCCGTAGATCTCGCCTCCACCGAGCACCGTCAAGGCGACCGGCAGCTCGTCCCGCGTCGCCACCGGCAGGATCTCGCGCACGAGTCCCCAACACGGGATCGACGGCTCCACGAGCCAGCGCACCTCGGCCGCAGTCCCGGTCCGCAGCCCGCTCCGTGCGTACTGCTCACTCGTCAACACGACGCGCACCTGCATCCCGCGGTGCAGTTCGCCGAGCTCGCGGCCACGGGCCACGAACGTCCCCGGCGGCGGCAGCTCGGTCGCGACCTGCGCTGCGGCGGCAGCGCGCACGCACAGGGCATCCAACTCCGCGCGCAGCTGACGCGCGCGCGCATGGGCGACCTGCGCCGCCTGCTGGAGCACCCGGGCCCGCGCCGGATCGAGGACCTGCGCCTGCGTGCCCTGCTGCACGAGCGCCGCGGCATGCTGCTCGGCCTGCGCGACGGCGAGCGCCAGCTCTTCGTTGTGCAGCTGCAACACGACGTCACCGCTGCCGAGCTCGCTGCCGGTCGCCGCGACGTGCTGCGCCACGAACGCATCCGCCGGCGCGCGCAGCGTGATCCGCTCCGCCGGCTCGAGCAGCCCGGGCACCACGACGCTCCACGAGATCGGCACGAACGCGTACAGCACGAACGCCGCCGCGCCGGCGCCGACCGCGACACCGCGCGCACGCATGCGGACCGGTGCCGTCTCCTGGTCGTGCAGCAACCAGCGCAACATCCGCAGGAACGGTTGCGCCAGCAGCAGCCAACCGAACAGGACCGCCAGCACGACCCCGCCACCCGGCCATCGCGCCAGCACGAGCGCATAGATGCTGAACGCGAGCAGGATCTTGTACGCGACGGCAGCGACGCCATAGCCCGCATGGAACACGCGCCGCGCCACGCTGCCGAGGTCGAGCGGCGGCGGCTGCAGGCCGAGCAGCGCGCGCTTCAGCAGGTTTTTGACATAGCGCTGCGCGCGTTCGGCCAGGTTCGGCATCGCCAACACGTCGGTCAGCGCGTAGTAGCCGTCGAACCGCATCAGCGGATTCAGGTTGAACAGCAGCGTGACCGCGCCGGCCAGCAGCATGACGTTCCAGGCGACGTCGTGGACGAAGCCGGGCGCCGTCGACGCCCAGACGATCGCGGCCGAGGCGGCGGCGAACGACTCGACGTACATGCCGGCCATCGCGACGGCGACGCGTTGCCCCGGCGACGTGAACTTCCACGACGCACTGGCATCCACGTAGGCGCACGGAATACCGAGGATCCACGCGATCCCGATCTCCGGGACTTCGCCGCCGTACGACTTGCACACCAACGCATGGCCGAGCTCGTGCACGGCCTTCAAACCGACCAGCGCGATCAACAGGATCGGCAGGTTCGACAGCGCGATCAGCCCCGCGCTCTGCGCGAACAGCTCCCCGAACCGCCCCAGGCAGGCCCATACGGAAACCGCGATCAGCGTCAGCCACAGCGCCACGCCGGGCCGCGTGAACAGCCACCGCACATACGGCAGCGCGCGCTCCAGCCAACGGTCCGGATCCCACAGCGGCATCCGGTGGTACAGCAGCGCGCGCATCCATTGCAACCGGCGCGCGCGGCGCTTGCCGGTGTGCCGCTCCCACAGCGTCGCCGGGTTGGCAAGCGGCAGATGCAGCAGGTTCAGCGCATGCAGCTGCAGCAGGAACTCGTAGAACCGCGCGCGATCCGCCTCGCGCAGCTCACCGCTCTCGACCAGCGCCTCGAACGTCGCGCGGAAGCTGCGCCGCGGCGACAGCGCAGTCAGGATCCGGTAGTCGGTCGGGCCGAACGAATGGTTCTGGAACGTGATCGGATCGTGCGCGACGTACAGCACGCGCTCCCCGACCGCCTGGCGGCTGAAGTGCAGATCACGCCGTAGACCGATCCGCAGCGGCCCGAGCACCTGTTCGTAGCGATCTGCGTCCGCCATGCCGCTACCACAGGAACTGCAGCCGCAGCCAGTCGGTGACCCGGTGCGTCAGGATCCACCACAGCGGACGGTCCCCGATGTCCAGCTCCGCGGTCCCCTCCATCCCGGGCGACAGATGGTCGGGTGCCACGAACACCCGCGACTCGGCGACGAACACGTTGCGCCCGTCCTGCACGACGGCCGCCGGCCGGAACGCGAGCCGCTGCAACGGGATCGTTTCGCTCGGGCGCGCCGCCGGCGCGAACAGCGCAGCTTCCGTTTCGCGCCCGTCCCAGATCCGGTGCTCCGGCACCGCCAGCTCGACACGCACCTGCCCGGCGTGGGCGAGCTCGAACAGCGGCTCGCCGAGCGCGACGCGCGCGCCGACCCGCGCGCGCAGATCCCCCCGCAAGACGATCGCATCGGCCGGTGCACGCAGCTCCGACTGCGCGAGACGGTGGCGCGTGAGTGCGAGCTGCGCCTGCGCCGCGGCCAGCTCCGCCTCGTGCACGATCGCCTGCGCGGCGTCGCGCGCCGCGCGGGCGCGGTCGGCGAGGACGCGCAGCCGCGCGACCTCGGCCTCGCTCTGCGCGTGCAGCAACCGCTCTTGCTGATCATCGAGCCGCCCGAGCAGCTCACCGGCGCGGACGCGTTGCCCCGGTACGGCATGGAGCTCCGCCAGCGTGCCGGCGCGCGGGCTCGCGACGATGTGCGGATCGGCGGCGACGACGCGGCACGGGACCGTGAAGCGGTAGCGCATCGAGCCGAACGCCAGCAGCAGCGAGCCGAGCAGGATGACCACCAGCGCGGTCCAGCCGCGCCAGTGCCGCGCGCCGAACCAGCGCACGAGCCGCGCGCGGACCAGGTCGGCGGCGTGCCGCAGCAGGGAGCGCGTCGCGAGCCGCGCGATCGGCACGAACTCCGCGTAGGCCTCCACCTCCTGGCGGAACGTCCGCAGATGCTGCGGCGTGATCGCCACCGTCGGATCGAACCGCAACGCGACGACGGCGACGACCTCGTCGCTGAGCAGCAGCGGGAACGACGCCACGCCATCACCACCGATCGCCCGGCTCCACTGCACGTGCAGCCGGCAGTCCGGCTCGAACTCCGCCGACTCGGCCAACGTCGCGCCCGAGTGCAGGATCGGTTCGCGCCGGTCCAGGCACTCCTCCATCGCGGCGCGGATCAGCTTGACGCCTGGGTTGGAGGCGCGCAGCTCGTCGATCCCGCAGACCGCGGCGACCTCGATCCCGCGGTGCGCGCGCAGCCCGACCGCGACCTGCGCCAGCGGGAAGCGGTTCTTCAACCTGGCGGCGATCGCGAACGCCAGGAACTGCGGATCGCTGGCGGCCCGCCCGAGCTCGCGCCCCGCGTGCGGGGTCGTTGCCGCCTGCGCGACGGCGAGCCGCGTGGCGTGTTCCGCGGCCAGCACGCACAGGAATCCGACCAGCCCTTCGGCCAACACCAACAGCTCGAGTGCCTGCGCGCGGTCGGCGACCGCGACGACGAACCCGGCTGCCCCGGCCGGCTGTCCGTCCGGATCGAACACCGGCACCGTCACCAGCGACGGTAGCTCCGGGCTGTCCCCCAGCCGCGCGAACCGCGCGCGCTCGTGGCCGACGGCTTCGGCGAGCCGCTGCGTCACGCTCTCGCGCAGCGCATCCGGCGGCTCGTAGCCGTCGCAGCTCCACTCCTCGGCGAACAGCCGCGCGCCGAGGTTCGCGTGCAGCGCGGCATGGATCACGCCGAGCTCCTGCCCGATCGCGGCCAGCGCGCGCGCGACCGCGCGCTGCAGCGGTTCGTCGTGGAACCCCTGGCGGATCTCGTTCTGCAGCCGGATCACGGTCGGGCTGCGGCGGGCCGGCACGAGCGAAGCCGAGGTCATCGCGCTGCGTGCGCCTGCAACAACCCTGGCGGCACATCGATCGTCGCGAAGAACTGGAACGCGACTTCGTACCGGTCCTCCTGCAGCACCTGCACCTTGCGGCAGACGGCGTAGGTCAGCGGCAGGTCCGGCTTCAGCCGGGTGAAGTCGAGCCGGTACAGATCCCCCGCGCGCAACGGCTGCTCGGCGACCGCGATCGCGGTGTGCGGCGTGATCCGCTGCAGCTTGACGAACATCGGCTCGGCGGTGCGTCCGCTCGCACTCCCTGCCTCCACCTTGACGATCAGGTGGATCGGACAGCTCTGTCCGACCCCGTCGTCTGCCACCGCATCGACCGGAAGATTCGCGCCGAGCTCGGCGAGCAGTTGCTCGGCCGCCGGCAGTCCCGCCAGGTCCACGTCGTCGAAGAACGAATCGCGCTGCATCCGTACGCCCTCGGAGCGCTATCGGCTCCGCGTGGCGGCCGGGATGACTGCGGGCGCGGCCTGCCTTGTCGCGTTTTCCTACAGCTTGCGGTCGTGGTCGGCGTGTCCGCGCAGGAACGTCAGCAAGCCGGCCCACAGCTCGAGCAGGAAGCCGCGGCTGGTGGGCTCGACCGCAGCTTGTGCTGGCTCGCCCGCACCGGCGCTGCTCGTCGCGGTCTGGGTCGGTGCCACCGTCGTGTCGTTCGGGGGGCTTCGGACTGCGGCGTCGCGGCGGTCGGCGTCGGTGCTGGTCGCGGAATCGACGGCAGGCGGAGCCGCGTGCACCGGCTCCGGTGCCGAGGCTGCGGTCCCGGCAGCCGATGCGGCGCGCGACTCGGTTACGCCGTCGTCGCCGCCCCCCGACCCCCCGTTGCCGTAGTGGATCGTCAACGCACGCAGGGCGTTCTGGCGCAGCGCGGCCGGCGCGAGCTCGGCGGGGTGGCTCGCGTCCGGCGGAGTCTCCGGCAGCGGAGCTGCGAGGGCATCGGGGGTGGCGGTCGCGTGCGCGATCGCGTCGGCGCGCAGGTCGGTCGGGCTCGAGAGCGCGGGCGCTTGCGCCTGCGGCTCGTCTGGGCTCGCGTCCTCAGCCTCGGGATCCTGCTCCTCGTCGTCCGCCGCCTCCTCATCCGGATCCTCCGTCTCTTCCGGCTCGTCGGCGTCGACCGCTTCCGGTTCGCCGAGATCGTGCCCGGTCGCGTCGTCGGTCAGGTCGACTGCTCCGTCCGTACGCGGCGCGGCGCCCGCGGCGGTGGCCCTTGCCTCGATCTCGAGCGTGCGCCGGCCGACGTCGTAGATCGCCTCGCACGGCCCGTCGGCGTGTGCGGTCACGACCTTGCCGGCGTGCTCGATCCGCAGCTCGCCGTCCAGCGCCGAGATCAGCACTTCCCCCTTCGCCGCGCGGCCGATGCTCAGCGTCACCAGGTCGCCGCCGACCTCGACGCGGCCGTTCAGCTCCCGGCCGACCTCCAGCCGCGTGACGTCGCCGTCCACTTCGACGCGCGCTCCGGCATCGATCCGGCCGACCCGCAACGTGCCGTCGACATCGCCGTCGACCTGGACCAGCGCATTGCGCTGCACCACGTCGCCGATCTCGAGCTGGCCGAGGTCGCCGTGCACGACGACGCGCGCGCCCGGCAGCAGATCGTCGCCGACCCGCAGCGAGCCGAGGCTGCCATCGACGGTCAGCGTGCCGGCGAGGTCGTCCTTGGTGCCGCTGGCGGTGATGTCGATCGCGCCCGCGTCACCGTGGATCGCGACGTCACCGGCGAGCGCGCCGCGGCGCAGCAGCAACGTTCCGACCGAATCGCCGAACTCCAGCGTCGCACCAGCATCGATCCGCCCGAGCGTGACGCTGCCGATCGCGGCATCGACCCGCACCGCGGAACCGGCCATCAGGCGGTCCGCCTGCAGCGTGTCGACCTGCCCGCGCACATGCAGCGAGGCACCGGCCAGCACGTCGTCGCCGACGCGCAGCGTGCCGATGTCGGCGTCCAGCGTCGTGGTCGTGCTCAGGTCCCCCTGGATCACGAGCGTGTCGACCGGCCCGCCGGCCGTCAGGCTGCCGAGCGACGCCTTCTTGCCGATCGTCAGGCTCTCGATCCCGACGTCGCTCTCGAGCGCGCCGAGCGACGTGTCGAGCTCGATGCGGCCGACGCGCAGGTCGTCGCCGGCCAGACGCTCGAGCCGCAGCGAGCTGCGCGCATCCGTGCCTTCGAGGTCGCGGAGCTGCAGCGTGTCGCGGTCGCTGTCCCAACTCCAATCGACCGAACCGCCGCCATCCACCGTGAGCCGGAACACCTCGTCGCCATCCACGAACGTGACGCTGCCGGTCAGCCCGTTGCCGCGTGCGTCCCCCTGCAGCAGCCGCACCGACTCGTCGGCGAACTCCATCTGCTCGAGGTTCTGGTAGTCGACGGTGAAGCTCTCGCCATCGCCGAGGTCGATCGTCAGCCCCCCTTCGCGGAAGCTCGCCTGCGCGAATGTGAAGGAGCTGAGGTCGAGGCGGTCGTCCCCCTTCAGGCCGTCGACGAAGTACGCCTCCCCGGCCACCGGGTCCGGGAGCTCGAGCGTGTCGGCCTTCTTGGTGCCGAGCACCGTCTCGGGCAGGGTTCCCTGGTCGAGCGCGGCTGGAAGCGCGATCTCGACCTCGTCCGCCTCCGCGGCATCGATGTCCGCCCCGTCGACCCAGGTCGCCGAGAGCAGGATCCGGGGCTCGATCGTCTCCGCGCGCAACGCCGCGCTCCCACTCTGCTGCCTCGGCTCGTCGCTGCCCACGCTGGCTCCTGCTCGTGTTCCCTGGTGTCGCGGTTATCGGCAGGGAACGCCGCGCACTGATGAGGAATCGGGCACCCGGCCGGGCCGGCTGACCCGGAATCCACCGGTCATGCCGGCGGCGCGGGGTGGCGCGGAGAACGGCAGCGCGCGATGGCGCGGGGCGCAGGCGGCCCGTACGTTGTGCCGCCCCCCCTCCACGGAGCGTCGAAATGCGCGCGCCTTCGTTCCTGCTGCTGCTCGCGGCCTGCGCGCAGCCAGGGATCCCAGACCTCGGACCGACCGTCGCGACGTTCTCGATCGTCGCGCGGGATGACGCAACCGGCGCGCTCGGCGTCGCCGTGCAGTCACGCGTCCCGGCGGTCGGCAGCGTCGTGCCGTTCGCCGAGGCCGGGGTCGGCGCGGTCGCGACGCAGGCACTGGCGAATCCGCGCTACGGCCCGCTCGCGCTGGCGGCGCTGCGGGACGGCAAGAGCGCGGCCGAAGCACTCGCGGCTGCGCTCGCGGTGGACCCGGAACCGCAACAGGCGCGGCGCCAGCTCGCGGTGATCGGCACGTCCGGGGCAGCCGCCGCATTCACCGGCGAACGCTGCCAGGCTGCCGCACTGCACGAGGCAGGCGCCGACTTCTCGTGCCAGGGGAACATCCTCGCCGGCGACGCAGTCGTGCGCAGCATGGCCCGCGCCTGGCGCGAGTCGGCCGCACTCCCGTTCGCCGACCGTCTGCTGCGCGCGCTCGACGCCGCGCAGGCCGAAGGTGGCGACAAGCGCGGCATGCAATCGGCCGCGATCTACGTCGTGCGCGCCGGCGGCGGCTATGGCGGGCTCAGCGACCGGTTCGTGGACCTGCGCATCGACGACCATGAGCAACCGATCACCGAGCTGCACCGGCTGTACGGGATCTGGATGCGCTCGTTCTACCGCTGGAACCTGCCGCGCCTGCTGCAAGCCGGGCTCGCCGTCCCGGGTGAGCTGAGCGCAGCCGCGCTGGCGGATCTGCATCTGCACGTCCGCACGTTCGAGCGGCTGCCACGTGAGCTGCCGGCCGAACGGCGCGAGGCGTTCACCACCTGGCTGCGCGCGCGAGCCGAGGCCCCCGACCTTCCGGATGACATCCGCACCGAGCTCGAGCGCGACCTCGTGCGGTGCCAATGAGCAGCGTCGCCGACCCAACTGCCATGAAACTCGCGCGCAGCGGCTCGATTCGGAGTCCGGCGCGCACCCCCCGTCCGATGCTCCGACCCCGCTGGATCCCCACGTTCCCGCTCCTGCTGCTGGCCCTGGCCGGGTGCAAGGAGAAGGCCCCGCCACCCCCGCCCCCGCCGCCCGCGGTCAACGTCGCCAAGCCGCTGCAGCGCGACGTGCCGGTGCACTTCTCGGTCATCGGTGAGACGCGCGGCAACACCGAGATCGAGATCCGCGCCCGCGTCGAGGGGTTCATCGAATCGATCGAGTTCGGGCAGGGGAGCATGGTCAACAAAGGGGACCTGCTCTACACCCTCGATCCGCGGCCGTTCGAAGCGGCCCTGGCGCAGGCACAGGCGGCGTTGGCCGAGGCGGAGGCGCAGCTCGCGCGCGCCGCGCAGGACGTCGCCCGCTACGCACCGCTGGTCGAGAAGAACGCGGTCTCGCGGCAGATCTACGAGACCTCGGTCGCGGTCGAGAAGGCGGCCGCCGCCGCCGTCGAAGCCGGCAAGGCCGTCGTCGAGAAAACGCGGATCGACCTGTCGTTCACCAAGGTGCTCGCACCCGAAGCCGGCCTGATCGGCAAGACCGAGGTGTTCACCGGCACGCTGGTCGGGCGCGGGCAGAGCACACTGCTGACGCGGATCTCGCGGATCGATCCGATCCACGCCCGCGTCAACGTGACCGAGCGCGACTACCTCACGTTCGCACGCGAACGGGGGGAAGGTGCCGAGCCGCACGCGCGGAAGTCCTCGTTCGAGCTGATCCTGGCCGACGGCACCGTGCACGCGCAGCCGGGGCAGCTGGTGTTCCTCGACCGCAATGTCGATCCGACGACCGGCACGATCCTGGTCGAGGTCGCGTTCCCCAACCCGGCCGGCCTCGTGCGTCCCGGCCAGTTCGCGCGCGTGCGGACGGTCGTGCGCACCGACCCGGGCGCCCTGCTGCTGCCGCAGCGTTGCGTGCGTGAGCTGCAAGGGGTGTTCTCGGTGCTCGTCGTCGGCGGCGACGGCAAGGTCGCCGAACGGATCGTGCAGGTCGGCCAGTCGCTCGGCACGCTGCGGCAGATCACGCAGGGCCTGCAGCCGGACGAGAACGTCATCGTCGACGGCGCGCAGAAGGTGCGTCCCGGCATGCCGGTGCAGGCGAAGCAGGTCTCGATCGACCCGGCGAAGCCCACGGCAGACCCCTCCGGCGACGGCGCGCCTGCCGGGCAGAAGCCCGGCACCCGCGACGGCAGGTGAGCTGAGTCATGGCCCAGTTCTTCATCCGCCGTCCGATCGTCGCGATGGTCATCGCGATCCTGACCGTGTTGATGGGTCTGTTCTCGTTGCGCGGACTCAGCATCGAGCAGTACCCGTTCCTGGCGCCGCCGATGATCCGCGTCACGGCGAACTATCCGGGCGCATCCGCGGTCGCCGTCGAGCAGTCGGTTGCGACCCCGATCGAGCAGGAGGTCAACGGCGTCGACCGGATGATCTACATGAAGTCGTCGAACACCAGCGACGGCCGCATGCAGCTCGACGTCAACTTCGAGGTCGGCGTCGACCAGGACACCGCGAACGTGCTGACGCAGAACCGCGTCTCGTCGGCGCAGGCACGGCTGCCGCAGGAGGTCGTGCAGCAGGGCGTCACCGTCAAGAAGCAGAGCCCGAGCATCCTGATGATCGTCTCGCTGCATTCGCCCGGCGGGACGTACGACGCAAACTTCCTGATCAACTACTGCGGGATCAACCTGCGCGACCAGATCCTGCGCATCCCGGGCATCGCGCAGGTCGATCTGTTCGGCGGCACCGACTATGGGATGCGGATCTGGCTGCGGCCGGACCGGATGGCGCGCCTGGGGCTGACGCCCAGCGACGTCGTCGCCGCGATCAAGGAGCAGAACCTGCAGGCGCCGACCGGCAAGGTCGGCGGCAGCCCCGCGCCGGCGGATCAACAGTTCACGTACACCGTCAGCGCGCCCGGCCGCCTGATCACGACCGCCGAGTTCGAAGACATCATCCTGCGCGAGTCGGAGAGCGGCGCGCAGGTGCGGATCCGCGACGTCGGCCGCGCCGAGCTCGGCGCGCAGAACTACGACTCGTTCGGGCGCCTCGATGGCAAGCCATCCGGCGCGATGGCGGTCTACCTGCTGCCGGGCGCCAACCAGCTCGCGGCGGCGGAAGCGATCTACGAGACCATGCACCGGGCGAAGGAGCTGTTCCCGCCCGACATGGACTACAAGATCGTCTACGACACGACGCCGGCCGTCGAAGCGTCGATCGAGTCGATCCTGCACACGTTCCTCGAAGCGGTCGTGCTGGTCACGCTGGTCGTGTTCGTGTTCCTGCAGAACCTGCGCGCGACGCTGATCCCGTTGTTGACGGTGCCGGTGTCGTTGATCGGGACGTTCATCTTCTTCCCGATGCTCGGGTTCTCGGTCAACACGCTGTCGATGTTCGGGCTGATCCTGGCGATCGGGATCGTCGTCGACGACGCGATCGTGGTCGTCGAGGCGGTGATGCACCACATCGAGCACGGGATGAGTCCGCGCGACGCGACCCTGCAGGCGATGAAAGAGGTCTCCGGGCCGGTCATCGGGATCGCGCTGATCCTGTCCGCGGTGTTCATCCCGGTCGCGTTCCTCGGCGGTCTGACCGGGCGGATGTACCAGCAGTTCGCGCTGACGATCGCGATCTCGGTCCTGCTCTCGGCATTCAGCGCGCTGTCACTGGCGCCGGCGCTGTCGGCGCTGCTGCTGAAGCCGGCGAAGCCGATGCGCGGCCCGCTGGGGTGGTTCTTCAAGCTGTTCAACAAGAGCTTCGAAGGGGTCACGACCGGCTACCTCGGCATCGCACGGATCCTGGTGCGGCGCTCGTCGCTGACGATCCTGCTGATCGGCGCCGTGATCTTCGGGATCGGCGCGATCGGCCGGCAGCTCCCGTCCGGATTCATCCCCGAAGAGGATCAGGGGATCTTCGGGGTGAACGTGCAGCTCCCGCCCGGCGCGTCGCTGCAGCGCACCAGCGCCGTGCTCGGCCAGGTCGAGCAGTTCCTCGGCGGGCTCGAGGGCGTCGACTCGTACACGACGATCGGCGGCTACGGTGTCGTGACCAGCACGTATCAGCCGAACTTCGGCACGATCTTCGTGCGGCTCGAGCCGTGGGACGAGCGCAAGAGTCCCGAGCTGCACGTGCGCGGTCTGATGGCGAAGGTCGCGCAGCACGTCCGCTCGATCCCGGAGGCGATCGCGTTCCCGTTCAACCTGCCGACGATCTCCGGATTCGGCGCGTCGGCAGGGTTCAACTTCCTGCTGCAGGATCGCAGCGGCACGTTGACGGTGCCCGAGCTGGGCCAGCGCAGCCGCGAGTTCCTGACCGCCGCGCGCGCGCGGCCGGAGCTGGCGAACGTGTTCACGTCGTTCGATCCGACGTACCCGCAGGTCGCCGTCGACCTCGACCGCGAGAAGGCGCGCAAGCTCGGCGTGCCGATCGACGACGTGTTCCTGGCGATGTCGGCGGCGCTGGGTGGCACCTACGTCAACGACTTCAACCGCTTCGGCCGGCTGTTCCGCGTCTATGTGCAGGCGGACGCCGACTACCGCCGCAACCCGGAGGACATCGGGCAGATCCACGTGCGCAGCAGCCGCACCGGCGACATGGTCCCGCTCGGCACGCTGCTGACGACGCGCTCGGACGCCGGCAGCGAGATCACCAACCGGTTCAACCTGTTCCGCTCGGTCGAGATCCAGGGGATCCCGGGACCCGGCTACTCGTCCGGCCAGGCGCTCGCGGCGCTCGAGCAGGTGTTCACCGAGACGATGCCGCGCGAGCTCGGGTACGCGTACTCGTCGATGTCGTACCAGGAGAAGGTCGCGCCGCCGGCCGGTCCGACGTTCGTGCTGGCGATCGTGTTCGTGTTCCTGCTGCTGGCGGCGATGTACGAGAGCTGGCGGCTGCCGTGGGCGGTGCTGCTCGGCTCACCGCTGGTCGCTCTCGGGGCGTTCTTCGGCATCTGGCTCAGCGGCTACGACAACAACGTCTACGTGCAGATCGGCAACATCATGCTGATCGGGCTCGCGGCGAAGAATGCCATCCTGATCGTCGAGTTCGCCAAGGCCAAGCACGAGGAAGGCAAGCCGGTCGACGACGCGGCGCTGGAGTCGGCACGGCTGCGCTTCCGCCCGATCCTGATGACTGCGTTCGCGTTCATCCTCGGCGTCGTGCCGCTGATGCTGGCGTCCGGTTCCGGCGCCGCGGCGCAGAACGTCATGGGCACCGCGGTGTTCTGGGGCATGCTGGTCGCGACGTTCTTCGGCGTGATCCTGGTGCCGGGGAACTTCGCGTTCGTCGAGAAGCTGGGCCGCCGCAAACGCGCGCAGCCGGCGGCGGCACCAGCGACGACTCCGAAACCCGCGCCGGAGGGGCACTGACATGGTGCGGCCGCTCGGTCCCGCTGCGCTGTTGGTGTTGGCGACGTCGTGCACGGTCGGCCCGGACTATGAACGGCCGGAGGTCCCGCTGCCCGAAGGCTGGCGCGAGCTGACCGCCGCGCAGGCAGAGAGCCTGGCGAACCTCGCGTGGTGGGAGCTGTTCCAGGATCCGGTCCTGCAACAGCTCGTGCAGACCGCGCTCGACCGGAACCAGGACCTGCAGATCGCAGTCGCGCGGATCGAGGAGGCGCGCGCGCGGTTCGGCTTCGCGCGCTCGGAGCTGTTCCCGACCGTCGATGCGGTCGCCGCCGCCGGGCGTGAGCGGATCAGCAGCGAGACCGCGGTCGGTTCCATCCCCGGCATCGACAACGAGCGCAGCTATTACGGTGTCGGCGTCTCGATGGTCTGGGAGCTGGATCTGTTCGGGCGGATCCGGCGCGCGACCGAGGCGGAGCAGGCGCTGATGTACGCCGCCGAGGAGACGCGGCGCTCGGTGGTGATCGCGCTCGTCGCCGAGGTGGCGGGTGCGTACGTGCAGCTCCGCGATCTGGACCGGCGGCTCGCGATCTCGCAGGACACGCTCCGTTCACGGCAGCAGTACCGTGACCTGGTGCGCGTCCGGTTCGAAGGCGGCATCACGTCGGAGCTGGACCTGCGGCAGGCGGAAGGTGAGGTGCACCGCACGGCGTCGCAGGTGCACGACCTCGAGCGGCAGATCGGCCAGAAGGAGAACGAGCTGAACGTGCTGCTCGGCCAGAACCCTGGATCGATCGCGCGCGGCCAGACGCCGGCCGAGATGCAGCTCCCGCCGCAGATCCCGGCCGGTCTGCCGTCCCAGTTGCTCGAACGACGGCCGGACCTGCGCGCCGCCGAGCAGGAGCTGGTCTCGGCGAACGCGCGGATCGGCGAAGCGAAGGCGTTGCTGTACCCGACGATCTCGCTGACCGGGTTCTTCGGGTTCGAGAGCGAGGAGCTCAGCGACCTCGCCGGCGCGCCGGCGCGGAGCTGGTCGATCGGCGCCGACCTGCTGCAGCCGATCTTCAACGCCGGCCGCAACACGAGCCGCGTCGAAGTGGCGGAGGCGCAACACCGGCAGTTCCTGCTGCGCTACGAGCAGGCGATCCTGCAGGCGCTGCGCGAAGTCGAGGACGGGTTGATCGGCTACCGCAAGACCGGCGACCGGCGTGGCGAAGAGACCGCGCGCGTCGGCGCGCAACGCCAGGTGCTGGCGCTGGCCGAGCTGCGCTACCGCGGCGACGTCGCGCCGTATCTGGATGTGCTGGATGCGCAGCGGCAGTTGTTCGACGCCGAGCTCAACGAGGCGGAGGCGGTGCGCGACCAGTGGTTGGCACTGATCCAGCTCTACCGCGCGCTCGGCGGCGGCTGGGAGCCGGCGCCCGCGCCGCCGGAGCAGCCGCAGCAGCCGCAGCCAGAGCGTCCGCCGCACGGGTAACCGCAACCCGGTTGCATCTTCGCGCTGAGGCTCTAGCCTCCCCGCCGATGTCCTGGGCCGACCGGCGCCTGCGCACCGCACTCGCACTGCTGCTGATCCTGCTGCAGTGCCTGTTCCCGGTTGCGCACGGGCTCGTGCACGCGCACGGGCACGCGCACGGGCACGTGCTGCCGGCCGCGGCGCATGCGGACTGCACGCACGCTTGCGACGGCGACTCCGCGCCCACGGAGCAACCAGCGGCGGCGGCCGACGAAGACTGCGCAGTCTGCGCACTCCTTCGCATCCAGCCGGAGCCAGCGCCGGCGCCGGCGGACCTCGCGCAGCGCATCGTCGCGGCACGGCCCGCCACGCCGGCGCGTCGGGCTGCCCCGCCCACGCGCCCCCTCGACCTCTCGCATCCGGCCCGCGGTCCTCCGACCGCCTCCTGATCGCCAGCACGGATCGGGTCCGACTTCGCCGCGGGGAGCGTCCTCGCTGCCGGACTCCGTTCCGCGTCCCCGACCAGGAGTCTCTCGATGCGTACCCATTGGCTGTTGGCGCTGCCGGTGCTCGGCAGCGCCGTGTTCCCGAACCTCCTGCACGCGCAGAACGACGCCGCACGACGTGCTGCGCTCGAGCGCGCGCTCACCGAGCTGCCGGTGAACGATCCGCAGCGCCCTGTTCCGCTCCCACCAGCTTCCACCCGTGGGACGTTCCAGCTGCTCGACGTCTCGCTCGACATCATCACCAGCGTCGGCACTTCGACGGAGCGTGATTCTGCGCTCGGAGATCTGCAGGGTGGCGCGCACGATCCACGCAAGCGCGGCTTCACGCTGCAACAGGCGGAACTGGGGCTGGTCGGCGCCGTGGATCCGTACTTCCGCGCCGAGGCGTACCTGATCACCGCGATCGACCCGATCGAAGGGGAAACGATCACCGAGCTCGAGGAGGCGACGTTGACGACGACGTCACTGCCAGCCGGCCTCCAGCTCGAAGTCGGGCAGATGTTCACCGAGTTCGGCCGCTTGAATCCCCGGCATCCGCACGCGTGGCACTGGGTCGATCAGCCGTTCGCGCACACGCGCGTGTTCGGCGGCGACGGCATGCGCGCGCCGGGGGCCCGTCTCGCCTGGCTGGCGCCATGGAAGACGTTCACCGAGCTGCACTTCGGCGTGCAGAACGCAAATGGCGAGACGATGACCAGCTTCCTCGCCAACGACGAGGTGTACGGGGAGCGTCCGATCGGCGGCCGCGCGTTCGCCGAGCGCGACGTGAAGAGCTGGAACGACTTCGTCTATCTCGGCCGTGCGGTGACCGGGTTCGACATCGGAGCGGACAGCTCGATGCAGCTCGGCGCGTCGGTGCTGTTCGGGCCGAACGCAACCGGCGACGACGGCGAGACCGTGGTGTACGGCGCCGACCTGGTCTGGAAGTGGCGGCCGCCGGACGCCGAAGGTGGCTGGCCGTTCTTCCTGTTCGAGGCAGAGGTCCTGGCCCGTCGCTTCCGCGCCGCCGAGCAGACCGACGAGAACGACCCGCTGGATCCGAACGACGACTTCCTGGTCCCTGGCGACACGCTCCGGGACTGGGGCTGCTACGTGCAGGGGCTGTGGGGCTTCCAGCGCAACTGGGCGGCTGGCTTGCGCGCCGAATGGGGCAGCGGCAGCGGCGACAACTACGACGCCGAGAACGATCAGCTGGTCGGCCCCAGCGGAGATCCCTATCGAGCCGACCGCCTGCGGATCTCGCCGCTGCTCGCGTGGCACCCGAGCGAGTACTCCCGCATCCGGCTGCAATACAACTACGACGACGCGGACTGGCTCGCCGACGACGCGCATTCGGTCTGGTTGACGTTCGAAGTCCTGATCGGCAAGCACCCTGCCCATGTGTACTGAGATGAAGCACTTGCTCCTGCTGCCTGCGCTGCTCGCGCTGCTCCCCGCACAGCAGCCGCTGCGCGTCTGTGCAACGACGCCGGACCTCGCGAGCCTGGTCGCGTCGATCGGCGGTCCGCTGGTCGAGGTCACGACGTTCACCAAGGGGGTCGAGGACCCACACTTCCTCGATGCGCGGCCGAGCATGATCCGCGCGCTGCACGATGCCGATCTGCTGGTCGACGTCGGGCTCGATCTCGAGGTCGGCTGGCTGCCGGTGCTGACCGGCCAGGCCCGCAACGGCAACGTGCTGCGCGGCGGCGCCGGACGTCTGGTCGCCGGCGACGGCATCCAGACGCTCGGCGTGCCGTCCGGCATCGTCGACCGCGCGCTCGGTGACGTGCACGCGTACGGCAATCCGCACTATCTGCTCGACCCGGTGCGCGGCCTGCAGGTCGCCGGCCAGATCCGGGATGCGTTGTCGCGGCTGCGACCGGAGGCGCGGGACGCGTTCGGCAAGCGCTACGACGAGCTGCGGGAGCGGATCGCGGGCGCGCTGGTGGGCGAGCAACTCGCTGGCACCTACGACGTCGAGAAGCTCGCACTGCTGCAGCAGCACGGGCGGCTGCAGTCGTTCCTTACCGAGCAGGGCCAACTCGACCAGCTCGGCGGTTGGCTCGGCGCGCTGCGTCCGTATGCCGGTGCCAAGCTCGTCGCCGACCACGACCTGTGGCCGTACTTCGCGGCGCGGTTCGGCCTGGAGGTGATCGGGTTCTTCGAACCGAAGCCGGGCATCGCGCCGACGACCGGCCACCTCGAGGAGCTGACGCGGCGGATGCAGGCCGAGCAGGTGCGCGTGATCCTGAGCGTGCCGTACTTCTCGGCGCGGCACGCCGAGTTCGTCGCCCGCAAGACCGGCGCACGGATCGCCGCGATGGCGCACCAGACCGGCGCCCGGCCAGGCGCGACGGACTACGTTGCGATGATCGATCACAACGTGCGGGCGATCGTCGCGGCGCTCGGGCAGGCGCAGTGACCGAGCCGCTGCTGCAGGTCGAAGGACTCGTGGTCGGACGCGGCACACCGCTGCTGCGCGGGATCTCCTGGCGCATCGAGCCGGGGCAGACCTGGTTCCTGCTCGGGCGCAACGGCAGCGGCAAGACCACGCTGCTGGCGACGCTGGTCGGGCTGCTGCCGGCACTCGCCGGCACGCTCCGCCGCGCCGCCGGCATCGCCGACCGCAGCCGGCTCGGGTTCGTGCCGCAGGAGCATCGGATGTTCCCGAGCCTGCCGGCGACCGTGGCGGAGCTGGTGACACTCGGATTGGTCGGGCTACGCCTGGACGGTGCCGCGCGAACGCAGCGCATCGCCGCCGCGCTGCGCTGCGTCGGGCTCGAAGCCCTGGCTGGGTCCGACTGGCGCCTGCTGTCGCTCGGCCAGCGGCGGCGCGTGTTGGTCGCACGCGCGCTGGCGCGGGAGCCGGACCTGCTGCTGCTCGACGAGCCGACCGCGAACCTGGATCCGCGCGCTTCGCGCCAGCTCGCGCAGGACCTCGAGGCGCTGCGGCAGGAGCGCCGGCTCGCGATGCTGCACGCGAGCCACGACCTCGAGCTGGCGCGCGAGTTCGCGACGCACGTGGCGCTCGTGCACGGGGACCGCGTGCTGTGTGGCGCTGCGGCCGGCATGCTCGCCGCGGCGGAGCTGAAGGTCGAGCTGATCGGCGGGCGCTGATGCTCGATCGGTTCCTCGACGCCTGGTCGCTGTTCGCCGAGGCCTGGACCACCGGCCTGCTGCTCGGCGCGCTGCTGCCGATCGCGGGCGTGCTGCTGGTCGCGCGGGAGCAGGTGTTCCTGAGCGCGGCGATCGGGCAGTCGGCGACGTTCGGCATCGCGGTCGTGCTCGCGCTCGGCCTGGGCGAGTCGGCCGGCGGCGTGTCGCACGATGAGAGCTTCGCGCTGGCCGGCGGCATGCTGGCAGCGGTCGCCGCCGCGATCGCGACCGCCCGCGGCCAGACGCAGAGCGGCAGTGGCCTGCAGGCGCGCGCGGCGTGGATCTTCCTCGCCGCGGGCAGCGGCGCGGTGCTCGTGTTGACCCACGATCCGCACGGTCTCGCCGAAGTGCACCGCCTGATGCTGTCGACGCTGCTCGGCGCGTCACCGTGGGACGTCGGCATCGCGGCGTTGCTGCTGGGGCTCGCCGGCGGCACGGCCGTCGCGCTGCGCGATCGGCTGCTGCTGTGGACGCTCGACCCGGTCACGGCGCAGGTGCTCGGCCTGCGCGTTGCGCGCTACGACTGGGCGATCGGCGCCGCGGTGGGCATCGTGACCGGCTTCGCGATCCACGCGGCCGGCCTGGTGTTCACGTTCGGTGCGACGATCCTGCCGGTGCTCGCCGCGCGCTCGCTGGCGCGAAGCCTCGCCGGCGTGATCTGGCTCGCGCCCTTCCTCGGTGCCGCGCAGACGTTGGTCGGTCTGCTCGTCGCGCACGAAAGCGACCTGCCGCCCGGACAGGCGGCCGTCGCGGTCATGGCGGTGGTCGTGTTGCTGAGTCGCCTGCGACGATGACCGGCTCTGCCGGCGGCCACAACCACCGGCTGCGGTCGCGCGCGATCTCGCGACCATGGTCGATCGCGGCACGGATCGCGCCCGGATCGAACTCGAGCGCCGAGTTATCTTTGCCGAACAGCTGCTGCGGCGCGAGCACGTACAGCGGCACGTAGCGCCGTCCGAGCCTCTGGTGCAGGCATGCGTGCACGCCGGCCATGGCAGGATCGTCGCCGTGGGCACACGCAACGTCGATCGCGTGCGCGATCTCGTTCCAGGCGAGCGCCTCGCGGATGTCGCTCAGGAAGATCTCGTCGGTCAGCAGGTCGATCGCACGCGCCAGTACCGTCAGCCCGCTCACGCGCGTCCCGAGCCAGTTGTCGTCCCACTGCGGGTACTCACGGCGCAGGCTCGCCGCACGCGGCAGCTTGCCGCCGACGCGCTGCAGCTTGCTGGCCAGCAGGATCCAGATCTCGTCCGGCGGGGGGTCGCCGTCGAACGCGCTGCCGAGCGGCGTGACGTCGCGCACGCCACCATCGACGAGCAGGTCCTGCTCGGCGGCGAACCGGACGAACGGGAACAGGACCGGGATCGACGACGACGCGATCAAACGGTCGATGAAGTCCGCGCGCCCTTTCGCCGTCCACTCGGCGTACTCACCCGAGACCAGCGAAACCGTGCCGATCCGGAAATCGCGCGGTGACGCCTCGAGCGCCGCCAGATCGAGCGTCCGCTCGATCATCCGGCGCAGCGGCGCGAACGAGTAGCTGCTGTCGCCACCGATCGCGACGCGCGCGAAGCCGCCGAAGTTCTTCGTGTAGACGTCGCGGTTGCCGGTCATGCCGAGCCAGACCTGCAGCAGCCCCTGCGCGCGCTCGCGCAGCGCGTCGATGCCGCCGCCGGCCTGCGCCAGATAGGAAGCGTTCAGCGCGCCGACGCTGACCCCACGCAGGATCTGGAAGTCGAGCCCGAGCGTCCCGATCAGCTCGTCGAGCATGCCGATCTGGAACGCGCCGCGCGCTCCACCACCGGACAAGACCAGCGCCCGGGTGATCACCTTCTGCGGTTCCACACGCCGCAGTCTCCCCGCATCGATCGCCGCGTTCCAGGCGTAGGATCCGGACGTGGGTCGCTTCCGCTATGGCACGTCGAGCTGGTCGGAGAAGAGCTGGGAGGGGGCGTTCTATCCCGTGGGCACCGCCGCCGGGGATTACCTGCGCCACTACGCGACGCAGTTCGACACCGTCGAGGCGGACTCCACGTACTACCGGATCCCGCCGGCGCGGATGGTCGACGGCTGGGTCGAGAAAACCCCGCCCGGCTTCCTGCTGGCGGCGAAGTTCCCCGGCTCCATCACGCACGGCGGCAAGGAGCAGAAGCCGGATCCGGAGCGCGTGCTGGTGCCCGAGGTCGTCGGCGACGAGCTGGAGCAGTTCCTGAACGTGATGCGGCGCCTCGGTGACCGCCGCGGGCCGCTCGTGCTGCAGTTCCCGTACTTCAACCGTCAGGTGTTCCCCGGGCCGGGGCCGTTCTTCGAACGGCTCGATGCGTTCCTCGGCCTGTTGCCGGACGACTTCCGCTATGCGGTCGAGCTGCGCAACAAGAGCTGGTTGAAGCCGCCGCTGCTCGAGATCCTGCGCCGTCATCGGGCAGCACTCGTGTTGGTCGATCTCGTCTACATGCCACATCCCGACGAGTACGGGTTCGATCCGGTCACGACCGACTTCAGCTATGTGCGGCTGATCGGGGATCGCAAGGCGGTCGAGGAGAAGACCGACCGGTTCGACCGGATCGTCGTCGACCACGGCCCGCGGCTGCTGCGCTGGGCCGACGTGATCCGCCGGATGATGCAACACGTGCCGGAGGTGTTCGCATATGCGAACAACCACTTCGCCGGCCACGGCCCGGCGACGATCCGGGAGCTGGCGGAGCTGGTACAGGCGGAGGCCGATTGAGATTCGACGAAGGCTGCGATTCGCGCCTGATGCTCGATCTCACGCTCGCCGGCCACGAGAAAGAGGTCCGCTTCAGAAGAGCGGTCCGCACAGTCCTCGCCCCGCGGAGGTGACCGGCGGGTGGGCCGACTGCTCCCACCCGAGATCGACACGCCTTGCCGTGTGCAGACGTTTTCCGCGCGCGGCGGCGAGAGATCCGAAAGGTCGGGGGTTGCATTGAATCCCCGACGTTTCGTATCGTCCCCGGCATGCCGAGGACGAGCAGGGATCGAGCGCTGAAGCTGATCCGGGAGAAGGGGCTCACCCGCCCGAGGGATCTCGAGACCCACGGCATCACTCGCGCGCAGCTCGCGCGCTTGGTGGAGGAGGGACTGGTCGTTCGAGAGGCCCGGGGCATCTACGTGACTGCCCGCCACGCCCTCACGGCCGAGCACACGCTGGCGCAAGTCGCCAAGCGCGTGCCCGACGGGGTCTTCTGCCTCCTGACGGCGCTGCGGTTCCACCGGCTGACGACCCAGTCCCCCGCGGAGGTCTGGATCGCGCTGCCCGAGAAGGCACGCCGCCCGCGCCTGGACCATCCCCGCCTGCGCGTAGCGCGGTTCTCGGGCGAGGCCCTCAGCAAAGGCATCGAGGAGCACCGCATCGAGGGCGTCACGATCCGTATCTACTCCCCCGCGAAGACAGTCGCCGACTGCTTCAAGTACCGGAACAAGATCGGCGTCGACGTCGCCGTCGAGGCCCTGCGCGACTTCAGTCGCAACCACCGGGGAGGTGCCACGGACCTCGCCCGCTTCGCCCGGATCTGCCGCGTCACGCGGGTCATGCAGCCCTACCTGGACGCGAT
Organism: uncultured candidatus Brocadiaceae bacterium; assembly: GCA_964483245.1. Taxonomy (GTDB): domain Bacteria; phylum Planctomycetota; class UBA1135; order UBA1135; family UBA2386; genus CAZABP01. Next base: position 161,437 of record CAZABP010000002.1, on the reverse strand, counting down.
CGCATGAACGGCAAGGCCAACCTCGCCGCCTCCGTCGCCGCGCGCCTTCTGAACCGGGCCAGGCTGACGGGCGACGATTAACAGACCCTGCTGACGAGCTACTGCCTGGAACGCTTCCTCTACCGGCTCGCCGTCTCCGATCGCCGCGACCGCTTCGTGCTCAAGGGAGCGATGCTGCTGCGGCTCTGGTCCGACCGGCCGTATCGAGCCACGCTCGATCTCGACCTCTTGCGCCGGGGCGACGGCGCGTCCGACGCGATCCGCGAGGACCTCCGCGCGATCGTCGCGACCTCGGTCCCGGCTGATGCGGTGGAGTTCGACGGCGAGCGCATCCGCATCGAGGCGATCCGCGCCGAGGATGAGTACGCCGGCACGCGGGCCATCCTGCCAGCGCGCTGCGGCAAGGCGCGCCTCATGCTCCAGGTCGACATGGGCGTCGGCGACGCCGTCTGGCCGGCGCCGCAGAACTGCACCTTTCCGACTTTGCTCGAGTTCCCGGCTCCCGAACTGCTCGCGTACCCGCGTGAGGCCGTGGTCGCAGAGAAGCTCGAGGCGATGGTGGTGCTCGGCGACCGGAACAGCCGGATCAAGGACTTCTTCGACCTTCATTATCTGGCATCTCGGTTCGAGTTCGACCGTGCGACCGTGGTCGAGGCGGTGCGAAGAACGTTCGAGCGTCGCCGAACGCCGATTCCGACGGAGTCGCCCATCGGGCTGACCAGGGCGTACTGGGACAACCCCTCTCGGCCCGCGCAGGTGCGCGCGTTCGCCAGGCGCGCTCGGATCGTGGTGCCCGAGGACTTCGCCGACGAATGCGCGCGGACGCTCGATGCGTTCCTTTCGCCGGTGCTTGCGGATCTCCGCAGCGAACGGGCGACTGTGGGCGTTTGGCCGCCGGGCGGGCCGTGGCCGCGAGTCGAGCCACAGGCGAACGATCCTCCGCGCCCGTAGGATCCCGCCCCCGATGCAACCCGTGTCGTTCCCTCCGGAATCACTCGAAGCGCGGCAGCATTGGACGCTCGATCCGGAGATCCGCTTTCTCAACCACGGCTCGTTCGGCGCCTGCCCGCGGCCGGTGCTCGAACTGCAGCAGGAGCTGCGGGACCGGCTCGAACGCGAGCCGGTGCTGTTCCTGCACCGTGAGCTCGAGCCGATGCTCGACGCTGCCCGCTCGTCGCTCGCAGCGTTCGTCGGCGCCGATCCGGACGACCTGGCGTTCGTCCCGAACGCGACGGCCGGCGTCAACACGGTGCTGCAAGGTCTCGACCTCGCGCCCGGCGACGAGATTCTGATCACCGACCACGAGTACAACGCCTGCGCGAACGCGGTCCGCCACCACGCGGCGCGGGCCGGCGCGCAGGTCACGGTGGCGCACGTGCCGTGGCCGCTGTCCGGCCCGGACGAAGTCGTCGCCGGCGTGCTCGCCGCGGTGACGCCACGCACGAAGCTCGTGTTGATCGACCACGTCACCAGCCAGAGCGGGATCCTGGTCCCGGTCGAGCCGATCGTGGCGGCACTGCGCGAGCGTGGGATCGACACGTTGGTCGACGGCGCGCATGCGCCCGGCATGCTGCGCCTCGAGCTCGACCGGCTCGGCGCCGCCTACTACACCGGCAACTGCCACAAGTGGCTCTGTGCACCGAAGGGTGCCGCGTTCCTGCACGTGCGGCGCGACCGCCAACAACCGCTCGCGCCGATGGCGATCAGCCACGGGTGGAACTCACCGCGCAGCGACCGCTCGCGGTTCCGGCTGCTGTTCGACTGGGGTGGCACCTGCGACCCGACCCCGTGGCTGTGCGTCCCGGCGGCGATCCGGTTCCTGCAGCGGCTGCTGCCAGGTGGCTTCGAGGCGCTGCGCGCGCACAACCACGCCCTCGCGTGTGCCGCGCGTGCCATCGTGGCACCGGCGCTGGGCACCGAACCGCCATGTCCGGACGCGATGCTCGGCTCGCTCGCGTCGTTGCCGCTGCCCGGCACGCCGCGCACCCCGCCGGCGCCGCCACTGATGCTGCACCCGCTGCAACGCGCGCTGTTCGACCGCGCCGGGATCGAAGTGCCGCTGATGGGCTGGCCGGCCGGCCGCTGGCATCTGCGCCTGTCGGCGCAGATCTACAACCGCCGCGAGGACTACGAGGCGTTGGCGCGCGCGCTGCGCGAGCTGGTCCCCGAGACCTGCGCGATCGCCTGAACCTGCTCGACGAGCAGAATCAGATCCTCCGGCTTCGCCAGCACGTGCACGGCACCTGCGATCCATGCCTGCGGTGCATCGTGCGACGTCGCGCGTTTGAGCAGCCACAGCGCCGCGTCCCGCTGCTGCGGTCCGACCGGGCCGGCCTCGAGCCGCCGCAGTACGAAGTCCACGATCGCGAGAGCGCGCGCGCGTTCGGTCCCGCTGTCGCTGCGCGTGTTGACGAGGATCGGGACCAGCGGCCGCAGCAGACGCTCTCGTTCCGAGTCGCTGGCGAGCCGGTCGTTGATCGCGCGGACCAGCGCCGCGAGCACCGGGCTCGCGCAGTCCGGCTGATCGCTGTGCGCTTCGCCGGCGAGCCACGCCACCATCTCCATGGCGCACATCCCGTCGCCGCGGCGCGGGTGCGCGCCTCGACGCAACGGGAACAGCTCTACGAGCGGACGCCGCATGGCGCAGAAGTCTACTGCGCACGCATGCGCCAGGCCGGCGGCCGGCGGGCGTGCGATGCGCCATCCCGGGACCGAATTCACCCGGCGTGCGTCTCGATCCGGGACCGGACCCTCTGCATCATGGCCGCCTCCACGCGAAACCACCGTGCCCCTGATCCCGTGCCTTCTGTCGCTGGCCGTGCTCCCAGGCCATGGCGCGGCACAGCACGGCGACGCGCCGGCGATCGACACCGGGTGGACCGCATTGACGCTGGCGTTCCTCGCGGGCGCCCTGCTCGTGCACCTGCTCGCCTGGCGCAGCGTGCGGGCCCACACGCAGCGGCGTGACGCGGCGGAGCGTGAGCTGCAACGCGTGCGGCGCAGCGAGCAGCACCTGCGCCAGCTGCTGGAAGGACACGACGACCTGGTCTGGGAGATCGACGAGCAGGGCGTCCTCCGCTACCAGAGCTCCGGCACGCTGGCGTTGTTCGGTTTCCCGGCCAGCGAGTTCACCGGCCGGCCGTACGAAGAGTTCCTGACCGCGATCACGCAGCCACCGGATCGTGAGCGGTTGCTCGCGTCGGCGCGCCTGATGCTGCGCGAGCACGAGGCGTACTCCGGGCTGCGCTTCCAGGCGCACCACCGCGGCGGGCAACTGCGCGCGATCGAATCGAGCGCAGCCCCGGTGTTCGATGGGCATGGCGTGTTCCATGGCTACCGCGGCCTCGACCGTGACATCAGCGAGCGGGTCGCAACCGAGGCGGCGCTCCGCGAGAGCGAGCAGCGGTACCGCACGCTGGCCGAGAACGCCTACGAAGCGATCGTGCTGCTCGACTGCGACACCGGACGGTTCGTCGACTGCAACCGCAGCGCGTGCGAGATGTTCGGCCTGTCGCGCAAGGAACTGCTCGGCATCGGTCCGGTGGAGCTGACCCCGGCCGGCACGCCTGCGCTGCCGGATCCGCCGGCAGCCGTGCGCATGCGGATCGAACAGGCGCTGCGCGACCGGCGCGTGGACTTCGAGTGGATCCACCGCGACCGCGACGGGCGCGTGTTCCCGTGTGAGGTCCGGCTCGTGCACGTCCCGGATCAGCGCCGGCGGCTCGTCCGCGGCTCGATCCTCGACATCAGCGAGCGGCGCGCGGCCGAGCGGATGCAGGCACTGCAGCGCGACCAGCTGGCGCAGGCGGAGAAGGTGCTGGCACTCGGCACGCTGGTCGGCGGTCTCGCGCACGAGATCAACAATCCCACGCACTCGATCCTGCTGAACCTGCCGCTGCTGCGCCACTGCTGGCGCGATGCCGAACCGATCCTCGCCGCCCGCGCGGCGCAGACGCCGGCGCTGCGGCTGGGGAACCTTCCATTCGCCGAGGTGCAGCGCGAGCTGCCGGCGCTGCTGGACGAGATCGAGTTCGGCACCACGCGGATCGCCAACCTGATCGGCCAGCTGCGCAGCTACGCACGCGACTCCGGCCCGGGCTCGACCGGCCCGGTGGGCCTCAACCGCGTCGTCGAACTGGCGGTCAGCATGCTCGGAGCGACGTTGCGCTATGCGACCGGGAACCTCAGGATCCAGCTCGCGGAAGAGCTGCCGGCGGTGCACGGCACCGCCCGCCGCCTCGAACAGGCTGTGCTGAACCTGCTGTTGAACGCCTGCCAGTCGCTGACCGATCCGACGCAGGAGATCCGCGTCCTGACGCGCATCGACCCCGGCGCGCGCGAGGTGGTCGTCGAAGTGCGGGACCAGGGGCGCGGGATCCCGCCGGCGGACCTGCCGCACGTGATGGATCCGTTCTTCACCAGCCGGCGGGAACTCGGCGCGGTCGGTCTCGGCCTGTCGATCGTCGCGCGGATCGCCGAGGATCATCACGGGCGCTTGGAGCTCGAGTCCACCGTCGGCAGCGGGACGACCGCGCGGCTGCACCTGCCGGCGACGGCCGAGGGGTCGCCGTGAGCGTGTCCGCGCGCACCGTGCTCGTCGTCGACGATGAGCTGCCGGCGCTGCACGGCACACAGCGCCTGTTGCGCAGCCGCGGCTTCGAGCAGGTCGAAGGGATCAGCGATCCGCGCGAGGTCGAGCGCCGCCTCGCGGCCGGCGACGTGCGCCTGGTCCTGCTCGACCTGCTGATGCCGCACATCGACGGCGAACGGCTGCTGCAGTCGATCCTGACCACGCATCCGGCGTTGCCGGTCGTCGTCGTGACGGCCGAGGACGACGTGCGCAAGGCGATCCGTTGCATCAAGGCCGGCGCTGTCGACTACCTCGTCAAGCCGGTCGTGCCGGAGCAGTTGATCGCGACGATCGAGGTCGCGCTCGAGCACTCGGCGCTCCTGTTCGAGGCGGACCATCTGCGGCAGAGCTTCCTGGTCGATCCGGTCGACCGGCCGCCGGCGTTCGCATCGATCGTGACGGCGGATCCGAAGATGCTGCGGCTGTTCGCTTATCTCGAGGCGATCTCACGCAGCCACCACCCGGTGCTGATCGTCGGCGAGACCGGCACCGGCCAGGAGCTGCTCGCGCGTGCGCTGCACGAGACCAGCGGCCGCGCCGGTCCGTTCGTCGCCGTCAACGTCGCCGGGCTCGACGACACCGTGTTCGCCGACACGCTGTTCGGCCATGTCCGCGGCGCCTACACCGGCGCCGACCGCGACCGCGCCGGGCTCGTCGAAGCGGCGGCCAAGGGGACGCTGTTCCTCGACGAGATCGGCGACCTCAGCGAAGCCTCACAGGTCAAGCTGCTGCGGCTGCTGCAGGAAGGGGAGTACTACGCGCTCGGCAGCGACCGACGGCTGCGGCTGGATGCGCGGATCGTTGCGGCGACGCATCGCGACCCGAAGCGGCTGCGGCCGGATCTGTACTTCCGGCTGCGGTCGTACCTGGCGCAGGTGCCGCCGCTGCGCGAGCGGCCGGATGACCTCGAGCTGCTCGCGGACCTGTTCGTCCGGCAGGCGGCCGCCGATCTCGGCAAGACCCCGCCGCAGGTGCCACGGGAGCTGTTCACGTACCTGCGCAACCTCGAACTGCCCGGCAACGTGCGCGAACTGCAGGCGCTGCTGTTCGACGCCGCCGCGCGCAGCATGGGACCGGTGCTGTCGCTGGAGGGGATCGTGGCGCAGCTCGCGCCGGAAGTGCGCGCGGCCGCCACCTCGGTCGCCAGGATCGAGTTCCCCGACCCGATGCCGACGATGCGCCGGATCCAGGAGGAGGCGATCGCGGAGACGCTGCGCCGGGTCGCCGGCAACCAGAGCGCGGCCGCCAGGCTGCTCGGGATCTCGCGCCCGACGATCGCCGCGCACAAGCCGGCACAGGGGTGAAGGATTCTTTGCAGGTTGCGGCCGTACTGCCAAATCGACGGCTGTCCACCATGCCTGTTGGTGTCGCAGCGGCCGCAACCACTGCACCCGCGCCGTGCAAGGACGCAGCCCGTAAGTCCTCTGGAATCCAGGATTTCCGCGGATCCGGATGGAGGCGGATCGCGCCATGGCGCAGCCCGTCGCGCCGGCGGCACATGCGTTGCTTTCTTCACATCCGGTCGTCCAGCGCGAGGGGTCCGAGCTCCTGGCCCATGGGTCCGCATACCGGAACCGTGAGGCGAGGGGTTCCAGCCTCCGAGCAAGTCGGCGGCGCATCGCGGAAAGAGCACCCTGCCACGTGACACCCCGCGGTGCGTCGCCGGCGTTTTTTCGCGGCGCGATTCGAACGATCGTTTGAAACGTCCGTCCGGGCTGCCTAGCCTCCGCCGCCCCATGGACCCGGCAGACACGAAGACCCGCCTGCTCGACGCCGCCGAGCGGGTGTTCGGCGAGCAAGGCTTCGCCGCCGCTTCGTTGCGCGCGATCACCGCAGAAGCCGGCGTGAACCTCGCCGCCGCGAACTACCACTTCGGTTCGAAGGAGCTGCTGTACCTCGCGATGTTCCAGCGGCGCGTGGCACCGATGAACGCGCGCCGGCTCGCGGGGCTCGATCGCATCGAACAGCTGCATGGCGAGCGCCAGCTTCCGCTCGAACCGGTGCTCGAGGCGTTCCTGCGCCCGGCGCTGGAACTGGCGCGGGATCCGGCCGCGGCGCGCTTCCTGCGCGTGATCGGTCGCATGCACGCCGAAGGGGACGAGCTCTGCCGCAAGCTGGAGCAGGAGTTCGAAACGGTCAAGCGCCGCTATCTCGCCGCGCTGCAGCGGGCGCTGCCAGAGCTGCCGCTGACCGAGCTGTGGTGGCGCGCGCACTTCATGCTGGGCGCGATGTTCCACACGATGAACGACGGACACCGGCTGTGCCGCGTGTCGTCGGGACTGTGCGACACGAGCGACGTCGATGCAGTCCTCGAGCGGCTCGTGCCGTATGCCGCCGCCGGGTTCCATGCGCCGTTGCCGGCAGACGCCGCGAAGGAGGCCTCGTCATGACGAACCGACGCATGCTCACCCCCGTCGAGCTGCTCGCCTGCGCCGTCTGCGCCGGCTGCGCGATGACGCCGCCGCCACCACAACCGCTCGAGCTGCCCGCAGGGATGCCGGAGCAATGGCTCGCTGCCGCGGGGGCCGACGGCAGCGTCGATCACCTGTGGTGGAAGCGCTTTGGCGACCCGGAGCTCGACGCCCTCGTCACCGAGGCGCTCACCGCGAACCGCGATCTCCGCGCCGCCTCGGCGCGGGTCGATGCCGCCGGGATCGAAGCCAGGATCGCCGGCGCCGCGCTGTACCCGACGCTGCACGCAAACCTCGACGCCGCGCGCAGCAAGCGCAACTTCATCGGCTTCCCGATCCCTGGCGGTGGCAGCCGCGTGTTGTCGACGACGACGACGACCTGGGGTGCTTCGCTGACGACGACCTGGGAGGTGGATCTGTGGGGCCGGGTCCGTGCCGAGCAGAGCGCCGCGGCCGGCCAGTTCGAAGCGGCGGCGGCCGACTACGCATTCCTGGCCCAGTCGCTGGCCGGCCAGGTCGCGCGGGCCTGGTTCGCGCTGCGCGAAGCACGGCTGCAGGTTGAGCTCGCCGGACGCACGGTCGAGACCTACTCGCGCACGACCGAGCAGGCGCGGCGGCGGTTCGAGGGGGGCACGCGTCCGTCGCTCGATCTGCGGCTCGCGGAGTCCGACCTCGCCGCCGCGCAGGCGCTGCTCGAAGCGCGGCGCGAGCAGTACGAGCGCGCGACACGGCTGCTCGAGATCCTGCTCGGCCGCTACCCGGCCGGCGCCGTTGCGAGTGCCGGCGATCTCCCGGATCCGGGGGGCGCGATCCCGATCGGCCTGCCGGCCGAGCTGCTGACGCGGCGGCCGGACCTGATCGCGGCGGAGCGCCGGTTGGCAGCGCAGGACCAACGCATCGCGGCCGCGGTCGCGGCGCTGTACCCGCGGCTCGCACTGACGGCGACGGCCGGGACGTCGACGCAGGAGTTCACCGACCTGCTCGATCCGGACTTCTTCGTCTGGAGCATCGTCGGCGGCCTCGCGCAGCCGGTGTTCGAAGGCGGGCGCCTGCAAGGCGAGGTGGACCTGGCCCGCGCACGTGCCGAGGCGTTGGTGCACGACTACGCCGCCGTCGCGCTGGCCGCGTTCGGCGAAGTCGAGGCAGCCCTCGCCGCCGAAGCGCTGCTGGCGCAGCGCGAAACCCATCTGCGCCGCGCTTCGCAGGCCGCGGCGGCGGCGCTGCAGAGTGCGGAAGACCGCTATGGCCGCGGGCTCGACGAGCTGGCCCTGCTGCTCGATGCCCAGCGTCGCTCGCTGACCGCCGACAGCGCGCTGCTCGCGGTCCAGCGCGAGCGGCTCGACGTCCGGATCGACCTGCATCTGGCGCTCGGCGGCGGCTTCGAGTCCCCGCTGGCGGACAGCCCGGCCGGCCGCCCATTCGCCGGCGGCGAGGAAGGCGAGGAATGAGATGAAGCGCATCCTGCTCGGAGTGGTCCTCCCGATCCTCGTCATCGCCGCCGCGATCGCCGGTGCGTACGTGATGTACCTGAACCGCGAACAGCCACAACCGGTGACCCCGGTGCGGCAGGCACCGTTCGTGCGCGTCACGATCGCGCAGCCGCATGCCGAGACGGTCCACGTGCGCACCCACGGCACGGTCGCGCCGCGCACGCAGAGCACGCTGGCTGCGGAGGTCGCCGGCCGCGTCGTGCAGGTCGCGCCGGCGTGCCGCGACGGCGGCTTTTTCGCCGACGGGGAGATCCTGCTGCGGATCGAGTCCGTCGACTACCGGCTCGCACTCGAGCAGCGCACGGCCGAAGTCGCGCGCGCCAAGCGTGCGCTGCTCTGGGAGGAGGCGGAAGCCGACGCCGCGATCCGCGACTGGAAGTCCCGCTCCGACGAACCTCCCCCACCGCTGGTCGCGCGCGAGCCGCAGCTCGCCGAGGCACGCGCGCTGCTGCGCGCCGCCGAAGCGGCGCTCGAGCAGGCCCAGCGGGACCTCGCGCGGACCGAGGTCGCCGCGCCGTACGCCGGTCGCGTCCGCCAGCAGCTCGTCGACGTCGGCGCGTTCGTCAACCGCGGCGAGCCGCTGGCGCAGATCTACGCGGTCGATTTCGCCGAGATCCGGCTGCCGATCCCGGACGAGGATCTGCGCTTCCTCGAGCTGCCGCTCGATGCACGAGATGGCGCCGAAGGGCCGGCGGTCACGATCCGCGTGCAGTTCGCCGGCAGCATGCATTCCTGGAGCGGCCAGGTCGTGCGCACCGAAGGGGAGCTCGATCCCCGCACCCGGATGGTGCACGTCGTCGCGCAGGTGCCGGATCCGTACGGTCGCAACGACGAACAGCGCAGCGTCCCGCTGGCGGTCGGGATGTTCGTCGAGGCGAGCATCCACGGGCGCACGTTCGAGGACATCGTCGCGATCCCGCGCTCGGCGCTGCGCAGCGGCGGGACGGTCTACGTCGTCGACGCCGAAGATCGGCTGCACTCACGAACGATCGAGCTGCTGCGCACCGAGCGCGACCGGCTGCTGGTGCGCAGCGGGCTCGCTGCCGGCGACCGCGTCGTCGTCTCCACCCTCGAGGTGGCCACCGAGGGGATGCTGGTGCGACCGGCTCCGGTCAAGGAGTAGCGATGCGCGCTGGGATCACCGGTTGGTTCGCGCAAAACGGCGTTGCCGCGAACCTGTTGATGCTGTCGATCGCCGCCGCCGGCCTGCTGACGCTGCCGACCGTCAAGACCGAGGTGTTCCCGGAGATCGCGGCGAACGTGATCAGTGTCGGCGTGGAGTACCCCGGCGCCTCCCCCGAGGAGGTCGAGGAGGCGATCTGCTCGCGGATCGAGGAACAGGTCGAAGGGATCGAAGGGGTCGAGCGCGTCACGTCGACGGCGACCGAGAACGCCGGCGCGGTCTCGATCGAGGTCATGCAGGACGCCGACATCCGGCGCGTGCTCGACGACGTGAAGGCGCGCGTCGACTCGATCGACACGTTCCCGGTCGACACCGAGCGGCCGGTCGTGCAGGAGATCGTGCTGCGCCGCCAGGTCATCAACGTCGCCGTGCACGGCCCGGCCGATGAGCGCACGATCAAACGGGTCGCGGAGCGCGTGCGCGACGAGCTGGCGGCGCTGCCGGACATCTCGCAGGCGGAGGTCGCCGGGGTGCGACCGTACGAAGTCGCCATCGAGGTCAGCGAAGCCGACCTGCGTCGGCACGGCCTGACGTTCGAAGCGGTCGCCGACGCGGTGCGCCGCTCGTCGCTCGATCTGCCGGCCGGCACGATCAAGACGCGCGAGCAGGAGGTGCTGGTGCGCAGCAAGGGGCAGGCCTACCGCGCGCCGGAGTTCGAGCAGATCCCGCTGCTGACGCGGCCGGACGGCAGCCGGCTGCTGCTCGGCGATGTCGCCACGGTCGTCGACGGGTTCGCCGAAACGGATCAATGGGCGCGCTTCGACGGCGAACCCGCGGCGCTGGTGCGGGTGTTCCGGATCGGTGAGCAGAGCGCACCCGGAGTCGCCGACCACGTGCGCGGGTACGTCGAGGAGGCGCGCAGCTGGCTGCCGGAAGGCCTGCAGCTGACGACCTGGGCCGACGACTCCAAGATCCTGCGCGAACGCATCGATCTGTTGAGCCGCAACGCGATCACCGGCTTCGTGCTGGTGTTCCTGTTGCTGACGTTGTTCCTGCGCATCCGGCTCGCGTTCTGGGTCGTGATCGGGATCCCGGTTGCGTTCCTCGGCACGATCGCGCTGCTGCCGGCGTTCGACGTCTCGATCAACATGATCTCGCTGTTCGCGTTCATCGTCGTGCTCGGGATCGTCGTCGACGACGCGATCGTCGTCGGCGAGAACGTGTTCCGGCACCGGCAGTCGACGCCGAACCCGATGCGGGCCGCGGTGTTCGGCGCGCGGCAGGTCGCCGTCGCGGTCACGTTCGGCGTGTTGACGACGGTGGCGGCGTTCACACCGATGTTCAGCGTCGAAGGGAACGTCAGCCGGATCTGGCGCGTGATCCCGCTCGTCGTGATCCCGACGCTGCTGTTCTCGCTGGTCGAATCCAAGCTCGTGCTGCCTGCACACCTGGCGCACATGCGCAGCGAGCACGACCGGCCGAGCTGGTGGGAACGGCCGTTCCGCTGGCTGCAGGATCGATTCAGTGCGTTGCTGCAGGGGTTCATCCAGCGCGTGCATCGCCCGTTGCTCGAATCGGCGCTGCGCTGGCGCTACCTGACGCTGGCGGTGTTCTTCGGGGTCCTCGTGTTGACGATCGGCGCAGTCCGCGCCGGCTACATCAAGTTCAAGTTCTTCCCGCAGGTCGAGTCGGACAACCTGATCGCGTCGCTGACGATGCCGCAGGGCACGCCGGCGCACGTGACCGGCGAGCTGGTCGGCCGCCTCGAGCGCGCGGCCCTGGAGCTCCGGCAGGAATCCGGCAGCGCGGTCGTGCTGCACCAGCTCGCGACGATCGGTGATCAGCCGTTCAAGAGCGATCAGAGCCGCAACGGAGGGCAAGCCGGGCAGAGCTTCGCCGCACCGCAGAACGGCGAGGTCAACGTGCAGCTCGCCGGCTCCGACCAGCGCGAGATCAGCAGCGACGAGCTGCTGCGGCGCTGGCGCGAGAAGGTCGGCCCGATGCCGGAAGCGACCGAGCTGACGTTCAGCTCGTCGCTGTTCACGGCCGGCGACGACATCGACATCGAGCTGGCGGCGGCGGATCTCGACGTGCTGCGGCGGGCGGCAGACGCGCTGAAGGAACACCTCGCGACGTTCACCGGCGTCGAGGACATCACCGACACGTTCCGCTCCGGCAAGCAGGAGCTGAAGCTGTCGATCCGCCCCGAGGCGGAAGCGCTCGGCCTGACGATGGCGGATCTGGCGCGGCAGGTCCGCCAGGCGTTCTACGGCGAAGAGGCGCAGCGCATCCAACGCCAGCGCGACGACGTCAAGGTCATGGTGCGCTACCCCGCCGAGGCGCGGCGCTCGCTCGAGGACCTCGAGCAGATGCGCATCCGCACGCCGGCCGGCGCTGAGGTGCCGTTCGTGACCGTCGCGCAGGCGACGCTCGAGCCGGGTGCCGCGACGATCCGCCGCGCCGACCGCCGCCGCACGATCGCAGTGCGTGCCGACGTCGACGACACCAAGGCGAACGCGAACGAGATCACGCAGACGATCACCGGCTCGTTCCTGCCCAAGCTCGTCGCCAGTCACCCGGGTCTCGGCTGGACCCTGCAGGGGGAGCAGAAGAACCAGGCGCAGACGCTCGGCGGCCTGATCAACGGGTTCATCCTCGCGATCTTCCTGATCTACGCGTTGATGGCGATCCCGCTGAAGAGCTACCTGCAGCCGTTCCTGATCATGACGGCGATCCCGTTCGGATTCGTCGGCGCCACGATCGGGCACGTCGCGCTCGGAATCGACCTCAGCATCATGTCGATGTTCGGGCTCGTCGCGCTGGCCGGCGTCGCGGTCAACGACAGCCTGGTGTTGATCGACTACGTCAACCAGGAGCGGCGGCGCGGCGTGCCGCTGTTCACGGCCGTGCACGACTGCGGGCTGGTCCGGTTCCGGCCGATCCTGCTGACCTCGCTGACGACGTTCGCCGGGCTGACGCCGCTGATCCTCGAGCGCAGCGTGCAGGCCAAGTTCCTGATCCCGATGGCGGTCTCGCTCGGATTCGGCGTCATGTTCGCCACGTTCGTGACGTTGTTCCTGGTGCCATCGCTGTACCTGGTCCTCGAAGACCTGCGCGCGCTGACGCAGTGGGTCTACGGCAAGCCGGCCAGCCAGCCGGCCGACGTCACGCAGGCGCCCGCATGACGCGGCACGCGCTCGTCGTCGGCTCCGGCGTGATCGGGCTGACGGCGGGGATCGAGCTGCTGCGCGCCGGCTGGGACGTGACGCTGCGCGCGCGCGAGCGCTGGGAGCACACGACGTCGGCCGTCGCCGGCGCGGTCTGGTTTCCGTATGCCGTCGCGCCGTGGGCGCGCGTGCGCGGCTGGGCGGCGCGCAGCTACCTGCGCTACGCGGAGCTCGCGCAGGTTGCCGGCAGCGGCGTGCGGCTGACGCCGGCCAGGATCTACACGCGGCCTGCGAGTGGCAACGCATGGTGGCGTGAGCTGGTACCCGGCTGGGCCGAGCTGCCGGCGCAGGACCTGCCGGCGGGAATCACCGGCGGCGACGAGTTGCTGCTCCCGGTCGCTGAGATGACGCAGTTCCTGCCGTGGCTGGAGCAGGAGTTCGTGCGCCTGGGAGGGAAGCTCGAGCAGCGCGAAGTCACGGATCTCGATGCCGCCGTGCGTGAGTCCGGCACCGTCGTCTGCTGCGCCGGGCTCGGCGCGCGCGAGCTGGCGCGTGATCCGCGCGTGTTCCCACGGCGCGGGCAGGTGCTGCGCGTGCCGGCCCTCGTGCAACACAGCGTCCTCGACGATGACCATCCTGAGGGCGTCACGTATGTCGTCGCGCGGAGCACGGACTGCATCCTGGGCGGGAGCTCCGACGTCAGCGAGTCGCTGGCTCCGAACGATGCGACGTCGCGTGGAATCCTGCAGCGTTGCGCCAGTCTCGAGCCGTCGCTCGCCGATGCCGGAGTCCTCGAAGTCCGCGTCGGGCTGCGCCCGGCGCGCGACGAGGTCCGGCTCGAACGCGAGCCGCGCCCGGGCGGCGTCGTGATCCACGACTACGGCCACGGCGGCGCCGGCATGACGCTGGCCTGGGGCTGCGCGGAAGTGGTCGTGCAGTTGCTCGGCGGTTAGCGGATCACGACCTCGGCGACCGGCAAGAACCCGCGATCCATCCGCTCGGCCCAGTCGGCGAGCAGCACCTGCGTCGACGGCTTCACGTCCAGCTTGCGGGACTTGCCGTTCCAGCGCACGGTCACCGGCTTCCCCTCCTCGAACATCGTCTCGTCGAGCAGCAGGCGGAACTTCGTCACGCCGCGCGAGTCGACCGTGAAGGCACCCCGGCCGGTCATCTTCGCTGCGATCCGCGCCATCTTCTGCTCCCCGTCCCGCGTGACGAGGCGGACCTGGGTGACGGCGTCCATGTCGTTGAAGTTGGCCGGCAGCCGCGGCTTGAACTCCTCCTGCACGCTCCGCTCGAGCTGCAGGCACTCGACCCAGAATGCGCGCATCTCCTCGCTGTTGGCGGTGCAGAACACCACCTGCTTCGGCACCGGTTCACGACGCAGCGGCCGCAGATACTCGACCCACTGCTCGACCGTGCCGAAGTCGAAGCCGTGACCGTGGTCGGCGAACTTCACGAGCTGCGCGTGTTTGGCACCCAGACGCTGCAACCGATCGAACGCGAACTCGAGATTCGCGAGCAGGCGCGGGTCGTCCTTCTGACCTTGCAGGTCACGGATCGGCACCGGCACGAGGTTCTCGAGCAGGCGCAGGTTGTGCTGTCCATCCTGCGGCAGCAGGCGCGGACCGCCGATCATCGGCACGAGCGCGGCCCAGCGGTCCGGACGGCGCAGCGCGACGTCCCATGCGAGGTGCGCGCCGCGGCTGACGCCGACCAGGAACACGCGGTCGGGGTCGATGGCCATCTGTCCGCGGACCCAGTCCAGGACGCGCATCACCGTGTCGCGTGCGAGCATCGAGTACGTGTGTCCCTCGTTCTGCTCCTCCGCCTGTGGCGCGACGATCACGGCGCCGAGTTCGGCGGCGACGCTGCGCCAGCGTTCGATGCCTTCGCGCCCGTCTCCGCCAGCGCCGTGCAGGTAGAGGATCAGCGGAGCGGGATCCTTCGCGGTCTCCGGCACGTGCACGTGTACGCAGCGGATCTGCACGCGGAACATCACGTCCGCGTCTCTGGTTCGCGTGCCCGGATCCGGCGGCGGTACCTCGAGCGCCGCAATCGTCTCGCGCACCAGCGCGAGGTCGGTCGGCAGCATCGGGAAGTACTTGATCCGGCTGATCCGCGCCGCGCGGTCGCAGATCGTCGCGTTGACCTTCAACTCCGCCAGCAACCGCTCGTCCTGGGCCACGAGCGAAGCGGTGATCACGAGCGCAGCGATGCCATGGCGGACTCGCATCCCTGCAGAAGATAGAGCGCCCCCACGGCCGCTGGCGACCGGCCGCAGTATTCTGGCCTGGATGCAGGTCTCAGCCCGCCTCGTCGCGGCCGCGCTCGCCGCAACCCTCGCCGCGCAGGACCCGGATCCGAACGGTCCCCGGCAGATCGACGCCGGCTGGCACGCGCTCGTGCACGCAACCGCGATCACCGCTCCCGGCGAACAGCTCGACGACGCGACGATCGTGTTCCGCGACGGACGCATCGTCAGCGTGCAACCGGGCGGGACGCCGCCGGCCGGTGCGCGGATCTGGGACTGCACCGGTCGCACGGTGTTGGCGGGCTTCATCGAGCCTCACCTCGCGATCCCGCTCCCGGCGCCGCCCGCCGGCCCGGACACGCACTGGCATCCGCTGGTGACGCCGCAGCGCCGCGCGCTGGATGGCGCCGGCATCGACGAGAAGACGCGCAAGGAGCTGCGCAAGCTCGGCTTCACGGCGGCGGCGATCGCACCCGAAGGTGGCAGCCTGCGCGGCAGCGCTGCCGTCGTGCTGCTCGAGGATCCGGCCCCCACGCAAGGTGGCCACCGCGCGCGCGTCGTGCGCGACGACGTCTGGCAGGTCGCCGCGTTCGCAACCTCCGACGAGCGCAGCTATCCGCGCAGCCTGATGGGCGCGATCGCACTCGTGCGGCAGGCGCTGGTGGATGGCGCGTGGGCGGAGCAGCTCGCCGGCGTCGAGCGGAAGACCGGGCAGCCCGCGCCGCCACACGCGCGCGCGGCGCTCGCACCGCTCGCCGGCCGGCCGCGACTGCTGTTCGACGTGCGCGACGAGCACGAGGCGCTGGCGGCGGCGCGCGTCGCTCGCGAAGCGGAACACCAGCTCGTGCTGCTCGGCAGCGGGCGCGAGTTCCGCCGGCTCGCGGCGATCGCCGCGGCAGGAGTACCGGTCGTCGTGCCGCTCGACTTCCCGCGCGCGCCACCGGTGCAGACGCTGCAGGAGGCGGACGCGGTCCCGCTCGAGGAGCTGCTGACCTGGGAACAGGCGCCGACGAACCCGCGCCGGCTGCTGCGCGCCGGGGTGCCGATCGCCTTGACCAGCGGCAAGCTGGAGAAGCGCGGCGAGTTCCGCGCCAACCTGCGGCGCGCGATCGCGCATGGGTTGACGCACGACGAAGCACTCGCGGCGCTGACCACGAAGCCGGCGGCGCTGCTCGGGATCGAAGACCATGCCGGCACGATTGCCCCGGGCAAGCTCGCGAACCTGCTGGTCGTCGAAGGGGACTGGTTCGGCAAGGACGGCAAGCTGCGGATGGTCTGGGTCGGTGGCCGGCTGCACGACCTCGACGAGCGGCACGGCCGCGAGTTGGATGGGAGCTGGGCACTGCGCATCGAGACCGAGCCGCCGCTCGAGCTGGCGGCGACGCTGGACGCGAAGAACGAGCTCGACTGCGGCAAGGAGTGGAAGGCGGCGCACGTGCGCCGCGATGACGGGGCGCTGCAGTTCGTCCTGACCGGCAAGGCGCTCGGGGACGGGAGTTGGCGGTTCGAAGGCCGCCTGCTCGGTGCCGGCCTGCGCGGGCGCGCGGTCGATCCGACCGGGCGCGTGCTGCGCTGGTCGGCGGCGCGGACCGGCGACGCGGACACGGGCGCCGACGCGCAGGCGAAGGCGGCCGACGCTGCGGCCGAAGCGGAGGAGCCGGCCGAGGTGCCGCAGAGCCTGACGACGCCGCTCGGGCCGTACGGCCTCTCCGCGCCACCTGCGATGGAGGACGTCGTGGTGACCGGCGCCACGGTCTGGACCAGCGGTCCGGCCGGTATCGTGGCAGACGGTGTGCTCGCCGTGCGTGACGGCAAGATCGTCTACGTCGGCCCGCGACAGGACGCACCGGAGATTCCGGGCGCGCGCGTGCTGGACGCCAGCGGCAAGCACGTGACCCCGGGGCTGATCGACTGCCACAGCCACACCGGCATCGTGCGCGGCGTCAACGAAGGGACCGACGCCGTCACCAGCGAGGTGCGGATCGGTGACGTCGTCGATGCCGACGACGTCGGTTGGTACCGCGAGCTGGCCGGCGGACTGACCGCAGCGAACCAGTTGCACGGCTCGGCCAATCCGATCGGCGGCCAGAACAGCGTCGTCAAGCTGCGCTGGGGCGTCGTCGATCCGCAGCAAATGCGGATCCGTGGCGCCCCCGAGGGGATCAAGTTCGCGCTCGGCGAGAACGTCAAGCGCAGCAACTCGCGGCAGTCGTCCGACCGTTATCCGGCGACGCGGATGGGCGTCGAAGCGTTGCTGATCGACCGGTTCACGGCGGCGCGCGAGTACGCGGCGCGGCACGCGGCGCATGGCGCGCTCGGCGACGAGCAGCGCGGGCACGCGTTCCCGCCGCGGCGCGATCTGCGCCTCGAAGGTCTGGCCGAAGTGCTGGCCGGCACGCGCCTGGTGCACTGCCACAGCTACCGCCAGGACGAGATCCTGATGTTGGCGCGCGTCGCGCAGGAGTTCGGGTTCCAGGTCGGCACGTTCCAACACGTGCTCGAGGGGTACAAGGTCGCGGACGCGATCGCGGCGTCGGCGCTCGGCGCGTCGTCGTTCAGCGACTGGTGGGCCTACAAGTTCGAGGTCTACGACGGGATCCCGCACAATGGCGCGCTGATGCACGCGCGCGGCGTCGTCGTGTCGTTCAACAGCGACAGTGCCGAGCTGGCACGCCGGCTCAACACCGAAGCAGCCAAGGCGGTGCGCTACGGCGGTCTCGACCCGGCCGTGGCGCTGCAGTTCGTGACGCGCAACCCGGCGATCCAGCTCGGGATCGCGGACCGCACCGGTTCGCTCGAGGTGGGCAAGGACGCCGACTTCGTGATCTGGTCCGCCGATCCGCTGTCGACCCGCGCGGTCTGCGAGCAGACCTGGATCGATGGCCGGCCGATGTTCACGCGCGAGCGGGACCGTGCGCTGCGCGCGCGCGATGCCGGCGAACGGCAGCGCATCGTGCAGAAGCTGCTGGCACAGAAGCCACGCAAGGCGGACGGGGCCAAGGACGCGACCGAGGAGCAGGGACCGCGCGATCCCAAGCAGGTGATGGCGGAGCTGGCGCGGGCGCTCGCCGAGGAGGCGCGCCGCCAGCGCGCGCCGGTGCGCGGCGAATGCGGCTGCGAAGAAGAGCTGCTCTGGCGTTGAGTGGCTAGCGGACGTCTGCGAGCGAGCGCAGCCAGCGCGCGGCATCGAGCTCGGTGCCGTCGCGCAGGCGGACGCGGTACGGATGCCCGGTCGTCGACGAGCGCGTGCCGATCCGCGCGATGAACTGGTCGACGGTCTGGATGGATGCGCCGGCAGCGCGCAGCTTGCGCCGCAGGTGCTCGGCGGCGGCCTTGCCGTCGTAGGCCTCCCCCTCGCGCAGGAACGTGACGTCGGCTGCCGCAATCCTCGCCAGCAGGCGGTCGATCGCTGCCGGCTCCGCGCGCAGGCCTTCGCCGATCGCCAACACGGCGTGGTCGTCGCCGATCAGCAGGTTGACGAGCTTGTCGACCTTCAGCTCGACGGTCCGTCCGGCGAGCGGGACTTCGAGCACGTCGCCTGGCGCGACCGAGCGCTGCGGGATCACCGCGTTTCCCTCGGCATCGCGCAGCTCGAGCAGGACCTGGCCGGCGGTGATGTCGCCGAGCCGCACGCGGAGCCAGCCACGCGTGCCGGGCAGGAACGCGGCGCGCCGCTGCACGACCGCGATCGAGCCGTCCGCGCCATCGAGGTGCAGTCGGTCGGGACGTGCACTCAGCCGCAGGGAGGTCTCGCCGTGCTCATCGCGCAGCGCCACGGTCAGCTCACCAGCCTGCTGCCAGGCTTCGCGCAGCTCCGGAGTCAGCAGCAGCGACAGCCGATCGCGGCGCAGGTCGCGGAGGAACGGATGCCGCTCGGCGCCGATCCGTGCCACGGCCCGCAGTTCCGGGGCCGTGCAGTGCACCAGCTCCAGTTCGGTGATGCGTCCCGGCGACGCCCAGGCGCCGCCCAACACGCGCAGTTCCTCGGCCGACTCGCCGCGCAACACGAGTCGCGGTTCGGAGCCAACGTCGCGCAGCCGCACGCTGAACCGGACTGGCGCGCTCGCGACCGTCGCGCCGGCCTTCGTGCGCGCGAACAGCTGGAACTCCCGCTGCTGTGGATCCGCCCGCAGCAGCGCATCCACGGCGCGGTCGGCGAGGTTCAGGTAGTGCCGCGTCGCGGTCAATGCGTCGAGCGTGATGCGGGCGCGCGCGTTGGCGCTGAGCGCGAGCCAGACCTCTTCGATCTCGGCCCCGGTCACGTCGGCCAGCAACACCGCGTCGCGGCCGGCTTCCAGCGGGAGCTCGAGCGGCTGTGGAATCTCGACGATCTGGATCTGCGCCTGTGCCGCGGCCGGGCCGCAGAACACCCCGTAGAGCAACAGCGTGAACCACGCGGCCGGCTTCATCGCGCGGCGATGATAGCCGGCCGTGCGCACCACCTGCGTCACTGCAGGATCATCAGCTTGTAGAGTCCCAGCGCGACGACTTCGATCTGGTCGCCAGGGAGGAATCCGATCGCCGCTGCGCCGAACGAGAACATCGTCGGCGCCGGTGGCACGACGAAGGAACCGAGGCGGTATCTCCCGATGCCCGGGCGGATGCGGAAGACCTCGATCAAGTCACCCGGCTTGCCCTTGCCGCCGACGCGGAGGTGGTCGGTCAGCGCGTCGTATCGGGCTGCCATCGTCTCTGCGAGCGTCGTGCTCGCATGGTGCGCGACGATCGCATAGTTGCTGATCGAGGCGCCACCCGGGCCGATGCAGACGGCCTGGACGTCGGCGCGCAGCGACGGGACTGACGCCGATGGGAATGAGATCGTGCGCGTGCCGATCCCCTTGCTGTTGAGCGGGATCACGGCGAGCGTCACGAGCATCGTGGGGTCGAGATGGAACGTGCCGAACGGCAGGCTGAGGCCGCCGGTCAGGCCGGTCGAAGCGAGCAGATGGCAGGTGCCGCCGGCAGGACCGACGACGTCGAACCGGAAGCTCGTGGTCTTCGCGATCGGGTCGACCGCGTGCGACACGTCCAGCGTCTGCGCCGCGATCGCGGCGGTGAGTGATGCGAGCAGCAATGCCCGCACGAGATGCGATGGGCTCATGGGCAATCCTCGGACGGCGCCATTGGCGGGGCCAGCGCGCCGTCCAGGGCACCGGCTCTGCGGCGGTGGAAGCGCCACCGCCGTCCGTACCAGCGTGCGGCCCGGGCGCGGCCGGAATGGATTCCGGCCGGACCGTCGCGGCACGCATGGACGTGCCCGCCGATGCGCGGTAACGATGGCCCGCATGCATCAGCTCGCCGGCAGCCTGATCCTGACCGCGCTGGTCGCGGCGCTTCCAGCGCAGGATCTGACCCGGCGCGCACCGCCGCAGACGAAGCCGGTCGCGATCGAGCACGCGACGCTGCACCGGATCGTCCACGCGCCGATCGAGGACGGGACGATCCTGTTCACCGACGGGAAGATCATGGCGCTCGGACCGGCCGCCGAGGTCGAGCTGCCGGTGGAGTGCGAGCGGATCGACGGGCGCGGACTGCACGTCTATCCCGGACTGATCGCGCCCTACACGCAGCTCGGTCTCGTCGAGCTCGGGCAGGTGCGCGCGACGATCGACCACAGCGAGCTCGGCGAATTCACGCCGGAGGTGCGCGCCGCCGTGGCCGTGAATCCGGACTCGACCGTGATCCCGGTCACGCGCAGCAACGGCGTGTTGATCGCCGGTGTGTTTCCGCAGGGCACGGCGATCCCCGGCCGCGCCGCCGTGATCCAACTCGAGGGTTGGACCTGGGAGGAGATGGCGCTCGTGCCGGATGCCGGGCTCGTCGTCGACTGGCCGGCGATCCCGGTGCTGCCGCGCGCCGAGGAAGACGTGCGCAAGAAGGCGCGCGAAGCAGCACTCGCCCGCCGCGCTGCGATCGACGCCGAGTTCTCGGCGGCGCGCGCATCCCTGGCCGCGCGGCGCAGCGGCGCCGATGTCCCGCTCGACGTGCGGCATGCGGCGATGGCCCGCGCGATCGAATCGGACACTGCGCTGTTCCTGGCCGCCGACGACGCCGAGGAGATCTCATCCGGCGTGCACTGGGCGATCTCGCGCGGGATGCGGCCGATCCTGCTCGGCGGGCGCGAGGCGGACCTGTGCCTCGAGCTGCTGCGCCATCACGACGTGCCGGTCATCCTGCGCGGCGTCCATCGCCTGCCGCGACGCGACGACAGCCCGGTCGACGAGCCGTTCCGCCTGCCGGCCGTGCTGCACGAAGCCGGCGTGCGCTTCTGCCTGGGGAACGCCGAGGAGTTCTACAACGCGCGCAACCTCCCGCACGAAGCCGGCACCGCAGTCGCCCACGGCCTGCCGGCCGCCGCCGCACTGCGCGCGATCACGCTCTCCGCCGCCGAGATCCTCGGCATCGCCGACCGCGCCGGTTCGCTGGCGCCAGGCAAGGACGCCACGCTGTTCGTCAGCGACGGCGACCCGCTCGAGATCACGACGCAGGTCCGCCTCGCGTTCATCCAGGGCAAGCGCCTCGACCTGACCAACAAGCAGCTCGAGCTGTACGACAAGTACCGCGACCGGTGATCCCAAAGGGGTCAGACCCCAACCGGCTTCGCAACACAAAGGGGTCAGACCCCAACCGGCTTCGCGAGAGCACGAGCCTGCGAACACGAAGGGGTCAGACCCCAACCGGC
>CAZABP010000002.1:0-139580 GCA_964483245.1 uncultured candidatus Brocadiaceae bacterium | reverse complement strand
CCGGCTTCGCGAGAGCACGAGCCTGCGAACACGAAGGGGTCAGACCCCAACCGGCCACGCGAGAGCACGAGCCTGCGAACACGAAGGGGTCAGACCCCAACCGGCTTCGCGAGAGCACGAGCCTGCGAACACGAGGGGGTCAGACCCCCAACCGGCCACGCGAGAGCACGAGCCTGCGAATCCGCCTGAACCCCATCCCCATCCCCTTCCCTTTCCTCGCCTTCCCCCAGCCCGGGCCCGGGCCCGGGCCCGTCCCGTTCCCGCTTTCCCCTTTCCCCGCCCCCTTCCCCAACCCCAACTAGAGGTTGGACAGCTTCGCGGCGAGGTGCTTCTGCACGCGCTGGTCGGACTCGCGGGCGAGCACGTCGGCGAGCGTGGCGCGCAGGGCTGGGCGATCCTGCAGGTGCGGCGTCAGGTAGCGCGCCATCGCGAGGCGGCAGCCGGCGTCCGGCTCGTCGGCGATCCGTGCCGCGATCTGATCGATCTGGCCCGGCTCGTTGCCGCCGAGTGCAGCCAGCCCGTCGACGAGTGCCGCGCGGACGGCGCCGTCCGGCTCGACACGCAGGCGGTCGCCGAGCCTGCGGCTGACCCCCGGATCACCGAGTTGCGCCAGCGCGTGTGCAGCGCGGGCACGCACGGCCGGCATGGCAGCATCGAGCTGCGGCTCGACCAGCGGCGCGAGCGTCGGATCGCCGCTGTTGCCGATCGCCGACAGGGCCCCGCCGACGGCAGCGAAGTCCGGCGCCGCTTGGAGCGCGAGCGCGAGCTGTTCGCGCAGCGCTGCATAGTCCGCAGCTTTCGTCTCCCGCATCGCGCGGCCGATGGCGCCGAGCGCCAGCAGCGCCGTCGTCGCCCGTTCCCGCGCCGCGGCATCCGCCTGATCCGCGTGCAACTTCCACAGCTCGGCGCGCACGCCGGCGTCGGCGGCGCCAGCGCCGCTGATCGCGACCAGCGCGCGCAGGCGATCCTCGCGCACGACCGCCCCGTCGCCGGCGATCCCGGCCAGGGCGCGGCGCGCCTCATCGTTGGCCGCCAGCTCGAGCGCGTGCAGTGCGATCCCGGCCCCCAGGCCGGACAGCCGCCGATGGCGAAGCTCCGCGTGCACGAGCTCGGCCAGCTCCGGATGTGCGCGCATGAGGTCCCGCAGCGCATGCAGCACTGCCGGCTCGACGCGCTCTGCGGCGGCCAGGCCGGCCAGTAGCGCTTCGAACTCGGCCCGCTGTGCGGGCGTTGCCGGGACCGCCGGCGGCGGCGCGTTCAACACGGCCAGCCGCGCCTCGCCGTTGGCGATGGCCGCCGCTGCCGTCGCCGCGACGAACTCCTGCGCCGGCCGCGCGCTGCGTTGCAGCGTCGCCCGAGTCTGGATCCGCGCAGCCATCGTGCCAGGCTGCTGCAGCCGGAGACGCTCGACGAGCTCGGCGCGCTCGAGCCAGCTCGCCGCCGCGAACTCCGCCTGCAGCACCGACTCCTCGAGCTCGACCTGCGCGGCTCCCGCCGCGGCGACGTAACGGTGCTTGCGCCGCTCGATCCGCTGCCCGCTCTGCTCGTAGCGCGCGAGATAGGTCCCGTTCTCATGCGCCTGCTCGGCGGCCCACCGCTCGCGCGCGTCCGGCGCCAACACGACCTCGAATGTCCGCAGCCACTCGGCGAGCTGCCGGCGCTCCTCGTCCGGCAGCGAGCGCGGGAACTCGAACTGCGCGAACCTGCCGTCCGCCGCGACCTGCACGGCGAACGGCGTCTCCAGCCGGCGGTTCGCCGCCGGGTCCTGCTCGCCGTCGGTGCGCCGCTGCACGCGGTCGAACTGCACCCCGAGCTGCGCCGCACCCGCAGCCACCTCGAACACCTGGATCCGCAGCCAGGCCTCGACGTCGCTGCGCACCTGTTGCGCACGCGGCTGGTCCTCCAGCGTCAGCTCCATGTCCGCCGTCGCGCGGAACTGGTAGGCGAGCTCCGCGCCCTCGGTCCACCGCGGCTGTGCCGCCGCCGACGCCGCGTCGGCGGACGGCGGCAGCGGCGCGCCGCCGCGCGCGACCAGCACGACGATCAGCGCCGCACTGCAACAGAGCATGGCGAGCCCGAGCACCAGGCCGCGCGAGAACTTCCGGTCTTCTTGGTTGCGCATCGGACTCGCCCTCGACTCAGTTCTGCAGGTCGACGCGGAACGCCGTGAAGCCCTTGTTGAACAGCACGTCGTTCTTCTTGAACGTCTCGAACTTGGCGATCGTGTGCTCCTTGCGGTGTGTCACGATGCCGCACGGCACCGTGGCGCCGAGCACCTTGCACAGCTTCACGCCCGGATACGTGACGAACAGGTAGAGCCGTCCGCTCGGACCGCGCAGCTCGTTGGTCGCGTTCAGCAGGATGCGCCCGTCCAGATAACGACCTGCATTCGTGATCGCGAGCTCGGCCGTCGTGGCCGCGGTCAACGTGTCGCCGAGCAGCTCGACGTCGCCACGGATCCCGGCACTGACGGCGACCAGGTTGACCCCGGCCGACGCGAACGCCGACAGCGTGAAGTACGGCTGCCCTTCCAGCATCGCCGACTTGGTGTCGACGCGGAACTTCAGGTTGACGCCGATCTCACCCGTCGCGCCGGCACGCAGCTCGATCGGGACCGGGCCGACGAACACGATCGAACGCTTCTCGATCGACTTGACCGCCTTGAACGGCGTCTCGTTCCACTCGTAGACCGGATCGACGACCAGCTTCGAGTAGACCGACACCCCGACGACCTTGACGTCGAAGCTGAACCGCGACTGCGTCGTGTCGTGCGGCGCCGCGCGCGCATACAGATCCGACGACACGAAGTCGAAGTCCTGCTTGAACAGCCGCACCGGCACCGCGGCGTTCAGCTCGCCGATCAGGCCGCGCTTGTCGACCGACGTGCCGGCGTGGAAGTCGACCCCGACGCCGAACGTCGAGTTCGCCCAGAACTTGTGGAAGTCCTCCGCCCACGCGATCCCGGTCGACGGCGCGTTGCCGGGCGGGACCAGCGCGATCTGCACCACGATCTCGTTGTCGGCGCGGTGCTGGAACCGCTGGCAGCCGTTCTCCCACTCCTTGATGCTGTTGCCGCCGTTCAGCGTGAAGCGCAGGTTGTAGACGTTCTGCTTGCTGCGCTCGATGTCCTGGATCAGGCGCGTGCGCAGCGCCTCGGGGATCATGACGTCGAGATGCACGTCGTTCGGTTGGTCGGCGCGCAGCTCCGGCACGAACCAGCTCGTCACGTGCCGCGACAGATTCGGCTCCCAGATCTGCAACGCCTGCCAGCTCCCGCTCGAGACCTCGAGCGCGACCGACATCTCCAGTCGCGACTGCGCCAACGCGCAGGTGGTCCGGATCAGCGCCGTCGCACCGAAGTGATGGTTCGGCACGTCGCCGAGTCCACGCATCGTGCCGAGGTTCTGGTTCTGCTCGAGCACCGCCGACGGGGTGTCGAGCGTGACGCTCTCGAGCGTCAGGTCCGGCGTGTTCTTCAGGCTGTCGTCGATGTCGATGACGATGTCGGGCGAACCGGCGCCGGGCAGGTTGTCCTCTTCGTTCGTCTCGCGGATCAGGTCCATCGGGTCGATCCGCGCGACCAACACGTACTTCCCGATCGGTTGCAGGTCGGCCGGCACGATCAGCGTCGCCTGGTGCGTGCTGTTGCCGGCCGGCACGACCGGGAGCACGCTCTCATCGACCAGGAACTGCCGCGGCTCGTCGACCTCGTCGTCGAGGTCCGACTTGTTGATGACATAGAACGCGAGACCGACGTCACGCGCCTCGCCGGACGCGGCGAGCGCGACCTCGACGGTCATCTCGTGACCGGCCATCGGCTCGGCACTGAGGCTCTTCAGGCCGGTGCCGGTCAGGTTCAGGCTCAGGATCGGCGGCGCGCCACCACCACCACCGCTGCCGCAGGCGGCAAGACCGAGCAGCAGGACTGCTGCGGTCGCGAACGTGCGCCCGGAGCGAGTCTTCGTCCGGGCATGGCTGGGAATCGGATGCATCGATCTGTCTCCGGGTATGGGGTTCGGTCGCGGCCGCACCCCACGGCGCAGTCCGCGATGTCCTCCACAGCCACGCCCGGGCGCGAACCGAACAGGCGGGTGGCGAGAAATCCGCAAGTGCTTGCCGCACTGCGGCTTGTGCCCCCCCTTGTGCAGGCTGAAACTCCGTCGCCATGGCGGAGACGGGCGCCGATACGCAGCTCTGGCTGAGCCGACTGCAGTCGGGCGACGAGGCAGCGCTGCGGGCGCTGCTCGCCCGCGACCTGCCGTGGGTCCGCAGCTACGTCGCGATGCGGCTCGGTCCGCTGCTGCGCAGCCGTGGCGAGGCAGACGACTACGTCCAGGAGGCGATGGTCGAAGCGCTGCGCTACGGACCGCGGTTCACGACGGCCGATCTGGACCAGTTCCGCGCGCTGCTGGCCCGGATCACCGAGAACGTGCTGCGCGACCACGCGGTCCACTGGCAGCGCGGCAAGCGCGAAGTCGCGCGCGAACGCGATCTGCCCGGCGACACGATCCTCGCGCTCGACCAACCGGCACGGTCGGTCACGCGCCCGAGCAGCGCCGCGCACCGCGACGAGGAGCGCGCATGGATCCGGCTCGGGATCGAGCTGCTGCCGCCGGACGACCGCGCGGTCGTGCGCTTGCGCGATTGGGAGCAGCTCTCGTTCGCCGCGATCGGCGCCGAACTCGGGATCGCCGAGGATGCCGCCCGGATGCGCTACCAGCGCGTGCTGCCGCGGCTCGCGCGCAACATCGATCGCCTCCGCCGCGGCGACGTCGCGAATGTGCTGGCCGAAGCGGAGGTGCGCCGGTGACGGAGCCACGCTCGGGCAGTTCGGGCAGCGCGGACAGCACCGCCAGCAGACTCGAGCGTGCGCTGTCCGCCTGGTTGCGCTGGCGGGATGCAGAGCCGCCGATCCCGCCCGAGCAGCTGCTCGCCGAGCATCCGGAGCTGCGCGACCTGCTCGAACCGATGCTCGAAGAGCCGGCTCCGGATCCTGCGCCGGAGGCCGCCCCCGCCCGGATGCTGGGTGAGTTCCGGCTGCTGCGCGAGCTCGGCCGCGGCGGCATGGGCGTCGTCTACGAAGCGCTGCAGGTGTCGCTGAACCGGCGCGTCGCGATCAAGGTCCTGCCCGCGCACCTGACGCTGCATCCGACCGCGATCGCGCGGTTCCAGCGCGAGGCGGAGACCGCGGCGCGGCTGCGGCATTCCGGCATCGTGACCGTGCACGCGGTCGCGTCCGACGGCGACGTGCATTGGTTCGCGATGGATCTGGTCGCCGGCGCGCCGCTGGATGCGATCCTGCGCCGGCTCGGCGAACTCCCTGGAGACTGGTCATACGCCCCGTCGGCGAACGTCGCCGCCGCAGCGGTGCCAGGTCCGCCGGCTTCGCGGCGTCGTGGTCGCCGCGTCGCGGCGGTGAGAGAGCTGCCACGCGAGCAGCGCAGTGGCGCGACGTTCGCCGCGGCGTTGCACGCCGAGATGCAGGCGCGTGGCTGCGCGCTGCCGCCGCCCGACGCGACCCCAGCACCGCTGTGGTCGCGCGGCTACGTCGAGGTCGTCGTGACGCTGCTGCTGCAGGTCGCCGACGCGCTCGCGCATGCCCACCGCGCCGGCGTGGTCCATCGTGACGTCAAGCCGTCCAACATCCTGATCCGTCCGGACGGCACCGCGGTGTTGACCGACTTCGGGCTCGCGCGCGAGCAGGGGTTGCCGTCCCTGACGCTGACCGGCGACTTCGCCGGCACCCCGCACTACATCGCGCCGGAACAGATCGAAGCGCAGCCGGGCGCCGTCGATGGTCAGGCCGATGTGTTCTCGCTCGGCGCCACGCTGTACGAGGCGCTGACCGCGAAGCGCGCGTTCGACGGCCGCACGACGCGTGAGGTGCTCGGTCGCGTCGCCGACGCCGACCCTGAGGACCCGCAGCGGCTGAACCCCGAGCTCGCCCCGGACCTCGCCGCAATCGCGATGAAGGCGCTCGAGAAGGAACGCGCGCGCCGCTACGCGACCGCCGACGCGCTGGCGGCGGATCTGCGCGCGTTCCTCCACTACCGCCCGGTCGCCGCGCGGCGGATCACACGGCGCGAACGCCTGCGGCGCTGGGCACGGCGCAATCCGCTGATCGCCGGCTTGAGCGGTGCCCTCGCGCTGGTGCTGCTCGGCGGCGTCGCGGTCGCGCTGTGGCAGAACGTGCAGCTCTCCCGCTCGCTGGCGAACTACCGGCGCATGTCCGACGTGCAGCTGGCCAAGCAGTACGTGGAGAACCGG
Organism: uncultured candidatus Brocadiaceae bacterium; assembly: GCA_964483245.1. Taxonomy (GTDB): domain Bacteria; phylum Planctomycetota; class UBA1135; order UBA1135; family UBA2386; genus CAZABP01. The sequence goes on along the minus strand of CAZABP010000002.1, from coordinate 133,313 downwards.
TTCACCGTGCGCGGCTACGACCCGAGCCACGCTGCCGAGCTGGATGCCTGGCTCGACGTCGCGCGGGCGCTGGTCGCACGGCGGGTCCAACACGAAGCGCGGCTGGCGGAACTGCGTCTGGCGGCGCTGCCGTACACCGACGACGACCGCACGCGGGACCGCCGCGAACATCCCTCGGCGCGCGAGCACGACTCGCTGCGCGCCGAGCTCGAGCCATTGCAGCGTGAACTCGAGCGTGCGACGGATGAGCACGAGCGGCGACGGCTGGAGTACACGCTGGAGCGGACGCGCACCCGGGCCGATGAACTCGCGCGCGAGCTGGACGATCGGCTGACCTGGCGCTTCCGGGATCCGGCGCAGCAGTGGGAGCACGACACGCTGGTCGTGCTGCTGGAGCAGCTCGACGACCTGTGCAAACCGGGAGGCTCGCTGCCCGCGGTCGAACGCTGGCGCGAACATGTCGCGACGGTCCTGCCGCGCTCGCTCGAAGCACCACGCGCGCACTGGGAGCAGGTGATCGCCGAGATCGGCGATCCGGAAGTGAGCCCTCAGTACGGCGGACTGCGGATCGCTCCGCAGGCCGGCCTGGTGCCGCTCGGGCGCGACCCGCACAGCGGCCTGCAGGAGTTCGCGCATCTGCTCAGCGGCGAGCCGCCGCGCCGTGGTCCGGATGGCGCACTGCAGCTCGACCGCGGCACGGCGATCGTGTTCGTCCTGCTGCCAGGCGGCACGGCGCGGCTCGGCGCGCGCAAGCCGGCCGCCGGCGAACCGGACGGCCAGGGGCACGTCGATGCGCGTGCGTTCGACTTCGAAGGTCCCGTGCACGAGATCGTGCTGGCGCCGTTCCTGATCGCCAAGCACGAGGTCACCGTCGACCAGCTGCTGCGGCTCTGCGGTCTCGAGCGCGGCGCGATCTGGCGCTCCCGCTATCCGCAGCGGCTCGACATGATGCTCGGCCTGCTCCCGGTCGAGACGGTGACGCCGCAGGAGATCGAGGAGGCGCTGCGCAGCTGTGGACTCGCGCTGCCGACCGAGGCGCAGTGGGAATACGCCGCGCGCGGCGGCACGAGCACACCGTGGTACACCGGCGCCGAGCCGGCTTTGCTCGACGGGGTCGTGAACTTCTGCGGCCGGGAGTCGCTGACGCAGATGCGCCGGCGCCCGCAGGATGGCCATCCCGGCTGGCAGTTCGAGGATCCATGGCAACTGACCGCGCCGATCGGGTCGTTCCCACCGAACCCGTTCGGCCTACACGACATGCTCGGCAACGTCGCCGAGATCGTGCGGGATCATCCGATCCCCTACACCGAGGCGCAGGCGCCGGGTGATGGCTTCCGCGCCGGCGGCATCACGAATCTGCAGGGCGTGCGCGGCGGCTCGTTCAGCTCCACGCCAGCCGAGCTGCGCTGCTCCAACCGCGACCGGACCGGCTGCGAGACCCGCCTGACCACGATCGGCTTCCGCCCCGTGCGAACTCTCGGGGTCTGACCCCAAGAGTCGCGCCATTCTGTCAGGCTCACTCCGCCAGCAGCATCGCGAGGCGGGCGCGCGCGCGGGCGAGCAGTTGGCGCACCGCCTCCTCGCTGCGGCCGAGCCGCTCGGCGATGTCGCGGTGCTGCAGCTCGAGCAGGCAGGCGAGCGTGATCACTTCGCGATGGTCGTCCGACAACGCGTCGAACGCCCGCTCGATCCGCGCCACCTGCTCGCGCGCGACGGCATCCCGACTCGGTGAACCGAGCGTCGCATAGCTGGCGAGCAGCGCATCGGCGTCGGCGAGCTCGATCTCGCGCGCCGGATCACGCCGCTCGGCTGCGTGGTAGCGCGCGCGCTCGGTCAGCTTGTGCAGCGCGAGCTGGGACAGCCACGCCTGGAACGCACGCTCGTCCTCACCGCGGAAATCCTCCAGGTCAGCGACGAGCTGCCGGCAGACGGTCTGCACCAGATCGCTGTGCGACTCGCGCAGGCGCAGCAACGGCCCGCTGCGAAGGCGCACATACGCGCGGATCCGCGGCAGGAACCGCCGCACGAGCTCGTCCAGCGCCGCCCGATCTCCGGCGCGTGCGGCTGCCATCACCTGCGCGAACTCGGCCATCGTCGGGCGCGGATGCTACCATCGCCGCCCGATGTCCTCGGCCGGCGGCAGCGACCGTGACGAACGGCTCGAACAACTGCTGGTCGACTGCCTGACCCGCATCGACAGCGAGCCGGATTGCGTCGAACGCCTGTGCGCGACGCATCCCGAGCTCGCCGATGCGTTGCGGATGCGACTCGCGCTGCTCGGCGAGCTCGGACTCCTGCCGCGCGACCCCGCGAGCCCAGGCCATCCTCCGATCGAGCGCGTCGGCAGCTTCCGGCTGCTGCGGCCGATCGGCGAGGGCGGCATGGGGATGGTCTGGCTCGCCGAACAGGAATCACTCGGCCGCCAGGTCGCCGTCAAGCTCGTCACCCCGGCCCTGCTCGGGTCGCAGGACGCCGCGCGCCGCCTGCAGCGCGAAGCGATCGCGGTCGCCGCGCTGCAGCATCCCAACATCGTCGGGATCCACGAGGCGGGCATCGCCGACGGACTCGCCTGGATCGCGATGGAGTACGTCCCCGGCCAAGGCCTGGATGAGCTGCTGCGCAGCCAGGCACACCGAGGACTCAAGCTCCAGGTCGCGCAGGTGATCTCGTGGGGCCGCGACATCGCCCTCGCGCTCGACGCCGCGCATCGCGCCGGGATCGTGCACCGCGACGTCAAGCCGTCCAACATCCGGATCACGCCCGACGGACGCGCCAAGCTGCTCGATTTCGGCCTCGCGCGCGCCGCCGATGTCACGACGCTCGCGCGCACGGTCGGCTTCCAGGGCTCGCCGTTCTATGCCGCGCCGGAACAGGTGCGCGGCGACAGCACGGCGATCAGTGCCCGCACCGACGTCTACTCGCTCGGCGTCACGTTGTACGAAGCCCTCGCCGGCGCACCGCCGTTCGCCGGCCGGACGACCGAGCAGGTCTTCCTGCGCATCCTCGGCAGCGAAGCGCCGCCGCTGCGCCGCACCAATCCGCGCGTGTCGCAGGACCTCGCGACCGTCCTGCACAAGGCCATCCAGCGCCAGCCGGAAGACCGCTATGCGAGCGCGGCCGAGCTCGCGGCCGACCTGACGGCCGTGCTCGAGTATCGCCCCATCCGTGCCCGCCCACCCGGCGTCGTGCGCCGTGCACGGGCCTGGATGCGCCGGCACCGCGTCGCCACGGTGCTGCTCGCCGCCACCGTGATGCTGGCACTGACGGTCCCGGCGGCGCTCTGGCTGCGTGACGCGCAACAGCACCGCGTGCAGCTCGCCGAAGCCCACGACGCGGCGCGCGACGCCAGCCGGCTCGTCGACGACCTGCAGCAGCTGCGGCGCGAGCTCGCGACGCACGATGTGCGGATCGCGCGGCTGATGTCGGAGATGACCTCGCGTCCGCTTGCGACCGCCGACTACCGCGAGCTCGATCGGATCGAGGAGCGCGCCGCCGAGCTGCGCCGCAACCGCGACCGGATCCACCACTCCGTGCTCGATCTGCTCGAACGTGCACGCCGGCTCGATCCGACGCTCGATGGGCTCACCGCGATCGAAGCGCGCCTGTACGAAGAGCTGCTCGCCGAAGCGGAGCAGGTGCGCGCCGAGACGATCGACGCCAGCATGCGCGCGCGCGCCGAAGCGACCGCGAGCCTGTACCGCCGGCTGCTCGAGCGCACGCTGCCGCAGCGGCCGCCGCGCGCGCCGCGCAGCATCCTGCTGACCAGCGTCCCGCCCGGCGCGCGCGTCGATCTGTTCCGCTGGCGCGACCTCAGCGAGCTGGTGCCGGGCGGGGAGCCGCGCTTCGTCGGCGTGCCGCCGCGTGCCGCACCGCCGGGCGCACCACCGCCCGGGGCCTGGGCGCTCCGCGTGTTACGCGGCAGCGGCGACCTGCGCGAAGGGGATCTGATCCTGTCGCTCGCCGGTGCGCCGATCGAAGACACCCTGCTCGTGCGCGAGGCACCGCCGCCGCTGCAGCCGGGGGACCGCTTCGTGGCCGCCGACGCGCAGGAGATCGCGCGCCTCGACGATGTCGTGGCGCTGCGCAAGCAGATCGAGACGGATGACGCACCGAAGCTGCGGCGCTTCCGCTTCCGTCGCGGCGCGGAGGAGCTCGAGCTGACCGGCCGCAGCCTGCGCGAGCTCGGCATCCGCCTCGCCGAGCCGCGCCACCTGGCCGAGCTCGGCGGATTCTCTGCCGAGGTCTGGCAGGACGGCCTCCGCCGCCACCTGACGCTGCCGGCCGGGCTGCTGGTCCGCACGACCGCGGCACCGCTGGTCTGCTCGCCGGCGAGCGATTTCGGTGTCACGCCGCGGACGCTCGAGAACCTCGAGCCGGGTTCGTACGTCGTGCTCGTGCGCGCCCCGGAGCATCGCCCGGCGCGCCTGCTGATCGACACCGGCAGTCTCGGCGCCAACGTGCCGGCGATCGAGCTGCTCCGCGCCGACGCTGCGCCGCCGGAGTTCGTGCCGGTGCATGCCATCGCCTGCTCGCCGTTCTGGTTGCTCGACCGTGAAGTCACGTCCGCGGAGTACCTCGAGTTCCTGAACGATCCGGCGACGCTGGCCGAGATCGACGCGTCCCCGGTGCCGATCCGGATGCCGCGGCGCACGCTCGAGGAAGGTCGCCGCCCGCATTGGCTGCGCGGCCCGGACGGACGCTATCAGCTGCCGGACGACTGGAGCGCGCAGCTCCCGGCGGTCGGCATCTCATGGCACGACGCGAAGGCGTACGCGCGCTGGTTCACGGCGCGCATGGCGGCGCGAGGCAGCAGGCTGCAGTTCGATCTGCCGCAGTACAACGAGTTCCAATACGCGATCGCTTCGCCCGGCAGCTGGACGTTCGGCAACCGGTTCCGTGCGCGCTGGCTGTCGAGCTGCTTCGCAACGCAGCGGCCGTGGCTGGTGCCGGTGCAGACGTTCCCGATCGACGAATCGCCGCAAGGGATCTTCGATCTCTCCGGCAGCGCGTTCGAATGGCTCGACGGTTGGTTCTGGGAGGAACAGAAGCAGCGCCCGCTCGGCGGCGGCTCGTGGGCGATGGCGGAGCCGACGCAGTTCCTGACGTCGGCGTGGATCGGCTCCGCCGCGGATGCGACGTGGTTCACGTACGGGTTCCGCTTGCGCGCACGCTGAGCTGCGAGGCGCGCGGGCGGATCATGACCCTCGACAGTCGCGCCGGATCGAGGCATCCTGGCGCAGTTCTCGAAGCCCCCTCACGGGAGAAACTTCCATGCGCTTCTTCCTGTTGCTGGCCGGCCTCGCACTGGCAGCTTCCCCCGCGGCCCAGAGCTACACGGTCACGCCGGCCGCCAACGCGACGAAGGTGGGCACGGGGTCCAACACGTACCCGCTGTACTTCCAGACCGGTCGCTACCAGCAACTGCACGGCGATCTGAAGGGCACCCCGCGCATCATGACAGCGCTCTCGCTGCGCAAGGGCGGCTACACCAGTAGCTCGACGGGCACAGCGCGCACGCTGACCTGCACGCTGCTGGTCAGCAACACGAACTTCGGGCTGCCCTCCACGACGTTCAGCGCCAACTACGACGGCACCCCGGTCACGGCGATGCCGCGCGGCACCGTCAACCTGCCGAGCTGGAGTACGTCGCAGGGCACGCCGGAGCCGTGGACCGTGCACTTCCCGTTCGCGACGCCATATCCGCACGCCGGCCAGAAGGACTTCCTGTGGGAACTCCAGATCCATGCCAGCACGAGCAGTGTGCCCTACTACGCCGACACCGCGAGTGACTCCGTCCCGACGTCCGGCACGGGGCTCGGCTCCGGATGCATCGCGGGCGGGCAGAACAGCAACCACCGATTGACTGGCGCCCTGTCGACCGCGACGCACGACAACTCGCTGCGGTTGATCCCGAGCTGCTGGTACGGGCCACCGACCGCGGCGATCGCGCTGCTCACCGGCACCGTGAACCCGAACCTGACCGTGCCGGGACTGTGCGAGACGCTGTTCGTCATGCCGCTGTGGACGTTCAGTGGCGTCACGACGGCAACCGGCGCCTGGTCGCCGGGGCCGGTCGCGGTCGTCACGCACGATGCGAGCTGGGTCCGTGTGCCGCTGTACGCGCAACTGGTAGCGCTCGACGCGAGCCAGAGTGGCCTCCCGCTGTCGATGAGCAACGGGCGTTCGTTCCCGGTCCCGCCGATGAACACGGCGTCGCCGGCGCCGGTCTATCGGATCTTCGACGTGGCCTCGGACGTCGCCGCCACCGGATCGACCGACACGTTGTGGGGCGGCAACGGCCTGATCACGCGGGTCACGCACTGAGGCTCTTGCCCCGCGCCCGGCGGCGCGGGGCCTTGCTGCCGCGGGCGCAGCCCGCGATCCTCCGCCGCCGATGCCATTGATCGCATTCGTCTGTGTGGATTGCGGGCGCGCGTTCGAAGACCTCCTCGGGTTCGACGCGCCGAGCGACGGCGTGCGCTGCCCCGACTGCGGCGGCGCCGCCGAGAAGCAACTGCCGAAGTTCGCGGTCCGGTCGGGCGTCCGCGCGGATCCGGTGCCGGATCCGTTCTGCGGCCGCTGCGGTGAGAACCGGCCGCCGTGCCGCGCGGACTGAGACCGGTTCAGAACTCCTCGGCCGGTGACCCGCGTGCGCTCGCGGCGATCCGCCGCTCCAGCAGCGCACGCTCGGCCGTCGTCACCGCCAGCGGCAGCGCGGCACGGAACGCGGCCGCGGCATCTGCGTGCCGGCCGAGCGTCCACAGCAGCATCCCGCGCACCGACGGCAGCAGGTGGTACGCCGCGAGCGCCGGCTCCGGCTCGAGGCACTCGATCTCCTGCAGCGCGGCGCCCGGCCCGTGCACCTTCGCGACCGCGATGGCGCGGTTGAGACGCGCGACCGGGGATCCGGTCAGCGCAACCAGCGTGTCGTAGCGCTGCAGGATCGCGGGCCAGTCGGTCGCGGCATAGTCCGGCGCGAGCGCGTGCAGACTCGCGATCGACGCTTCGACGTGGAATGGCGTCAACTCGTCACCGGCGATCGACCGCTCGAAGTGATGCATCCCGCGCGCGAGCAGCGTGCGGTCCCACAGCGCGCGGTCCTGCCGCGCGAGCGTCAGCAGCTCCCCTTCCCCGTCGACGCGCGCCGGCAACCGCGCCACCAGCAGCAGCATCAAGCCGAGCAGCGCGTGCACGGCTGGCCGCGCGGTGCGCGGATCCTGCAACAGCATCCGCGCGAGCCGGATCGCCTCCTGCACCAGTTCGAGCCGCACGAGCTCGTCCCCGGCGTGCGCGGACCACCCTTCGTTGAAGATCAGGTACAGCACGTCCAACACGGCGGCGAGGCGTGGCTCGAGCGCCGCCGATTCCGGCAGCTCGAACGTGACCCCGCGCAAGCGCTCCTTCGCGCGGACGAGCCGCTGATGGACGGTGCTCTGCTTGAGCAGCAGCGCATGCGCGATCTCCGGGACGCCGAGGCCGCCGAGGGTCTTCAGCGTCAGCGTGACCGCCGCCTCGTGCCCGAGTGCCGGATGGCAGCACAGGAAGAACAGCCGCAGGCTGTCGTCGGCCGGCGCCGGGCCGGCCACCGGATCGTGCGCCGCCGCCAGTTCGTCGAGCAGGCGATGACCGGCGCGCTCGTGGCGGAGTTTGTCGACGGCGGCGTTGCGTGCCACGCGCGCGAGCCACGCGAGCGGATCGCGCGGGATGCCGCGGAACGGCCAGGTGCGCATTGCGCGCACCATCGCATCCTGCACGGCATCCTCGGCCAGCTCCAGCCGGCCCGGCCCGAGCACGCGTGTCAGCGTCGCGACGAGCCGGCCGTAGTCGTGCCGGAACAGATGGTCGACGAGCGCGCCGGATTCGCTCAGCGGCGGGCCCTCATTCCTCCGGCTGGCCCATGAAGTCGAGCTCGCGGACTTCGATCGAGCCGAACAGGAAGTTCGGGTGTCCCTTGCACATCTCGACGGCCTGGTCGTAGCTGTCGGCGCTGATCAGGTAGACGCCGCCGACGACCTCCTTGCTCTCGACGTACGGCCCGTCCTTGACGGTGAACGACTTCCCGCCCTGCGCAGGCTTCAACACGCGGCCGCCTTCGTCGGTGAGCTTGCGCCCGAGGTGCAGGCGTCCCTGGGCCGCGATCTTCCCGGCCCAGTCGGCGTACTTCTGGATCACGCCCTGCATCTGCTCGGGCGTCCACTGGGAATAGTCCTGCGTGATGTCACCGCGCAGGATCAACATGTACTTCGGCATCGTTGGTCTCTTGGGGTTCTGGACCGGGAGCAGACGTCGGGGGTCGGAAGGATTCGACAGCCGGTTGCAGAAACTTCGCGCGCCCGGCCGATCCACACCGCGGAGGAACCCGCGCCCGGATGCCGACGACGACCGAGAGCCGTGCCTGCCCGACCTGTGGCCGGGAACAACCGGCGGCAGCGATGGTCTGCGGACTGTGCGGGGAGCTGCTGCAGCGCGCCGCGCGCGTGGCCGGCGCGCCGACGCGGATGGGACGCACGGGGGTTCACGCGCCGAATCCGGTGGAACAGCCGTGGGGTGGCGCGGAGCCGGAGCCACCGCCGCAGGGGCCGCTCGGGCTGCCGGAGCCGATCTTCTTCCTCGGTCTCGGCGCGCTGCTGGCACCAGTGCTGACCTGGACGCCACTGCTGCAGTACATCGGATGGTTCCTCGCTTCGTTGGTCCACGAGATGGGGCATTCGGTCGTGGCGTGGGCGTTCGGGATGCCGGCCTATCCGGCGATCCGGATCGACGGGCACGCGGCGTCGGTGCATCAGGACCAGGTGCTGCTGCTCGTGTTGGTCGCCTGGGCCGGAGTCGGCGCGACCGCCTGGTGGCTGCGCCGGCACCGCGTCGCGCTGGTCGCACTCGGAATCGCGACGGTGCTGTATCCGCTGTTCGCGTTCACGCGGCTGAAGGAAGTGCTGCACCTCGCCGGCGGCCATCTCGGGGAGCTGGCGTTCGCGACGATCTGCTTCTGGCGCGCGCTGCATCCAGGGTTCACCGAGAAGGTCGCCGAGCGCGCGCTGTACGCGATGCTCGGTTGGTATCTGTGCGCGCGCAACGTCGTGCTGTGCGGCGGCCTGCTGCGCAACGCGGCGACGCGGGAGTGGTACGAGCAGAGCGGATCGTTCGGGCTGACCAACGACTACCTGCGGCTCGCGCACGACGTGCTCGGCACCGGGCTCAGCACGGTGGCCGGCGTCATGCTGTTGACGTCGTTGGTGCCGCTGCCGCTCGCGCTGCTGGTGTGGGCGCGCAGCAAGGAGTGAGAGCAGCTCAGCGCGCGTGCCAGGCGGCGAGGACCGCCTGCTCACGCTCCGCCGGCAGTCCCGCGCGCGGCTTGTAGTCGGCCGGGCGGCCCTTCGCCCACAGATACGTGTCGCGGATCGTGTCGGCGATCGGGCGGAACGTCAGCCCGGCGGCGATCGCGCGCTGGTTGTCGATGTGGCCGAGCTCCGTCTTCGGCGTCCACGGGAGGTCGCCCCAGGACGTGACCTTGTGCTCCTTCAGGAACGCGTCGGGAACCCAGGTGAAGCGCGCGTCCTCGTTCAACACGCACTTACCGCCGTGCAGCATCTCCTCGATCGAGTAGCGGCCGCGGTAACCGACCGCGTTGAACACGCCGTAGGCCTTGGTCTCGCACAGGTGCACGAGCCACGCGCCGAGATCGCGCACGTCGACGATCTGGAACTCACAGTCCTGCTCGCCGGGCGCCAGGATCTCGCCGCCGCGCGCAATGCGCAGCGGCCAATACGTGAAGCGGTCGGAGCGGTCGCGCGGACCGACGATGTAGCCGGGACGGACCTGCGTGCATCGACCGGGGAAGACCTTCTCGGCCGCCTGCTCGCACAGCGCCTTCAGCGCGCCGTAGTTCTCGCCGGTGATGCGCTTGGGATCCTTCTCCTTCAGCTCCGCGACGGCGGCCGACTCGTCGACGGCGTCGGCGTCCATGCCGAAGCGCGGATAGACCGAGACCGAAGAGATCACCATGTACTGCCCGACGTTGCCGGCGAGCGCCTCGGCGACCAGCGAGACGTGCTGCGGGAAGTAGGCGACGTTGTCGATCACGGCGTCGAACTTGCGGCCCTTCAGCTGTGCGACGTCGTCCGGCTTCGTGCGGTCCCCTTGGATCTGCTCGAGCTCGGAGAACAGGCCGGGATCCGTGCGGCCGCGGTTGAACAGCGTGACCTTGTGCCCGCGCGCCACTGCCGGTTCGACCGTGGCCGGACCGAGGTGGCCGGTGCCGCCGATCACGAGGATCTCGAGCTTGGCGCCTGCGTGCGCCGGGCGGCTGCCGGTGCGGGCGAGGGCCGGTGCGGCGAGACCGGCTGCGACCGAGGAGGCGAGGAACGAACGCCGGGAGAGCGAGGTCATGCGCGCGCATCTACGCGCGCGGTGAGCCGGCGGTCAGGGACTTTCTCCTGCGCTGGTGCGGCGGAACACGCGGAGCAGCTTGGTCGGATCGGAGCTGCCCGGTTCGACGACCGGCCAAGGGTCCGGCAGCTCGGCGTGCGGGACGCGGCGGAACGCCGGCGCGAGCGCCTGCTCCCACCACGACAGCGGCCGCAGCGTGACATGACCGGGATACTGGAACTCGCAGTGCGCGATCAGCGCGACGACGTCCCGGATGCCGAGGCGCACGAGCTCGCTCGACATGGATGGGATGCGGTCTTCCGGGACGTGCTCGAACAGGTCCAGCGCGGTGAGCACATCGAATCGGTCGGCAGCCGCGAACGGGATCGCGGTCACGCTGCCGCGGCGCACCCACGGGCGCACGTCCGGATATGCGAGCTGCTCGACGTCGCGCGCGATGTCGAAGCCGAAGGCTTCGACGCCGCGGGCGCGGAGCTGGCGGATGCATTCGCCGGCCGAGCAACCGGCGACGAGCACCTTGCGTGGGGAGGTCAGGCGGAGCACCAGGTCCGCGATGTGGCCTTTGCGCTGCGCTTCCTGCGCGCTGCCGACCGCGTATCCCATCTGCGCGTGGTAGCTGCCGGAATACAGCGACTCGAGCTGCTGGTCGGTGATGCCGGCGAACGCACCGCGGTGGAAGCCGGACAGGAGGACCGACAGCTTGTCGAGGATCGCGGCGGTCGAAGGTTCATCGCGCCGGCCGTCGACCAGCTCGAACTCCGGCTGGGGCAGCGTCCAGTTGCAGCGCGCGACCCCGGCCGCCGCGGCGCCGGTCGCCGTGAACTCGAACACGCACTCGTCGCCGACCCACTGCCCGCCGCGCAGGGCGATGACGGCGGGTCCGTCCTGGTAGCGGACTTCGAACATCCGGTTTGCCTCCCGTGGGAGGGTTCATCGGATGGGAGCGGGGGGCGGCCGGAGGGGGGATCGGGATGGCGTTGGGGTTCGGGCCGAGATCCGGGCCCGGGAGTGGCAGCGGGAGCGGCAGCGGGATCGGGATCGGGATCGGGATCGGGATCGGGATCGGGATCGGGATCGGGATCGGGTCCCGGGCCCGCAGGCGGAGGCGGAGGCGGGGCGCTGGCGCGCAGGCGAGAAGAACGCGCGCGCCGGCCCCTGCCCTGCCACTTGCAGGGGTCCGACGCACGCGCGGTATCCACTGAGGGGTAGGCGGAGGAGCGGGCCGTTCGTGACGCGGGGCCGGCGGTTTTTTTTTTCTTCCCCGCGTGCGGGCGCCGCCGTACCGGGGAGCCATGCTGACCCCCGGCCAACCCGCGCCCGACTTCACCGTTCCGGACGAGCAAGGTCACACCCGGCGCCTGTCCGACTTCGCCGGCAAGACCGTCGTGCTGTGGTTCTATCCCAAGGCCGACACGCCCGGCTGAACCGTCGAGGGGAGCGGATTCCGTGATCGAATCCGCGAGTTCGAGCAGAAGGGGGCTGTCGTGCTCGGCGCATCGTTCGACAGCCAGGCCGAGAACAAGGCGTTCCGGGAGAAGTTCTCGTTCCCGTTCCCGCTGTTGTGCGACGAGACCCGCTCGCTCGGGCTCGCCTACGGCGCCTGCACCGACCGTGCCGCGGCCCACGCCACGCGCACGACCACCGTCATCGGTCCCGACGGCAAGGTCCTGCGCCACTACCCCAAGGTCGACGCCAAGTCCCACGTCGCGCAGGTCCTCGCCGACCTCTAGTCGTCTGACGAGAAGAGTCGCGCCATTCTGTCAGGTGCGGGTGGCGCGCGAGCGGACGTAGCAGCGGCATGAGCGAAGCGACGCGGCGGCAATTCCTCGGCGGGGCGGTGCTCGCCGGCGCGGCGGCGCCGTCGCTGCGCACACAGGATCCGGAACCGGGTGCGCGCTCGGCGCGGCCGGCGGGCGATGAGCTGGAGCAGCTCGCGACCCGGCTGCTGGAGGCCGACGAGGCGGGAGCCGCGGCGGTAGCGCGCGAGGCGCTGCGCGGCGGCACGTCGTTCCGCACGCTGCTCGGCGCCGTGCACCTGGCCGGCACGCGCGAGGTGCGGCCGCGGCCGGTCGGGTTCCAGCTGCACGCCGTCATGATGGTGCCGTCGGCGATCACGCTGGCCGAGCGCAGCGACGAGCCGGAGCGCACGTTGTTCGTGCTGTTCAACGTGCTCGACCTGAAGCGCTCGCAGCAGCTCGACCGCCGCGCAGGCGATTGGAGGCTGCCGTCCCCACCGCGCGCCGACGATGCGCTCGACGCCCGCGCAGAGTTCGTCCGCGCGATCGACCTGGCCGACGAGGCGCGCGCGCAGGCGCTGGTCCCGCTCGTGCACGAGAGCTGCTCGCTCGACGACGCGTTCGAGCTGCTGTGGCCGCTCGGCGCGCGCGACTTCCACAACATCGGGCACAAGATCATCTTCGTGCACCAGAGCCATCGGATGCTGCAGGACGTCGGCTGGCGGCATGGCGAACCGGTGCTGCGCTCGCTCGTGCACGCGCTGACCAGCGACGGCGACGCGACTGCGCGCGACGCGAACCTGCGGCGCGCCGATACTTTGCCGGACGACTGGCGCGAAGGTGCGTGCGACCCGGCCGCGAGCACGAAGCTGCTCGCGAGCTTGCGCGATGCGGCGCCGGAGGAGGCGAGTGCAGCCGTCGCCGCAGCGTTGCGCGGGGACTGCTCGGCTGCGAGCCTGTGGGATGCCCTGCGCCTGTTCGCGTTCGAAGTGTTCGCGCAGCATCCTGGCATCCTCGGCGTGCATCCGATCACCGTGTTGAACGCCATGCGCCTCGCGTCGCTGCGCTCGCGCGTCGAGCCGACGCAGCGCCTGCTGCTGCTGCAGGCGGCCGACTGGACCGCGCGCTTCCGCGTCGCGTTCGCGAACCAGGGCGCGGCCGGCGAACCGCAGATCGAAACGCTCGGCGAGGTCGCGCCCGGCGCGGCGCCGAATACCACCGACCTGCTCGCAGCGCTGCCGCGCGATCGCGTGAGCGCCGCGAGGCTCGCCGCGCGCCTCGCCGCCGACGGCCGGCTCGGCGAGCTCGGTGCTGCGCTGATCCGCACGCTCGCACACAAGGGCAAGGAGCACCACGACCACAAGTTCCTGGTCGCTGCGCTCGAGGAGATCGAAGCGGCACCTGCCGCGCACCGCCCGATGCTCGCCGGCGCAGTGATGCTGTATGCGCGCGGCAGCGGTGAAGAGGACGGGCGCGCGGTGCAGTTCCTCGCTCGATAGCTCGCGGGCGCGGACTCAGCGCTTGGGCACTGGCAGATCGAAGATCCGCTCCGGATCCGCCGGATCGACGACGACCTCGGCCTTCGCCGTCGCGCCGGTTCCATCGCAGACTTCGACGGTGTAGCGGCCGGCCGGAAGGAAGTACGGCCAGACATGCTCCTGCCCCGCTCGCAGCCCCCGGCCTCCGCCAGTTTCGAACACGAGCTGTCCCTCCTGGTCGAACCAACGATGCACGACCCAATAGTCGTCGACCGGCGCCTTCGGATATCGCACACGGATTGCATGGGCGATGGGAGCGACGAGTCTGAGTTCGAAGAGCTGACCAGAGCGCACCTCGACGGTGGTCGTAACACCCGGCATCTCAGTCCCCCAGCTGGTCACGAAGTACTTCCCCGGCTGCAACTGCTTCAACTCGGCAGGAGCAAGGAAGCCGGTTGTCAGGAACGACTGCCGATCGCCGTCACGCCTGACCACGACTGAGTGTTGTGTCGGCTTCCCATCTGCACGCACGACGGTGACACGCAGACCTCCAGGCGTAGGGATCCGATACGTCCCGATGTCGACGACTCCGTCTGCCGGTACATCGACGGCACCGAGGTAGCACCGGCCGAACTCGTCGGACTGCAGCGCGATCTCGTAGTGGCCCGGGGTCAGCGGGCGGATGCGGAACCGTCCGTCCACCACGGATCGATCGCCGCTCGCCGCACCCGTGCTCGATCCATCGGATCCGAAGCAGATCAGCAGCAGGGTTCCCGACGCGAGCGGTTCGCCCGCCGGATCGAGCAGATAGCCGGTCAACTCCCCGCTCGGTCGCTTCCCAGCAGGAACCACGATCCGCAACGGCGCAGCGTCCGGCTGAACCCCCGCGCGCCGCACTGCCTCCGCGGACATCGCGCTGGCTGGCGCGAACACGAACAGCTCGTACGTGGCGTCGCATGCCCGGGTCAGCCGGAACCCCCCCAACGCGTCCGTACGCACCTCGCCGAGCGGCGGCACGCCCTTCCCACACTCGCCGCGCACACGCCAGCCGACGAGCGGAGACCCCTCCTCGGACACCACGACGCCCTCGATCTCCCTCCCACTGCCGAGGATCGGGTTCCACTCGCTGGACTCCAGGTCACCGAGACGAAGGCACGCATCCGCGAAGTCTGCACCCGACTCTGCCACCACTCGGCACACGCCAGGCAGCAGGTTCGCGAGGACATAGGCTCCATCTGCGCCCGCCATCGATTCGACGCGCGCCCAGGGCGGTGCTTGAAACGCCTGGTGTGGCTCCGGCTCGATCTCCTCGTGCAGCGCGCGAATGCGTGCGCCGACCGGCGCTCCTCGTGCGTTCTTCACGCAACCAGACACAGTGGCTCCCTCGCGCAAGCGGATCTCGATTCGGGTCGGCCCGGATCCAGAGATGGGCACGCGCTCCAGCGTGACCGCGAACCCGAGGGCCCGGGCCCAGATCAACTGCGGGTACGAAGTGCCATGCAGTCCGCCCAGCCGGAACTCGCCGCGCTCGTCCGTGCGCGCGAACCGCGACGGTGAATGCCAAGACTCGTCGCGAAGCGGCAGAACCAGATGCTCGCGCCGGTAGTTGCCGACCAGGACGATCGCGTTCTGCACCGGCTGGCCGTTGGAGTCGACGACGCGGCCGTGCAGGGACCCGGGCGCCGGCCGCAGTTCGAAGCGCAGCTCCGACGCCTCCTCGCCATCTGGCGGCACTGCCTTCACCGGAGCCGGCGCGAACCCATCGGCCCACGCACTGACCAGATGACCACCCGCGATTGCGCCGGCGTCGAACCGGCCCTTTGTGCCAGTCGCACCCAGGACGGTGCCGTCATCCATCTGGCTGGGACGGCGCGAGACCCACACCGAAGCGCCAGGGATCGGCCGCGCCCGCTGATCGGTCACCAACACCTGCAGCTGCACCGTCCCCGCGAGCACCACCTCGACGTCCGTGCGCCGCGCTTCCTCGACCGTGACCTGCGCGCTCCCGCCGCGATCCACGAGCACGGTCGCCGGCCCCGCCAGGATTCCGGAGAACTCCGCGACGCCACCGGCATCCGTCTTCGCCGCACGCTCGAGCAACGTGGCATCCGGATGCTGCGGGATCCAGTGCACGGTGTGACCCGCGGCAGGTGCGCCGGCGGGCGAACGCACTTTCACGCGGAGCTGCGTGACCGGCTGCGGCGCTGCGAGCTCCTGCCGTGCCACGCGCTGCGAGTCCGCAGGCAATGCCTGCGACCCCGCAGCGACGCCCGGCTCCGCCGGCGTCCGGCCGCGATGTTCCGCGGGCTGCGCGGGTCGACCCATGAATGGATCCGCGAACCACAACGAGACGAGTGCCAGACCGAGCAGCAGCGCGATCGCGAGCGTCTTCTTCATGACCAGCACACCTCCTGTCACTGCGATGCTGCCGGCGGCGGTCGCGCCCGGTGCCGCATGCGACAGCACGGCCGAACGCAGCGCCGCGAGCTGACCCGCCGCCCACAGCGGTGCTGTGCCCGCACCTGCCACCGCGAGCGCGGCAGGCAGTGCCCGCCGCAACATCTCGAGCGCGCGGTGCACCTGACTGCGCACGGTCGCCGGCGGCTGCCCACGCAGCTCGGCGATCTCGCGTGCGCTGAGCCCGTGATCGACGAACAGGATCAACACCTGCCGGTACGGCTCCGGCAACGCCTGCAGCCGCTCGCGCGCCGCAGCAGCGAGCTCGTGCATCGCTGCACGCTCGTGCGGATCCGGTTCGACCCCCGCGTCCTGCCCCGGCCCGCCGCGCGACACCGTCCGCGCGCGCCGGCGCGCCTCGCGCACGCGGTTCACGAGCATCCCGCACAGCCACGGCAGCACGGGACGACCCGGCTCGAAGGTCTGCGCCTGCTCGATCGCAGACAGGAACGTCGCCTGGACGGCGTCTTCCGCCGCGTGTCGGTCACCGGTCAGGTGCCAGGCGAGCCGCAGCAGCTCCGCCGCCGTCGCGTCGAACACCTGCCCGAGCGCGGCCGGATCACCGCGATCCCGGAACCGCTCGAACTGCTCGTCGACCTGCGACCGTTGCATTGCCGACCGCATATGGACCATGCACGACCTCGGCGTTGCAAGAAATGGCGCCCCGCCCCATCACCGCCGCTGCTCCGCCTCGTACACCTCGTCCGCCGGCAGCCCCGGCTGCTTGGCCGCCGCGCGCGCCAGCGCGTCGCAGCGCTCGTTCTCAGGATGGCCGGAATGACCGCGCACCCAGTGGAACTTCACGTCGTGCGGCTCGCACAGCTCGCGCAGCCGCAACCACAGGTCCACGTTGCGCACCGCACCCCCTTCCTTGCGGCGCCAGCCGCGACGCATCCACTCCGCAACCCAGCCCCGCTCCATCGCGTCCACGATGTAGCGCGAGTCGCTGAACACCTCGACGGCGCATGGCCCCTTCAGCGCCTCGAGCCCGCGGATGATCGCGAGCAGCTCCATCCGGTTGTTGGTGGTCAGCCGCCAGCCTCCGCTGAGCTCACGCCGGTGCTCCCCGTGCTCGAGGATGGCGCCGTAGCCGCCGGGTCCGGGATTGCCCAGGCAGCAGCCGTCGCTGAACAGCCGCACGAGCTTGCGCGTCGACATGTGCCGTCAGTGTGCGCGCCGCGCGCGCCACGGGCGACACATGCCGCGCGATTCCGTCAGATCCCGGCCACGATCTCGAGGCCGCGCGAGAACGACAGCCCTTTCGACGCTCCCCAGTCGAGGATCACGGTCTGCATCAGCAGCGTCGCGCCGCTGACGCCTGGGTCGTTCGGCACCTGGACCGGCAAGCTCAGGCCGGACGGCGGCAGCGGCAGCGTCCAATCCGCGATCGGAATCAGCAGCAGCGTGCCGTCGAACGGCGTCGGCAGCGACGCCTTCTGCGCGCCGAAGAACAACCCGACCGGCGCCGTCGCGTCCGTCGAGCTGCCGAGATCGATCGTCGGCGTCGTGCCCAGCACCGGCGGCGCGGACATCCGCAAGGACGGCACTCCGAGTTTGCCGGGATGCCCGACGCCGTAGTTCTGCTCTGACGCGAACACGACGCCGATCTTGGCGCTCCAACACGAGGCATTCGTGTTCTTCGGGAGCTCCATGAACGCGCCCTTCGTGGTCGGGAAGTTCGGACCCGCGGTGCCACACAGATGGATGGCGCCATCCGCCCCGAGCGCGATTCCGGAGGCCTGTTCGTAGCCGTTGCCGCCGAGCAGCGTCGAGAACAGCAGTTGCTTGCCGGTCGGATCGAACATCGACACGAAGGCATCCGCGAATCCCCCCGGCATGTGCGTCGACATCGAGTGCCGCTGCTGGAAGTCGTTCGAGTTCGACCAACCGCACAGATACACCCGCTCCTGCGCGTCGAGCACGAGGTCCTGACCGATCTCGGTGGCCGCGCCACCCCAGTAGCTCGAATACACGAGCTTCTTGCCGGCAGCCGCTGCCGGATCGAGCAGGGTGAGGAACGCATCGAACGATCCACTCTGATCGATCGCATCCGGTGTGATCGGGAAGTCGGTGGACTGGGTGTCGCCGGTGATCCAGATCCGCCCATCCTGCTTGACGGCGATGCCGGTGCGGATGTGTGCATTGCCGAAGTTCTCCATCCGCATTCCGCCCAGCAGCGTCGAGAACGACGCATTCGACAGCCCGGCGTCGAGCACGGTCACGAACGCATCCCGCATGCCCTGGAACGATTGGATGCTGTCCTTGACCGGGAAGCCGACCGAGCTGGTCTGACCGGTCACATAGATCCCCAGCGGCCCGGTTGCGATGGCATAGATCTCGGTGCCGTTGTCGGTCCCGGTCAGGAACGTGCACGCGGCGAGCGATGCCGGTCCACTGAGCCGGGGATCGAACACGGCGATGAAGGCCGCGGCTGCGAGCGACGGCTTCGTCGCCTGGAACGCGCCCGCGGTCACCGGCAGATCCGACGGCGCACCACGCCCGCCGACTGCGATCAGTTCGCCCATCGGCGCCACACAGGTCGCAATGATTCCGAGCCCTCCGTTCGTGCCACGGAAGTATGTCGAGTAGACGATCGTGCCGGCGGGCGAGAGCACGGTCACGAAGCCGCTGGCGCCGCCGGGAGCGGTCGTCTGATACCCGCGCAGGACCGGGAAGTCGGTGCCCATCGCGCGGCCGACGACGACCAGATTGCCGTTCGCCAGCTGCGTGATGCGGCCCGGTTCTTCCGCCGAGCTGCTGCCGAGATAGGTCGACCAGATCAGCGTCTTGCCATCCGGCGCGAACTTGGTCACGAAGCAGTCACTGCTGCCTTTGTGGCCGTGGATCGGATTCTGCGTCGGGAAGTCGGTCGACGTCGTGTAGCCGAACAGGATCGGATGTCCCTGCGCATCGACCACGAGTGAGGGATCCTGGTCGAACCCGGACCCGCCCAGATAGCTCGACCACACGAGGATCGGATCGATGATGAGCGGGCGGTCATGGTCGTAGCTGCCGAGCTCGAAGCGGACTTCGTCCCGCTCCACGACGAACCCCGCCGGCACGCGCACGCGGCGGCCGCCATCCTCCTGATAAGCGAATGGCGCCTCGTGCCGCAGCACGCCACCGGCAGTGTCGACGATCAGCGCGCCATCCGCCGCGACGCGCAGGCGGTGCGCCCCGTCGCAGCGCAGCCTGATCTGCGCCGGATCGGCGCCGGCCGCCACGAGGAAGTCGTACTCGAGCCGACCAGCCGACGCGTGGTACGCAACGCCGATTCCCGGCCAGACCTCGTCGTATTCCACGCGCGCAAACGTCGGCACGCCGGTGTGCCAGCGACCGGGATCGTTGCCGCGGAAGTGGTTCACGATGCCGCTCTGGCGATCGATCCCGCGCGCCGTCGTGACCTTCGACGCGCCGGCGAAGCGGAGCGCCACACGATCCGGCGGCTGATCCCCCGCGTGCTGCAGGCTCAGCACCGGCCCGTCCGCAGTCACGAACACCGCGTGCCCGGCGCCACGGAAGCAGAACTGTGCGCGCGCGTCGAACTGGCCATCGTTCCGCTCGAACCAACCAGCCGGCGGCGGATCCTGCGGCGCGGGCAGACCGGTGACCATCGACAGCACGAACGAGGTGAGCAGGGGACTGAGCATGGAGCGGCTCCGTAATGAGGACTCTTGGGGTTTCCGCGTGCTCGTTGGGCCGCTGCCGCCGCGATCTGCCTCGGGCCGGAAAAAAAACCGCGCAACCGCCGCCGTGATCACGCGGGCTGCGCCATCCGGCCGACCGCGGTGCCCACGGGGCCGGGCTAGAATCCGCCCCACCATGCTGCAGACCGTCACGAGCTGGACCCTGCTCGAGGGGCTGAAGCGCGCGGACCGGCAGACAGTCTGGGGGGAATACGTCAGCCGCTACCGGCCGCTGCTCGTGCGCCACTTCCAGCGGCTCGGCATCCAGCTCCAGGACGCCGAGGACATCGCGCAGGAAACGCTGCTCGCCTTCGCGCGGGCGTACGGCGAAGGCAAGTACGACCCCAGCCAAGGGCGCCTGCGCTCATGGCTGTTCGGGATCGCGCACCGCACGCTGCGCGGCTGGAACCGGCAGCAGGCGCGGGCAGTGCCGGCGACGCAGATCACGCAGTCCGACGAACTGCCGGACGTAGACCACCAGAGCGCGCTGTGGGAGGAGGACTGGCGCGACGCTGTGCTCGAGCAGTGCATCGAGGAGGTCCGGCGCGAGGTCGAGCCGACCACGTTCGCAGCCTTCGCGAAGTTCGCGCGCGAAGGTCGGCCGGCGCGCGAAGTCGCCGCCGAGCTCGGGATCAGCGAAAACGCTGTGTTCGGTGCCAAGCGCAGGATCCTGCGGCGGATCCGCGAGCTGCTGCCGGCGGTCGAGGAGGCGTTCTGACCATGGCCACGCCGGATCGATGCCCGGACGACCTCGCGTTGGAGCGGTTCGCCGCCGGCGAGTTGGACGCAGCGACGCGCGACCGCGTCGAGACGCATGCCACGCATTGCGCGACCTGCAACGGCTGGCTGCGCGATGCGCTCGCCGACGAAGAGCTGCTGGCCGGCGTCCGGCGCATGTTGCCGCAAGGATCCGCGCCACCCGAGGTACCTGGGTATCGCGTGCTGCACGAGATCGGCAGCGGCGGCATGGGCGTCGTGTTCGCGGCCGAGCAACTGCATCCGCGCCGGATGGTCGCGCTGAAGCTGATCCGCGCCGGGATCCACTCGCGCGACGGCCTGCAGCGGTTCCAGCGCGAGATCGCTGCGTTGGCGCGACTGCAGCACCGCGGCATCGCGCAGATCCACGCGGCCGGCGCGTTCCCCGCTGCGGGCGGCACGCAGCCGTTCCTCGCGATGGAACTGGTGCGCGGCCGGCCGCTGCTCGCGCACGCGCGGTCGTTGCCGCGGCGCGCGCAGCTCGCACTGTTCGGCGAGATCTGCGCCGCCGTCCAGCACGCCCACCAGAAGGGTGTGATCCACCGCGATCTCAAACCGTCCAACATCCTGGTCGACGAGACCGGGCAACCGAAGGTCCTCGACTTCGGCATCGCGCGCATCGCGGCCGGCACATCCACCGACGATGCGCCGACGATCGACGGCCAGTTGCTGGGGACCGTGCCGTATCTCGGCCCGGAGCAATTGTGCGGAGATCCGCGCGACATCGACGTGCGCGCCGACGTGCACGCGCTGGGCGTGCTGCTTTACGAGATGCTGACCGGCACACTGCCGTATGCCATCGCCGGCAAGCCGTTGGGCGAACAGTTGCGCGTCGTCGTCGAGACTGCGCCGCGACCCTTGGGCGACGTCGATCGGACGCTGCGCGGCGACCTGACGACGATCGTCATGAAGGCGTTGGCCAAGGAGCGCGAGCAGCGCTACGCCGCGGCAGCGGAGCTCGCCCGGGACATCGAACGGTTCCTGCGCCACGAGCCGATCGCCGCGCGTCCGCCGGGAAGGGTCTACCTGCTGCGCAAGTTCGCGCGCCGCCATCGCGTCGGCGTCGCGGCTGCCGGAGCCTTGCTCGGCGCCGTCGTCGCGACCACCGTCATCACCTGGCGCGCCGAGCGGGAGACCCGCGCCATGCTGGCCGAAGCCGAGGGAGCGCGGGACTTCCTGCAGGAGGTGCTGATCCAGTCCTCGCCGGAGCAGAACGGGGGCGACACACCGACGCTCGCGCACGCGCTCGAGCTCGCACTACAACGCGTCGATACGCATCTGCGCGAACAACCTCGTGTCCGCGCCGCGGTCGAGCACACGCTGGGCCGCGTGCTCGGCGGGCTCGGCCGGCTGGACGACGCCGAGCAGCATCTGCGGACAGCGCTGCGGCTGTTCGAGCAGGAATACGGCGCCCGCGACCGCAAGATCCTGTACGCGCTGCTGCATCTCGCGCAGATCCGCATGCGGCAGGGCGAGCTCGACGACGCCGATCGGATGATCCAGCGCGCGCTGGGGATGCGGGATCTGCTCGAGCCGGAGCATGCGATGTTGCTGGCGGAGGCGTGGAACACACTGGCTGCCGCGGAATACCGCCGCGGCCGTCTGGCCGACAGCGAACGCGCGATGCGCGCCGCGATCGCGGCCCTGCAAGACGTCGAGTCGGACGAATTGCGGGAGGCGAACAGCCCGATCTACGACGGCGTGCTCGCCGTCATCCTGAGCGCGCGCGGCAGCGTGCAGGAGGCCGACCTGTTGTTCTGCCGGGCCGCCCAGCAGCTCCGGCAGCGCAGCGGCGCCAAGAACCTGTTCCTCGCCAACACGCTCGGCAACCACGCGCACCTGCTGGTCGGGCAGCAGCGGTTCGCGCAAGCGGAGCCGCTCGTGCGCGAAGCGCTGGCGATCGAGCTCGCGCGGCTGTCCCCCGAGGACGAGCGGATCGCCGCGAAACGGCGCACGCTCGGCGCCGTGCTGTTCGGACTCGGGCAGCAGGAGGCCGGACTGGCCGAGACGCGCGCCGCACTGGCGAGTCTGCAGCAGAGGTTCGGGGAACACCCGGGTGTCGTGCAGACCCTCGTGCAGCTCGCGGGTCAACTCGCCGAGTCCGGCTCCCGCGACGAGGCCGAGCGCAGTTGGCGGCAGGCGTTCGAGATGGGGACGCGCAAGCTCGGTCCCGATCACTTGCTGACGCTCAGGGCCGAGGCAGGCCTCGGCAGGTCGTTGCTCGACCGCGACCCGGCCGCAGCGCGCCCGCTGCTCGAGCATGCGCTGTCGGTGTACCAGCGCGATCACGCCGGACTCGAACGCGAGATCGCGGCATTGCTGCGCGCCCTCAGCTCCCGGGGATGAACAGGAACACGACCGCGAGGATCAGGTAGACCATCAACAACTGCACGCCGCGCAGCCAGTCGGATCGGCCGTCACCTGCCACCTGCGCCGTGATCACGACCGACAGCACGACCGTCAGCACGAGTCCCGGGCCGAAATCCAGGTCGATCGGCGCCGGGCCGACGAACCAGCTCACCAACACCAACAGCGGCGCTACGAACAGCGCGATCTGCACGCTCGAGCCGACGGCGATCGACAGCGCGAGGTCCATGCGGTTCTTCATCGCGGCAGTCACGGCGGTCGCATGCTCGGCGGCATTGCCGAGCAGCGCGACGACGAACACGCCGACGAACACCTGCGAGATGCCGAGCTCGGCGGCAGCGGGGCGCACCGCGCCGACCAGGATCTCGCTGAGGACCGCGATCAACACGGTCGCGCCGAGCAGCTCGAGCAACGGCCGGCGCATGCTGCCGTGATGCGCTGGCTCGGCAGCACCCGCCTCGGCATCGCCGGCGAACAGCTCGCGATGCGTGCGCAGCGCATAGACGAGGTTCAGCACGTAGCCGAACAGCAGCAGCCCCGCGATCCACGCGCTGAGCTCGACCGGCGCCGGCGTGCCGCCCTTCGCCGCCGCGGCGCGGAACGCCGCCGGCAGGATCAGCGCGATCGTGGCCAGCACCAGCATCGTGGCCTGCGACTTGGCGGCGATGGCGTTGTACTTCTGCTCGTGGTGGCGCAGGCCGCCGGCGAACATCGCCGCGCCCAGCACGAGCAGGATGTTGCCGATGATCGAGCCGGCGAGCGAAGCCTTGACGACGTCGGGCATGCCGGCGCGCAACGCAGCGAGCGCGAGGATCAGCTCGGCGGCGTTGCCGAACGTCGCGTTCAACAGGCCACCGACGCCTTCCCCGGTGCGCTCGGCCAGCTTCTCGGTCGCGTGCCCGAGCATGCCGGCCGCCGGCAGGATCGCGAGCCCTGCGGTCAAGAACACCCAGACATGCTGCTCCGGCGCAAACAGCTCGAGCAGGATTGCAACCGGAACGAACAGGAACAGGAACTTCACGCGCGACCTCCGTCAGAAGCTCATCGCGACCGAGAACACCCAGAACCGCTCATCGTCATCGAGGTTGAACCCGTAGACGGTCAACAGCACATCCCGCACGGCAACGCCGAGGAACAACCCGCGGTCGACCCAGGGCTCGCTGTCGAACTGCTTGGTGCGCTGGGCGACGAGGCCGCCGCGCAACCAGTCCACCGGCGTCACACCGAGCTCGCTCCACGAGTAGAAGAAGTTCTCGGTGTGGTCCTCGGTGCTGATCAGGTACTCCCCCTCGCTGAACAGATCGAGCGGTCCATACGACAGCGTGACGCGGTATCCCGGCGCGACCCCCTGCGTCTGCCCCGCCACGACGCCCCCCATCAGCGTCGCATCGAGCCGCAGCTCTTCGCCGAGGCCGAAGTTCCAACCGGCCCACGCCGAGCCGGTCTCGTAGTCCTCGTATTGGTAGCGCGCTTCGAGGTGCAGGTGCTCGCGATCCGCCGTGACGACCGGCACGAAGTAGTCCTGCTCGTCGCGCAGCGCGTAGTACAGACCGCTCGCGCCGAGCTCCCAACGCGGCGCGGGTTCGTCCTGCGGCTCGGGTCCCTGCGCCGGTGCCGGCGCCGGCGCGACCGGATCCTGCGGCAGCTGACCGCGCAGCGCCGGCCGGGCCGGGCCGGGCGGGACCACGCAGCCGGCGCAGCAGGCGATCACGGCCCCCACCAACCACGTGCGCATCAGCCTCCGAGCGCGATCGTCGTGCCGACCAGCACGACGCCGATTGCGACCATGCCCAGCCCGAGCCACAGCGGGTTCGCCTTGGCGTGGCGCCCGAGCACGTGGCCGCACGCGTATAGCATCACGAGGGAGATCCCGTTCGAGATGCGCCGCGCCAGCACTGCATCCTGCAGCACCAGGTACGGCACGACGACCGGGAACGTCGCCAGGACGACCAACAGGAACACTCCGAGCGCGCCGCGCAGGTCCGCAGCCGACACGCGGACGCGCAGGCCGCGCAGCAGCTGCATCGCCTGCTCGCGCAGTGCTGCCACGTCCCGCACGACGAGCCGGTCGACGAGCTGCGGTGGGAAGCGCCACGCCAGCACGCGCTTCGCCTCCGCATCATCGGTCGCATGCGCGAACGCGCGCAGGTCGGCGATCCGGCGGCTGCGCTCGACGAGGTTCGTCACGACGTACATCACGGCGTCGACCAGACCCCAGGCGAGGTTGCAGCCCAAGGCCGCGTAGAGGACCGGCGTCACGTCGTCGCGCCCCGCGGTGGCGACCTCGATCGTCCCGGTGAACGAGAGCGCCATGATCAAGCCGAACAGGATCTCGGCCGTGCGTTCGACGGGATCGAGCACGGCGCGCGTGCCCGGGTCGGGCGCCGCGGCCGGCTGCGGTGCTGAGGGCTGGGAGACCGATGCCAAGCGCGGCCGGAGTTCTATCCGGGCGGCCAGCGGAAACGACCACCCGCCTACACTGCGCGGCGATGTGGTTCCACACCTGCCGTGGCGCAGGTGCCGCTGGCCTCCTGCTCGCGGCCCTCGCGCCGGTCCCCGCCGCTGCGCAACAGGAAAGCACTCCGGCAGAGCCCGCCGCGCAGCGGGCGCGGCGCGAGGTGCGCGCCATCCGGACCGCCGACGCGATCGTGCTCGCCCGCGTCCGCGAAGTGCACCCGACGCCTGGCGTGTGGTGCGGAGTCGTCGTGACCTGGCAGCACGTCACGTACGACGTCGACGAGGTGCTGCACGGCACGGGCGTGGCGCGGGAGATCCGTGTTGGCCACATGCTGGTCGGTGGCGGGCTCGTCTGCGAGCACGCCCCGTTTCTGCGGCCGGAGCTGTTTCAGCCGGGCAGCCGGTTCCTGCTCTGCCTGAAGCGGGATCGCGACGGCTGGCTCGTCCTCGACGAGAGCTGCGGCGCGCGGCCGCTCGAGCCGGCGCGCACGCCGGATGCCACGCACGCGGAGCTGGTGCGATTGCTGTTGGCGCAGCCCGGGCTGCGGCCGCGCGACGACGACACAGTGCTGAAGATCCAGCTCGGTCCTGCGCTCCCGCTGCCGGTCGACGTCCCACAGCGCGCCGTCGAGTTCCTGCCGCCGGAACTCGTGCGCGGCGAGCGCGCGCTGAGGATCACCGCGATCCGCGTCGAGCAGGATCGCGCGGAGGTCGACTACGAATTCGGCGCCGCGCGCGGGACGTTCCGCGCGCAGCGCAGAGGGGAGCAGTGGGTCGCGGTGAAGTGAGTGCGGCGGCGCGGTGATCCGCGCCGCGCGTCGATCACTTCTCCGCCAGACCCTTCTGCAGCTCCTCGACCATCGCCTCCGGCTTCCGCCAGCCCTCGATCTTGTGCACGAGGTTCCCCTCAGCGTCGAAGATCCCCATCGCCGGAATGCCGCGCGGCTTGATCATCTCCTTCACGCGCGCAGTGTCGTTGCCGACGTCCTGCTCCTCGATCAGCTTCACCGGCACGAACTTGTCGGTCAGCAGCGCAGCGACCTCGGCGTCCGGATACGTGTAGTAATCGAGCCGGTAGCACCAGATGCACCAGAATGCCATCACGTCGACGAACACCGGCTTGCCCTGCTGCTTGCCGAGCGCGATCGCCTCGTCGAACGTCACGTAGTTCCACGGGATCGGCGACTTCGCCTTCGGACGCGAGGTATCCATCTTCTTTTCGACGACGAACTCGTCACGCTCCTTGTCGAAGCGCTTCATCCATTCGTGCTCGACGCGCTCGCGGTGGGCTGCCATGTCCTGCGGATTGGGCCCCTTCGCGTCGGCTGCCATGACCTCGATCTTGTCCGCGCCGGTGACCTTGATGCCGACCAGCTTGCCGTTGTCGAAGCGGCGCTCGCTGAGCAGGCTCAAGCCATACGGACTCGCCGGCCGGTCGCCCGCCTTCGCGAGCATCCACAGGTCCCCCTTGCTGCCGAACTTGCCATCGAGGTCCTTGTCGAGGACCGCGACGATCCGCTGCTGGCCACCGACATCGACCTTCGCCTCGAGGAAGTCGGGGAACACCAGGAGCGCCATCGGCGGCCGCTCGCCGGACTGCTGGTAGCGGAACTGCGCCGCCAGCTCTGCACCACCCGGCGCGATCGTCACGTCGGTCGGCTGGCCGACGACCGTCGTCGCGTTGCCACGCTTCTGTTCGTTCGTGGAGATCTCGTGCCGCTCGCCCGGTTCGAATGCACCGTCGGCATTCGCATCGAGCCACAGCGCATCGAGGTGCTCGCTGTCGGCACTCGCCTTGCCGAGCACGACGCCGAGCTTCTTGTTCTGGACCTCGACAGTCCCGAACCACGGCGAGTGCGCGCCTTCCGGCGCCGACACGCCAGCCGGCGCCTTGTCGCTGAGTTGGATCGTCTCGGAGACCGGCGCCACGATCGGGAGCGCCGACCGGTTGGTCATGTCGGCCTTCTTGACCGACGCCTCGACGGGGACCGGCTTCTGCGCGACGGCGGTTGCGGCGAGGACGAGGGGGACGAGGAGCGGGAACGGACTGCGATTCATGCGGGGACCTCCTAGGGGGGCCCCGGTTCTACGCCGGCCGGCGCCGTGCCGAGTGCGACTTTTTCGTCCGCGGCTGCGCGGGCAGGCAGAACGCCCGCCCGCTCAGCGCCCGCGGCGGAGCTGGAAGCGCCCGACGCGCCGGCGGTTCCGTTGCGGGCGGCTGCGCCCGGTCGGCACCGCAGCCGGCGGCGCCGGACGCTCCGTGCGGCGTGGCTCGGCAGGACGCGGACCACGCGGAGCGCGCGGCCCCCTCGGCGCAGCGTGCGGCATCTCGGCCGGCAACGCTGGCAGCGCGACGACCGCGACCTTGCGGCGGATCAGCTTCTCGATCGCGGCGAGCTGCTTGCGCTCCTCCTGCTCGCAGAACGACAGCGCGATCCCGTCGCGGCCGGCACGCGCCGTGCGTCCGATCCGGTGCACGTAGTCCTCCGGATCGCGCGGCAGGTCGAAGTTGATGACGTGCGTGACGTCCGGCACATCCAGGCCGCGCGCCGCGATGTCGGTCGCGACCAGCACACGAGTCTTGCCGCGGCGGAAGCCGGCCAGCGCGCGCTCGCGCGCGCCCTGCGACTTGTCGCCGTGGATCGCGTCGGCGTCGATGTCCAGGTTGCGCAGATGCTTGACGACGCGGTCGGCGCCGTGCTTCGTGCGCGTGAACACCAACGTGCGCGCGAGCGCCGGATCCTCGAGCACCGCACCGAGCAGCGCGCGCTTGGCCGCCTTGGCGACGAAGTAGACGCGCTGTTCGATCCGCTCGACGGTCGTCGCCTGCGGCGTGACTTCGACCCGGATCGGATCGTCGAGCAGTGCCGCCGCGAGCTTCGCGACCGCGTCCGGCATCGTCGCCGAGAACAGGATCGACTGGCGGTCGCGCGGCAGCGCCGCCAGGATCCGCCGCACGGCCGGCGCGAAGCCGAGGTCGAGCATGCGGTCCGCTTCGTCGAGCACGAGGATCTCCACGTGGTCGAGGCGCAGGTGGCGCTGGTCGAGCAGATCGAGCAGCCGGCCCGGCGTCGCGATCAGCGT
Source organism: uncultured candidatus Brocadiaceae bacterium (assembly GCA_964483245.1). Lineage (GTDB taxonomy): Bacteria > Planctomycetota > UBA1135 > UBA1135 > UBA2386 > CAZABP01. Next base: position 104,906 of record CAZABP010000002.1, on the reverse strand, counting down.
GTCGACGCCGCGGCGCAGCGCGCGCACCTGTGGCTCCTGGCCGACGCCACCGAAGATCGTCGCGTGGCTCAGCGAGAGCTGCTGGCCGTAGTTCGCGAAGCTGGCGCCGACCTGCGATGCGAGCTCACGCGTCGGCACGAGGACCAGCGCACGCGGCGCGCACGGCGCCGGGCGCCGCGCGTCTTCGGCGAGCAGGGTCAGGATCGGCAGCGCGAACGCGGCGGTCTTGCCGGTGCCGGTCTGCGCGATGCCGAGCAGATCACGGCCGTCGAGGAGGGGAGGAATCGCGCGCGCCTGGATCGGCGTCGGCGCGGAATACGAACGCGCGCTCAGCGCGCGCAGGATCGGCTCGGGAAGCCCGAGCTCGGAAAACGAGGCAACTGTCATCTGGTAATCATGGAATCGGGGCCGGGTCGGTTCCGGCGATGGCCGTCTTCCCCGCGCCCCCTCGGTCGCTGGCCCAACCGGGCCGCGAAGGCGGGGAGAGTAGGCCGGAGACTGGTTCTCCGCCAGGGGCTGGGCGGATCCGTGGCCGCGGGACCTATTTCCCGCGCGCCCGCCGCTCCACGACCTCGAGTGTGAAGCCCCCTTCGGTCCGCTCGCCGCGGCGCCACAGCCAGTCGGAGACCTCCGTGCGCGGGAAGCGGACCTTCTGTTTGAGGCGGATGGTCCGGAACGCGTGCGGCTCGTTCTCGACGATGCCGGTGACCTGATCCTGCTCGATCGCGGTGACCGTGACCCACAGATGCTCGACGGCGTCCCCCTCCCGCGCGGCCCATTTGACGATGGCGACGTCGCCGCCGGCGCGGAACAGCTCGACGAACCGCGGCCAGCTCTGCTGCGCCTGCGCAATCGCCGCGGTCATCTCCGGATCCTCGTCCGCCACCGTCACGAGCGGCGGCCTCCCGGCAAATGCTGCCACCGGATCCTCGCTCAACAGTGCCTGCCGCGAGCCGCTGTCGATCAGGTGAAGGCTCGCGTCCTCGCGGAATGAGATCGTCAGTGCAGTTGCGTCCAGCAACGCGGCGGCCAGACGGGCGAGCGGGACATACGCGCTGCGGCGCGCCTTCGCAGTGTCCCAGGTGCCGGTCGTGCCGATTCGGATCCACCCCTGTTGGCGCTCGAGCGCGGCACGCCGCGCCTCGTCCGGATCGCCGGGCTGCGGTTCGATCCGCGCGCCGGCGCCACTGCGGATCGCGATCCGGACACCCTCCACCCGCATGGCAGCACCGGCGGAACCGACGAAAAGCCAGGCGTCTGCCGGCGGTCCGCTGCCGAGGCGTTCCACGCCGAACGCGGTGCGCACGGCTGCCGTCAGCATGTCTCGCGAAACGACAGGGGCTGCGGCCGTCGTCCACAGGATCGCGACCTCCTGGCGTGGCGCGAACAACTCGCGCGGCGCATCTCCGCGCAGCGCAGCACGCGTCGTCTCGTCGAGCGCCACGTAGTGGGAGTCCTCGAGCGCGATCGCGCGCGCCGGCTCGTCGAACAGCTCCAGCGCGAGCTGGAGCGCGTGTCGCAGATTCGCGTCCGCCTGCTCCGGCACGCCGCCGGTGATGATCGAGATGTACGCAGCATGCTGGCGCATCGCATCTGCAACGCGCGCATCCGACTCGAGGTGGCTGCGCAGCTCCCATTCCGGCCCGCGCGCCGGCTCGAGCACCGACAGCACGTGCAAACCTGCACCGCTGTTGAGCACGAACCGCGCATGGACGCGGATCCGCTGTCCCGTCTGCGGCGCGTGCTCGTGATCGCCGGCGTCATCGGTGACGACGAACCGGTTCGGATCCCGCTGGTCCCGTTGCAGATCGACGCCGAATGCCCGCGTCGCGGCGCGCCGCACGGTCGTCTCATCGAGCGTCGGCACAGCCGCCAACAGCACGTGCAGCACAGTCGAGGTGTTCTTCGTGTCCGCCACTGGTTGCTGCGCTGCGAGGGAGACCAGGAACAGGACCGGAAGCCAGCGTGGCACGGCCATGGCGGCAGAGCTTCGGCGCAGGCGGGGTGCGACCGCAAGGCGTCCTCGGATCGAGGTGCGGTGACCGCCCCTTGCCAGCTCCGCTGCCCCCCGCCAATCCTCCGCGCCCTCATGCGCCTGCGTCCGCCGCACCACCACCATCACCACCACCCGCATCGGCGGGCCGGCTGATGGTGTAGGCGCACAGGCACCCGACACGACACCATCGAACGCCGGCCGACGCCGGCGTTTCGCGTTCCTGGGGAACACCCTCGGAGCACGGGGCCGGCGAGCCGGAGCGACCACGAACCTCCAATGCTCGAACCGAACCGACTCCTCCACCTCGCGATCCCCAAGGGACGCATGCAGGCCGGCGTTGTCCGGCTGCTGGCCGATGCCGGGATCTCGCTGCGCGAGACGACCCGCGGCTACCGCCCGGCAGTCTCGCTGCCGGACGTCGAGGTCAAGATCCAGAAGCCGCAGAACATCCTCGAGATGCTGGCGCTCAACACGCGGGATCTGGGGTTCGCCGGCGCGGACTGGGTGGCGGAGCTGGGTGTCGACGTCGTCGAGCTGCTGGACACCGGCCTCGATCCGGTCCGCCTGGTCGCCGCCGCGCCGCAAGCGCTATTGGTCGCTGGCCGCCTGCCGGCGCGGCGCCTGATCGTCGCATCCGAATACGAGCGGCTGGCGCAGCAGTGGATCGAGCGTGAGAAGCTCGACGCGGCGGTGCTGCGCAGCTACGGGGCGACCGAGGTGTTCCCACCCGAAGACGCGGACCTGATCGTCGACAACTCGGCGACCGGCGAGACGCTGCGGGCCAACGACCTCGTCGTGGTCGCGGAAGTGCTGCGCTCGTCGACGCGGCTGTATGCGAGCCGGCGTTGCATCGAGGATCCGGCCAAGCGCGCACGCGCCGACTCGCTGGTGCTGCTGCTGCGTTCGGTCCTCGAGGCGCGCAAGCGCGTCATGCTCGAAGTGAACGTGACCCGCGCCATGCTCGAGGCGGTCGTCGCCGCGCTCCCCTGCATGCGCGAGCCGACGATTGCATCGCTGCACGGCGAGGCCGGGTTCGCAGTCAAGGCGGCAGTCCCGAGCGCCGACCTCGCGGGTCTGATCCCGCGCATCAAGGCATGTGGCGGGACGGACATCGTCGTGACGCCGCTGATCCACATCACGCCATGAGCGGACCGGAACCGATCGAGGCGTTGCGCGACGTGACGGCGTATCGCGTGCCGCGACACGGGGCGCCGATCGACCTGTGGCTGGCGAGCAACGAAGGGCCCGCTCCGGACGCCGCCTGGCGCGCCGCGCAGGCGCTCGGCGAGCTGCCGCTCGAGCGTTACCCGCGCGCCAGCGAGCTCGAAGCGGAGCTCGCGGCGACGCTCGGCGTCGCACCGGAGCAGGTGCTGGTCACCGCCGGCGCCGATGAAGCGCTCGACCGCGTCTGCCGCGCGTATCTCGGGCCTGGCCGCGACCTCGTGCTGCCGGTGCCGACGTTCGAGATGCTGCATCGGTATCCGGCACTCTGCGGGGCGCAGACGCGCGCCGTCGCCTGGCCGGAAGGTCCGTTCCCGACTGCGGCGGTCTCCGCCGCCTGCGATGCCTCGGTGCGCGTGCTCGCGGTCGTGACGCCGAACAATCCGACCGGCGCGGTCGCTACCGCGGCCGACGTCGCGCAGCTCGCGGCGGCACATCCGGACCGGCTGATCCTGGTCGACCATGCTTATGCAGAGTTCGCCGACGAGGATCTGACGCAGGTAGCGCTCGCACATCCGAACACGGTCGTCGTGCGCACGCTCTCGAAGGCGTTCGGGATCGCCGGATTGCGCGTCGGCTATGCGGTCGGACCGGTCGCGGTGATCGAAGCCCTGCGCGCGGCCGGCAGTCCGTTCGCGGTCGCTGCGCCGTCGCTGGCGCTCGCGCGCAGCCGGCTGAGGGCGCGGGACGAGGTCGCCCGGCACATCGCCCGGATCCGCAGCGAGCGCGAGACGCTGCGCAACCTGCTGCTGGCCTGCCACGCCAAAGCCCCGCCGAGCCAGGCGAACTTCGTGCTCGGTCGGTTCGCCGACGCCGTCTTCGTACGCGATGCGCTGGCCGGGTTCGGGATCGACGTGCGCGCGTTCCCCGGGCGCCGTGAGCTCGACGGTGCGCTGCGGATCACCTGTCCCGGCGATCCGCACGCATTCGAACGTCTGTGCCACGCGCTCGCGACGGTACTGCTGCCGCAGGCGCTGCTGTTCGACCTGGATGGTGTGCTGGCCGACGTGCGGCAGTCGTATCGCACCGCGATCCTGCAGACGGCGGCGCGGTTCGGCGTGCCGGCGACGGCGGCGCAGGTGCAGGCGCTGAAGGCGCGCGGCGACGCGAACAACGACTGGATCGTCACCCACCGGCTGATCGAGGCGGCCGGCGCGCGCGCGACGTTGGCGGACGTGACCGCAGTGTTCGAAGAGCTGTACCAGGGCCAGCTCGCCGACCAGGAGCCGCTGCTGGCGGCGCCGGAGCTGCTGGCGCGGCTGGCCGCGGAGCTCCCGCTCGGAATCGTCACCGGACGCCCGCGGCGGGACGCCGAGCGGTTCCTGCGCAGGCACGGCATCGAGGGGCAGTTCCGGACCTTGGTCTGCATGGAGGATGCGCCGGCGAAGCCGGACCCGGCGCCGCTGCAACGCGCGCTCGCGCAACTCGGCGTCGCGCGTGCATGGTTCGTCGGCGACACGCCGGACGACGTGGTCGCTGCGCGGCGGGCCGGCGTGCTGCCGCTCGGGATTCTCGGCACCGCCGACGACGAGCGGATGTCTTCCGTGTTGATCGCGGCTGGTGCCGGGCGCGTGCTCGGGGATCTCGCAGAGCTGGAGGGTTGGATCCGATGACCACCCGCACGGCGGAGATCGAGCGGCGCACGAACGAGACCCAGGTCCTGCTGCGTCTCACCATCGACGGCAGCGGCCAGGCGAGTGTGCAGACCGGGATCGGGATGCTGGATCATCTGCTCGCGACGCTGGCGAAGTTCGCCAAGTTCGACCTCGAGCTGCGCTGCGACGGCGATCTGCAGGTCGACGACCACCACACGGCCGAGGATTGCGCCCTCGCCCTCGGCCAGGCGCTCGACCGCGCGCTCGGCGGGCGCAGCGGGATCCGGCGCTTCGGCGACGCGCATGCCCCGCTCGACGAGGCGCTCGCGCGGGCGGTCGTGGATCTGTCCGGGCGCCCGTATCCGGCGATCGCACTCGGACTACGCCGCGAGCGGCTCGGCGAGCTCGCCTGCGAGAACATCACACACGTGCTGCAGTCGTTTGCGGTGGCCGGGCGGATGGCGCTGCACGTCGATCTGCTGCGTGGGGAGAACGACCACCACCGCGCCGAAGCGGCGTTCAAGGCAGTCGCGCTGGCACTGCGCGCAGCCTGCGCGCGCGACGGCGACGGCGTCCCGAGCACGAAAGGGGTCCTGTGAGCCTCGGCGTCGCAATCGTCGCGACCGGCGTCGCGAACCTGGCCTCCGTGGCGGCAGCGTTCCGCCGGCTCGGCGCAACTCCGCAGGTCGTCGACGAGCCGGACACGGTGCGCCACGCGCGGGCAGTCGTGCTGCCGGGCGTCGGCGCGTTCGGCGCCGGCGCCGCGGCGCTGCGGCAGCACGGACTCGACGATGCGCTGCGCGCGCGGATCGAAGCCGGGCAGCCGACGCTCGCGATCTGCCTGGGGATGCAGTTGCTCGCCGCGGCCAGCGAGGAATCGCCCGGCGCGCACGGGCTCGGGGTCTTCGCGCAGGCGCTGCAGCGCTTCCCGGCCGGCGTGCGCACGCCGCAGTTCGGTTGGAACGAGATCCGCCCGGACCCCGGGTGCGAGCTCCTGGCGCCGGGTTACGTCTACTTCGCGAACTCCTATCGCCTGACTGCGGCGCCGGACGGCTGGCACGCGGCGTGGGCGGAGCATGGCGGGCGGTTCGTCGCGGCCCTCGAGCGGGATCGCCTGCTCGCCTGCCAGTTCCATCCGGAGCTGTCCGGAGAGCTCGGCGCCGCGATCCTCGGCAGGTGGCTCGCGCGATGCTGACGCGACGCGTGATCCCCTGCCTCGACGTCGACGGCGGTCGCGTCGTCAAAGGCGTGCGCTTCGCCGGGCTGCGCGATGCCGGCGATCCGGTCGAATGCGCGCGCCGCTATGCCGCCGACGGCGCCGACGAGCTGGTGCTGCTCGACGTGTCGGCGACCCCGGCCGGACGCGGGCATGCGCTCGCGACTGTGCACGCGGTCCGCGACATGCTGGCGATCCCATTGACCGTCGGCGGTGGCGTGCGATCGGTTGCCGATGCGCAGGCGCTGCTCGAAGCCGGCGCCGACAAGGTCGCCGTCAACACGGCCGCCGTCGAGCGACCGACCCTGTTGACCGAGCTCGCGGAGCGGTTCGGCGTGCAATGCACCGTGCTCGCACTCGATGCTGCACTGCGCAACGCCGGCGGCCGCGGCTGGGAGGTCGTGACGCACTCCGGCCGCACCCGCACCGGCCACGACGCCGTGCGCTGGGCGGCGGATGCCGCCGCGCTCGGCGCCGGCGAGCTGCTGCTGACCAGCTTCGACCGCGACGGCACGCGCGCCGGCTACGACCTCGAGCTGATCCGCGCCGTCGTCGCCGCAGTGCCGGTCCCGGTCATCGCCTCCGGCGGCGCCTCGACGCCCGAGCACCTCGCGCAAGCGCTGCTCGCCGGCGCCGACGCCGTCCTCGCCGCGTCGATCTTCCACAAGCGCGAGTTCACCGTGGCCGACATCAAGGCGCGACTCTTCTCGTCTGACGAGAAAAGTCGCGCCAGATTGGCAGTGCGGCCGTGATCGTCCCGTCGATCGACCTGATGGGCGGGCGCGTGGTGCAGCTCGTCGGCGGCAAGGAGCTGGCGCTCGAGGCGGGTGACCCGCGACCGCTGGCGGAGCGGTTCGCGGTCGCCGGCGAGATCGCGGTCGTGGACCTGGATGCAGCGCTGGGGCGCGGCGACCACGCGGCGCAGATCGCGGCGCTGCTGCGGATCGCCGACTGCCGGGTCGGCGGCGGGATCCGTGACCTCGCATCGGCGCGGCGTTGGCTCGACCTCGGCGCGACGAAGGTCGTGCTCGGCACGGCGGCACGGCCGGAGCTCCTGCGCGAGCTGCCGCGCGAGCGCGTCGTCGCGGCGTTGGACGCGGTGCACGGCGAAGTCGTCGTCGCAGGCTGGACGCAGCAGACCGGCGCGCGCATCGAGCAACGGATCGCGGAGCTGAAGCCGCATGCCGGCGCCTTCCTGATCACGTTCGTCGAGCGCGAGGGGCGCATGGGCGGCGTCGACCTGGAACGCGTGCGCGCGCTGGTCGAAGCGGCCGCGCCGTGCCGCGTCACGATCGCCGGCGGCGTCACGACGGCGGCGGAAGTCGCCGCGATCGATCGCCTCGGCGCCGACGCGCAGGTCGGGATGGCGCTCTACCGGGGCGTCCTCGATCTCGGCGACGCGATCTGTGCACCACTGCGCAGCGACCGGCCGGACGGACTGTGGCCGACGGTCGTCACGGACGAGCACGGCGTCGCACTCGGCCTGTGCTGGTCGAACGCCGACAGCGTGCGTGCCGCCGTCGCGCACCGCGCCGGGATCTACTGGTCCCGCCGCCGCGGCCTGTGGGTCAAGGGGGAGGAGTCCGGCGACACGCAGGAGCTGCTGCGGATCGAGCTCGACTGCGACCGGGACGCGCTGCGCTTCGTCGTGCGCCAGCAGGGCCGCGGGTTCTGCCACCGCGGCACGGGCGGCTGCTTCGGCTCCGGCGACGCATCGGGGATCGCAGCGTTGGCCCAGCTGCTCGCCGCGCGCCGCACCGACGCACCGGCCGGTTCCTACACGCGCCGGCTGCTCGACGACGAGACCCTGCTGGCGGCGAAGCTGACCGAAGAAGCCGGCGAGCTCGCCGCGGCGCGCGGAGCGGACGCGGTCACGCACGAGTGTGCCGATCTGCTCTACTTCGCGCTGGTCGCGGCGGCACGCGCCGGCGTCCCGTTCGCTGCCATCGAACGCGAGCTCGACCTGCGCGCGCGCCGGCTGACGCGCCGCCCGGGCGACCGCAAGCCGACCGAAGACCGATGACGACGAAGCTACGCAGGGTCACGCCCGACGAACTGCAGCCGGAGCAGCGCGACGCCGTCGATGCCCATGCGCTCGGGATCGCCGACGCGATCGTGCGCGACGTGCGGACGCGCGGCGAGCCGGCGCTGCGCGACTACGCCGAGCGCCTCGACCAGCTCGCCCCCGGCGCGCCGCTGTTGATCCCGCACGAGGAGCTGCAGCGCGCGTTCCGCGAGCTGCCGGACGCGCAACAGGAGCTGCTGGTCCGCACCGCGACGCGGATCCACACGTTCGCGCAGGCGCAGCTCGGCTGCATGCGCGAGCTCGTCTGCGACGTCCCGGGTGGCCGCGCCGGACACAAGCTGGTGCCACTCGCGCGCGCCGCCTGCTACGCGCCCGGTGGCCGTTTCCCGCTGCCCTCTTCGGTGTTGATGACGGCAATCACGGCGCGCGCCGCCGGCGTCCCCGAGATCTACGTTGCGTCGCCACGCCCGAGCCCGCTGACGCTCGCCGCCGCCGCTGTGGCCGGGGTCGACGCCCTGCTGCCGGCCGGCGGCGCGCAGGCGATCGCAGCGTTCGCGTTCGGCGCCGGCCCGGTGCCGCGCGCCGACGTCATCGCCGGCCCGGGCAACCGGTTCGTGACCGCGGCGAAGCAGATCGTCTCGGCGCACGTCCGGATCGACATGCTGGCCGGCCCGAGCGAGCTCGTCGTGCTCGCCGACCGCAGCGCCGACGCGCGGCGCATCGCCGCCGACCTGCTGGCCCAGGCGGAGCACGATGAGTCGGCGCGGCCGATCCTGGTCACGACCGATCCCCGGCTCGCCGATCAGGTCGACGCCGAGCTCACCCGCCAGCTGGCCGGCCTGCCGGAGCCGAACGCGGAGACCGCGCGCACCGCACTCGCGACCGGTGGGTTCACGGTCGTCGCCGGCGATCCGGCGACGGCGATCCAGGTATGCGACCAACTCGCGCCGGAACACCTGCAGGTGCTCGGGTTCGACGCGGGCGTGACGCAGCAGCTGCGCCACTACGGCGCGCTGTTCACCGGCACGGCCGCCAGCGAAGTGTTCGGCGACTACGGCGCCGGTCCCAATCACGTGCTGCCGACCGGCGGCACGGCGCGCGCGCGTGGCGGCCTGTCGGTGTTCGACTTCACCGCGCTGCGGACCTGGCTCGAGCTCGACGACGCGAGCCCGCTCGCGCCGGATGCCGCGGCGCTCGCGCACCTCGAGGGGCTCGAAGCGCATGCGCGCGCGGCTACGCTGGGCCGCCTCGACCGATGAACACGAAGCTGCTGCTGTCGGCGTGGTTCGCCTGCACATGGCTCCCGGCGCAAGAGCCCGATCGAGCGCAGGATCCGATCGGCGCGACGATCGCGCGCGCACACCCGACCGTCGCCGAAGAGCGCTGGCGCCTGATCCCGTTCGGCGACTCGCTGGTCGCCGCGCTCGCGCAGGCACGCGAGCTGCGCAAGCCGGTGTTCTTCTTCGGCTACGACGGCATCCTCGACTGCGGCTACTGTTGAGCCGGCGGCGTTGCCGTGAGGGCCGGGTCGCTCTCCGACGCGAGGATCGTGGCGCTGCTGCAGAAGTACTTCGTCTGCGCACGCATGCCGGAGCTCAGCACCCGCGAGCTGATCCGGGACCCGGCTGACGTCGCGCTGCTCGAGCGGTTGCACCGCGAAGCGAGCAGCACCGAGTACCCGTTCCGCCCTGGGTTCTTCGGCGGCGAACGCGAGGCGTTCTTCACGGCCGACGGCGACGTGGTCGAAGTCTTCCTGAGCCTCGGCACGCAGGGACAGCCGGACAGCCAGTTCCAGGCCGAGCAGCGCGCGCAGCCGGAGGCGAAGGTGCAGCGCTTCTTCGCCAAGGCGGCGCGCGCCCTGACCGCCGTGCACGGAGACGTGCCGGAGGACTTTGCCGCGCTGCGCGACGGGACCGCGCCGGAGATCGCGGCCGTGCGCGCGGCACCGATCCCGCTGCCATCCGGCGCCTGCGACTCGGAGCCGGCGTTGCGCGTCAGCGTGCGCAACGACCGCGCGATGTACACCGAGCTGTGCGGGACCGCGTTGGTGACGCCGACGGCGCAGGAGCTGGCAGCGGTGCTGCCGGATCTCGCCGCCGGCGCGCGCGAGCAGGAATGGCCCCGCGCGCTGTTCCTGCAGCTCGCGCATGCGAGCTATCCGCGGGGCGAGGTCCTGCCGCGGCTCGACGACGAGTCGGTTCATGGCACGTTGCGCACGGTCGTCGACGAGGTGACCGCGACCACGGCGCGCGGTCGTTTCGCCGGGTCGCTCGCGCTGTTGCCGACCAAGCGTGAAGAGCTCGGCGCGCGCAAGGAGGCGCGGATGCAGTTCTCGCTGCGCACTGAGCTGGTCGGCGACTTCCTGTTCGACCGCGCGAGCGGGCGCTTCACGTCGCTGCGGCTGGCCAGTGCCAACAGCGAGCTGACGCACGTCTGGGGCGGCCGCAACGTCGACGACGAGCGGTACTGGCTCGGCATCGAGCTGCTGCACCGGCCGGAATAGCCGTCGGCCTGATCAATCGCCGAGCAGGGCGCGGAACGGCGACGCCGGCAGGCCGGCCGAGTTGTAGAGCGTCGCGTCCGGGTCGGCGGCCCAGGCGTAGCGCACCTGCTGCGGGACCGCGACCGCCGCGGCGATGACGACGACCGAGTCCCCATCGATCCGTGCCTGCGCGGCGTGGAACACGCCATCGGCACCAGCGAGCTCGAATCCACGCAGCTCACCTCCCAGCGCGACGAGGCCATCGCCGATCGAGCCAAAGCGCAGTCGCGCCGCCGCGTCCGCCCTGGCCGCGCCCGCCAACACCGGTCCGTCCGCGACGAGCCCGGCCTCGCCATACACGAGCTTGCGCGCCTGCAGTGCGAGCCGGCGACCGACGTCGAGCTTGTTCTTCGGGTGGATGTCGTCCGGGTCCCCGATGTCGATCGCGACCGCCATCCCGGTGACCGGCAGCGCCAGCGTCTGCCGCTGCGCTTCGCGCAGCTCCGGCCAGTCCTCGCTGCTGCGCCGCGAGCGGAAGTTGGCGAGCTGCACGAACAGGAACGGCAGCTCCGGCTGTCCGAACGCGGCGCGCCAATCGCGGATCAACAGCGGGAACAGCGTCCGGTACTGCGTCGCCCGACCGGTGTTGCTCTCCCCTTGGTACCAGATCACGCCACGCACCGGCAGCGGCAGCAGCGGCGCGAGCATGCCGTTCCACAGCTGCCCGGGCCGGTGCCGCTCCTCTTTGGCAGGCGGTTCCGCGCGCATGCTTTCCGGCAATGCCGCAGCCCGCGTCCAGGCTTCGGCGTACGTGCCACCCCACGACACCTGCACGATGCCTACCGGCACGCGCAACCGCGCCCGCAGCTCCCGCGCGAAGTAGTACGCCACTGCCGAGAAATCGCCGGCGGTCGCGCGGTCGGCCGCGAGCCAGGTCGCCCCATCGAGGTCGGACAGTGGTTCCGCGGACGCGCGGCGCGGCAGCTGCAACAGCCGCAACTCCGGATCTGCAGCCGTCGTGATCGCGTCCTCGGCACCCACCTGCGACAGCGACCAGTGCATGTTCGATTGCCCCGACGCGATCCAGACCTCGCCGACCAGCACGTCGTCGAGCTGCACCGTGCTGCTCCCGCGCACGTCGAGCCGATGCGGCCCCCCGGCCGCCAACGCCGGCAGCACGACTTCGAACCGGCCGTCTGCGGCCACGGTCGCTTCGCCGTGCACCGCGGCGAGTTCGATCCGGATCCGCGTGCCCGGCAGATCCTGTCCCGTGATCCGCAATTCGCGCCCGCGCTGCAGCACCATCCGGGACTGGAATGGAGCTGCCAGCTGCAGCTCCTGACCCACGAGCGCAGGCAGCCAGGCCGCCGCCACGAACCACACCGACCAACGCATCTGCGTGAGGCTACGGACCGGCGGCGCGGAGCGCCCGCTCGTAGCAGGCGAGATAGCGCGCCGCTTCCTGCACCGGATCGCCATGCATGCGCACCCAGCGCTGGCCGGCGGCGGCCATCGCCGACGCCCCGCCCGGATCCTGCAGCAGGGCGCGCAGACCCTCTGCCGCCTCGCGATCCGTGCGGAACAGCAGCACGTCGCGCCGGTGTTGCAGCAGCTCGGTCGTCTGCGGCGTCGCCAACACGAGCGCCGGTGTTGCGAGTGCCAGCGATTCGAGCAGCGCATTCGACGTCCCCTCGCGCCGGCCAGTGTGCAGCGTCACGGTCGCCGCGCGGATCAGCGCCTGTGCGTCCGGAGGTCGCAGCGGTCCGGCGTACTGCGCCCATGGGCGCGCGGCCGCCCAGCTCCGGAGCACCGGCCCGAGGTCCGGTTCCAGCACCGGGCCGGCAACGACACAGGTCACGGCCGGCGCCGTGGCATGCAAGCCGTCCAGCAGCGTGAGCACCTGCGGAAACGACTTCATCCGGCGGATGCTGGTCACCTGTGCGAGCAGCGGCGCCGACGCCGGGAGCTTCAGCTCGCGCCGCCAGTCGCGCGCCGACGGCGCCGGCGCAACCCCTTGCTCGACGACCTCGATCGGTGCGCGCGGCACGAGCCGCGTCGCCACGCGCCGCGCGTGATGGCGCGTCAACACCGTCAGCAGCTGCGCGCGCCCGACCGCCGCCGCGATCCGCGCGCGACGCCCGGGATCGTCGAGATGCTCCTCGGCATCGCTGCCGCGGAACGAGAGCAGCAGCGGCACGCCGAACCGATCCGCCAGGTGCGCTGCGCGCTCCCCGCAGTGCGCCACCTGGAAGCCGTGCACCAGGTCCGGCTGCTGCGCCGCGTCCGCGGCCAGGATCTCGACGCCGAGCTGGCGGAGATGCCGCGCGATCCGGTCGGCGGCGATCCGGTTGCCGCGGATCGCGTCAGCCGTGAACGGCGCGACGAGCAGCACGCGCACGGTCGGTTCACTCCGCGTCCGCAGCCCCGCGCCGCCCCATGCCTGCGGTGACGGTGAAGCGCAGCGCATCCTCCATCGACATGTCGATCGGCTCGACCTGCGCGCGCGGGAGCATGACCAGGAACCCGCCGATCTGATAGCTCATCGGCAGATAGACGCCGATCCGCTGCGTGTCGGCAAGTGGGCCGGGGAGCCCGCTCAGATCGTCGCGCGTCACGAGACCGACCAGCGTCATGCCGGTATCTCCGAGCCGCACGAGCACGACGCGGTCGAACTTCGCGCTGCGCCCCTGCGCGAAGTACCCGAGCATGTCGCGCAGCATCCCGTAGATGCTCTTGACGATCGGGATCTGCTCGAGCAGCCGTTCGCCGAGCCGGTACAGCGCGCGCGCCATCCACGCGCTCATCAGGACCCCGACCGCATAGACGACGACCAACGCGACGGCGAATCCCATCCCGCGCCGGTACCAGTGGTCCGGCATGACCCACATCAGGATGGTGCGGAACACCTCCTCTCCGGCCACGACGAGCCAGAAGACGATGTAGATCGTCAGTGCCATCGGCAGCAGGGCGGCGAGGCCCCGCAGGAACGTCCGGTCCACCCTGCTCATCGCGCGCGAAGTCTCGGCGAACCCTGCATCCTGGGCGACAACCGATTCCGGTGTTGCGGAAGTGAACAGCCGCAAGCACCTTGGCTGGCTCAGGTTCCGGGCTTCGGACAGTCGAAACAAGGGCAGCGTCCGCACCGCCGTGCAAGCCCGATCCGTCCGTCCACAACGCGCCGACCGGTGCGTCTCGGAGCAGCCTCGATGACCGAGGAGCTGCCGGCGCCGAGCGCTTCCTGTGGAGCGCGGATCCGCTTCGCAGTTGCGCTCGGCGGGATCCTGACGTTGCTCGTGCTCTCACTCCAGGATCACTGGGGTGAAGCACCGCACTGGGCGGATCTCGGCGTCGTCGTCTCGCTCGGCTTGCTGCTGCTGCTGATGCTGCGCTGCATGCTGCTGCGCCCGATCGCGGAGATGCGCGGCGCGCTGCAGCGCTACCGCCGCGGCGATTTCGGGGCGCGGCTGCCCGAACGCGGTCCGACCGACCTGTTCGAGCTGGCCCGCGCGATCAACCAGACCCTCGACACGAACGACGCGGAATGGCGCGCGGTCGAGTCCGAGGTCAAGGCGGACCGCCGCTACCGGAGCATCGTCGAGGACCTGACCGAGCTGATCTGTCGGTTCGACCCGGAGCTGCGCCTGACGTTCGTCAGCCCGGCCCTGTGCCGCGCGCTCGGCCGCGGCGAAGCGGAGCTGATCGGCAGCTCCTGGCTCGCGCTGTATCCGGAACCGGAGCACGCGCAGATCCGCGCGCAGATCGAAGCGCTCGAGACCGCGCTGACACCCCAGGCGGTGGAACGGCGGCTGCCGACGCGCGACGGCACCAGGCGCACCTATCTGTGGACCGAGCGCGCGCTGCGCGGCGACGACGGTCGGATCGCCGAGTTCCAATCGTCCGGACACGACGTGACCGAGGCGCGGCGCGCGCAGGCCAGCATGGAGGAGCTGAACGAAGCGCTGCTGATGTCGCTGCAGTCGCAGTCGGCGATCGCCGCCGATCTCGCGCAGGCGACCGAGCTGGCCGAGGAGGCGAGCCGCGCGAAGAGCGCATTCCTGGCCAACATGAGCCACGAGATCCGCACGCCGATGACCGCGATCCTCGGCTACGCGGAGCTGATGCTCGAAGACGAGCCCGATCCACCACAGCGGCGCCAGCACCTGCGCACGATCCAACGCAACGGCGAACACCTGCTGGCGCTGATCAACGACATCCTCGACCTGTCGAAGATCGAGGCCGGACGCATGACCGTCGAGCAGATCGACTGCTCGCTGGCGGATCTCGTGCGCGACATCGAACGGCTGATGTCGAACCGCGTCCGCGAGAAAGGGCTCATGTTCGCGGTCGAGTTCGCGACGGCGGTGCCGCGCACGGTGCAGACGGATCCGACGCGGCTGCGCCAGATCCTGGTCAACCTGATCGGCAACGCGGTCAAGTTCACCGAGCAGGGCTCGATCCGCATGCGGCTCGACTATGACGACACGACCGGGCTGCTCGGCTGCGACATCGTCGACACCGGGATCGGCATGTCCGACGAGCAGCTCGCGCGGCTGTTCCGTCCGTTCCACCAGGCGGATCAGTCGACGACGCGGCGCTTCGGCGGCACCGGGCTCGGACTGGCGATCAGCCGCGAGCTCGCCCAGATCCTCGGCGGTGACATCCAGGTGCACAGCACGGTCGGCAGCGGCAGCACGTTCCGCGTCACGATCTATGGCGGCAACGTCGCCGGCGCCGAACGGATCGCCAGCACCGGAGACCGCGGTCCGGCTACGGCGCCGTCGCGCGAGCGCGCCGACGCCGTCGTGCTGCGCGGCCGCATCCTGCTCGCCGAAGACGGGCCCGACAACCAACGGTTGATCGCGACGATCCTGCGCAAGGCCGGCGCCGAGGTGCTGCTCGCCGGTGACGGGCAGCAGGCGCTGGACCAGGTCTTCCTGGCGGAACGCGAAGGGCGCCCGGTCGACGCGGTCCTGATGGACATGCAGATGCCGGTCCTCGATGGCTACGCCGCGACCCGCGTGCTGCGCGCGCGCGGCTACGCCGGTCCGGTCATCGCGCTGACGGCGAACGCGATGACCGGCGACCGCGAGGCCTGCATGGCGGCCGGCTGCTCCGACTTCGAAACGAAGCCGATCGACCGCGCGCGGCTGCTCGGCAAGCTGCGCCACCACCTCGTGACCATGAGGCAGGGCGAGGGCAGCACGTCGTCACCGCGGCCGGAGGCGTGATCGCGCGCGCCGGCGCGTGATACAACCAGCCTCAGCATGCTGTTCAAAGATCTCGGCTCGGTCCTGCGCGGGCGTGCGAACTGGTTCCAGCTCACGGCCGCCACGATGCTCGGCACCTGGCTCGGGTTCGTGCCCGGGCTCGTGCTGTCGGCGGACGCCGGCGGCGGATTCGCGCAGTCACCCGGGCTGGTGGTGACGCTGATCGCGCTCGTGCTGGTGCTGAACTGCAACCTGGGGCTGTTCGGGTTGACGTTCGCGCTCGGCAGCCTGTTGTCGGTGCCGCTGCTGCCGGTCTCGTTCGCCGTCGGCGAGTTCCTGCTCGATGGTCCGACGCGCGGGTTGTTCGAGCAGCTCGTCGGGATGCCGGTGATCGCCTGGTTCGGCCTCGAGTACTACGCGACGACCGGCGGGCTGGCGGTCGCAACGCTGGTCGGCGCGCTGCTGGCCTGGTGCACGTGGCGCCTCCTGCTGGTGTTCCGCCACAGCATGGCGAAGGTCGAATCGGCGTCGGCGTTCTACCAACGCTGGTCGGGGTTCCTGCCGGCGCGGCTCGGTGCCTGGCTGCTGTTCGGCCGCGGCAAGGGGAAAAGGACCTACGCGCAGCTGCTCGAGCAGAAGCGGTTCGGCCTGCCGGTCCGGCCGCTCGGCGTGCTGCTGGTTGCGGCGCTCGGCGTCGGGGCCTGGCTCGGCAACGACTTCCTCGGCGGGAAGCTGGTGCAGAAGCACATGCGTAGCGGGCTGGAGCAGTGGAACGGCGCCACGGTCGACCTCGCCGGTGTGCAGCTCGATCTCGGTGCCGGCGTCGCGTCGGTGCGCGGGCTCGCGGTCGCCAATCCGGAGGACCTGGCGCACGACACGTTCCGTGCCGGCGAGCTGACGTTCGCGCTCGGCGTCGGGGACCTGCTGCGCCGCCGCCTCGTCATCGACGAGATCACGTCCAGCGATGCCAGCAGCGGGTTGCCGCGTGAGAAGCCGGGGGTGCGGTTGCAGGAGCCGCCGCCGCCGCCGCCACCACCGCCCGGCGACGGCAGGACGATCGACGACTACCTGAAAGACGTCGAGCTGTGGCGCGAACGGCTGCGGCAGGTGCAACAAGCGATCGAGTGGCTGGCCGGTGGGGAACCGCCGGTCGCCGAGACACCCGAGCAGCGGGAGGACCGGGTCGCGCTCGAAGCGCAGCTGCGCGGCTATACGTCCGTCGTGTCGCAAGGGCTCCGGCGCGATGCACCGATGCTGTGGATCCGCAAGGTGCGGTTCGAGGGGCTCCGCACCAGTCTGCTCGGCGACGATCTGCTGGACGTGCGCGCAACCAATCTGTCGAGCAACCCGGCCCTCGTCGGCGCCGCGACCGTGCTCGAAGTCGGGAGCCGCAGCGGCGACATCAAGGTCGGGATCCAGATCGACCCGACCGACGGTACGGCGGCGTCGAAGTTCCACTGGGCCGGTCTCGCCGTCGACGACGTCACCGCCAACCTGAAGCAGATCCCGATGCGCGGGGGCAGGATGGCACTGGATCTGGATGCGAGCCTCGCCACGCGGCACGCGGACGGCATCTGGTTCGAGGCGCCGCTGCGCGTCACGCTGCAGGACACGCAGCTCGAGCTGCCGGGGATGAAGCCGCAGCAGGTCGCGCAGCTCGTGATCCCGATCGGATTGCGCGGACCCCTGCTCGCGCCGCGGATCTCGCTCGACGACAAGGTCCTGGCCGATGCACTGCTGCAGGCGGGTCAGCAGGAGCTGGCGCGGCAGGTGCAGCAGCAGATCGACAAGGCGCTGCAAAGCGAGAGCGGACAGAAGGTGCAACGCGAGATCGACAAGGCGAAGGAGAAACTCGATCCGGCGCTGCAGAAGCAGCTCGAGAACCTGCCGAAGCAGCTGCCGGGGATCGGCGACATCCTCGGCGGGAAGAAGAAGGACGGCTGAGCGCCTGCTTCGGCGGCGCGCTGCCGCGAGCACCCTGCCCGGCTTCGGCGCAACGCGGGGATGCGGGACCAGGCTCCTTGATCCGCGCGGTCAGTCGCCGCGGATCTCGTAGCTGAGCCAGCGGCATTCGATCGGGCCGTTCCAGACCGGGATCCGCCGCGAGGCGCGCAGACCGAGCGCGCGCGTCAGCTCCGGGTTGCCGGACAGCACCCAGGCCGTGGCTCCGTGGCAGCGCTCGTGCAGGAAGCGTCCGAGGGCGCGCCAGCTCTGGTGCAGTTCGTCGCCGTCGCCGAGCCGCTCGCCGTACGGCGGATTGGTCACGACGAGCGCTGGCGCGAACGCGGGTGTGAGGTCGGCGGCGCTGCGCACTTCGAACCGCACCAGACTCCCGACGCCGGCACGCGCGGCGCTGTCGCGCGCGATCGCGATCGCGCCAGGATGCGCATCTGCGCCGAGGATCGGAAACGGCAGCGTGCGGCGCACACGGCGCTCGGCGTCGCTGACCAGTTCGCGCCAGGCGGCCGGATCGAAGTCCGGCCACGACTCGAACGCGAACCGGCGGCCGAGCCCGGGCGCGCGGTCGATCGCCACCAGCGCGGCTTCGATCGGGAACGTGCCGGACCCGCACATCGGGTCGACGACCGGCGACTGCCGGTCCCAGCCGGTCAGCCGCAGCAGCCCGGCGGCGGTCGCCTCGTTCAGCGGACTGCGCACCTGGACCGGGCGCCAGCCGCGCTTGTGCAGACTGCCGGCGGCGAGGCTGCGATACAGCACGACCTGATCGCGGCGGATCACGAGCCGTAGCGGCAGGTCCGGCTGCTCGGTGTCGACGTTCGGTCGCACACCGGTGCGGGCGCGCAGCTGGTCGACGATCGCGTCCTTGACCTTCAGCGCGGCGTACTTGCTGTGCGTGATCGCGGAGTCACGGACGGCGGCATCTACCGCGAGCGTCCGGGTGTGATCCAGGTGCTCCCGCCAGTCGATCGAGCTGGCGAGGGCGTACAGCTCCTCGGGGGACCTGGCGCTCCCCGTGGTCAGCTCCTCCTGGACGTGGATCGCGCTGCGCAGCCACAGCGCGGCGGCATAGCCCTGCCGCCGGTCGCCCAGGAACCCGACGCCACCGCGCCGCAGGACCGGCGCGCGGACGCCGAGCTCGGTCAGCTCGGCGGCGACCGCAGGTTCGAGTCCCAGCGTGCAGGCGACGAAGTAGCGGCGGAGCAAGCGGCGGATCGGAGCCGGTCACACCGCCCGATGCCATGGGGCTGGGCGCGGGGCCGGTTGCGGGCTTCCCACGGCCGCCGCATGCTCCGCCCTCTTGCCGCGCGCCCAGTCGCGGCCCGAGTCCTCACCCCTGCACCTGGACCGATGAAAACCCTCTCTTTGTGCGCGGCAGCCGCCGCGCTGCTCGCCCTCCCCGCGCCTGCGCAGACCAACGCCAAACTGCTCGCCAGCCGCGACAAGTTCCCCGGCGCGGTGGCGCCGAACAACAACTACGCCGGCATCTGGGGCATGGTCGTCAAGGGGCGCGAGATCGCGCTCGTGCCGGCGCGCACCGGGACGATCGTCTACGACTGCACCGATCCGAAGAATCCGATCGAGAAGGGGTTCATTCCGGGTCCCGGGCCGAGCGGACCGAACGGGTACTTCTGGCGTGAGGTCAACAGCTACGGGACCTACGCCTACGTCAGCAGCGAACACGGGGCCTGCCAGGTGCTCGACATCAGCGACCCGGACAATCCGAAGCTGGCGGGCACGTTCGGGAGCTCGATGCACACCGTCAGCATCGACCAGGGCACTGGCATGCTGTGGGGCAACGGTGGCGCCGGGCGCGGCTGCCGCGTCTACAACCTGAAGTCGAACCCGGTCACGCCGCCGCTGGTGACGAGCTTCACGTCGCCATACGTGCACGACAGCCTGCCGATCCGCGGCTACGTGTACCTCGCCGAGATCTATGACGGCACGATGCGGATCGCGGACATCAGCAACCTGCCGACGATCACGACGCGCAGCAAGACCTCCACGCCGGGCGCGTTCACGCACAACGTCTGGGTGACCGACGACGACCGCATCGCGGTGACGGCGGATGAGAACCAGGGTGGTTGCCTGACCGTGTTCGACATCTCGAACAAGTCGGCGCCGGTCAAGCTGGCGACCTGGTGCAGCCCCAACGGCGCGACGGTCCACAACGTGTTCATCAAGGGGAAGATCGCGCACTTCTCCGCCTACTCGGACGGCTACTGGGCGATCGACATCAGCGATCCGACCAAGCCGACCCCGATCGCGCAGTACGACACGACGCCGCTGACCGGGAACGACTACCACGGCAACTGGGGCTGCTACCCGTTCCAGCCGTCCGGCGTGATCTACCTCAGCGACATGCAGAAGGGGTTCTTCATCATCGAGCCGACCTGCGGCGTGCCGAACCTGTATGGCGATGGCACCGCCGGCACCGGCGGGATCGTGCCGCGGATCGACTACACCGGCGGGTTCGCCAAGGTCGGCAACGCGACGTTCGCGATCGAGAACGCCGCCGTGAAGGCGAATGCGCCGGTCGCACTGGTCGTCGGCATCGCCAGCGCCAAGCTGCCGGTGCTCGGGATCGACATCCTGATCGACCTGAACCAGCCGGTGCTGGTGTTCAGCGGCACCGCGAATGCGCAGGGCATCGCGACGTTCCCCCTCGCGATCCCGGGCAACCCGGCGTTCGGTGGCGCGACCGGCTACGCGCAGTCGATCGTGCTCGACGCTGCCGGCCCGCAGGGCCTCGCCGCGACGCGCGGCATGAAGTTCACGGTCTGTCCGTGACACGCGTGGCAAGATTGGGGTCAGACCCCTTTCTTGCCAGTCACACGCCGACCGTGTCGGTCGGCGTCTGACCGCGCCGCGCGAGGTACTCCTCGAGCGTGAACGAGTCGACGGCCGTGGCGGCGGCGCGCGCCTCGTCGGCGGCGCGCACGAGCTTGGCCTCGTCGCTGGAGACGATCTTGGACGCGACCGCCTGCTCGAGCATCTGCTCCGGCTTGCCGCGCGGGATGCGGCCGGCGCGCATGGCATCGCGGATCTTCGCCAACACTTCGTCCGACTTGGCGCAGGCCTCGAACGCACGCTCGAGCTGCACCAGCGCCTGACCGCTCTCGGAGGGGATGAACATCCCCCGCGTCAGCACGTCGCGCAGGCGGCTGCCGGGATCCAGCACGAGCCGCGCCACCCGGCCACCGAGCGCATCGTCCGGCCCGGCGCCGAGGCGGTTGAGCCGCGCCCACAGACCAAGCGGCGCGCGCAGCACCCAGCCGAGCAGTGAACCGCCGAAGTTCTGCAGGATCCCGGCCAGCGCCCGGTCGATCTCGCCGAGCGCGTGCTCGAGGCTCCAGCGCATGACGGCGACATCCTCCTTGCGCCGGCCCTGCGACTCGAACCGGCGCAGCGTCGCGGCGCCGAGGTACAGCCACGAGAACGCATCCGCGAACCTGCCGGCGAGCTTCTCCCGCCGCTTGAGATCCCCCGCCAACACACCGAGCGCGACGTCGGCCAGCAGCGCGAACCGCGCCGACGCCCACGACAGCTTCTGGAAGTAGCGCTTGCTCGGGCCGGTCCACACGGGCGCGCGCGCGAACCGGCCCCGCGTCAGGTCGAGCAGGATGCTGCGGCAGGCGTTGCGCACGACGTGGCCGACGTGCGCGCAGACGGCGCGGTCGAACGCCACGGGATCGCGCTGCTCGATCGCGCGCACCTCCGCCAACAGGTGCGGGTGGCAGCGGATCGCGCCCTGCCCGAACACCATCAGCGTCCGCGTCAGGATGTTGGCGCCCTCGACCGTGATCGAGATCGGCGCGCCGATGTAGGCGTGCCCGATCAGGTTGCGCGGTCCGAGCGAGATCGCGTTCCCACCCAGCACGTCCATGCCGTCGTTGATGATCCGCCGGAACAGCTCGCTGAACTGGTACTTGGCGATCGCGGTCACGACCGGCGGCTTCTGCCCGCTGTCGAGGCCGCCGCACGTGAAGCGCCGCGCGGCTTCGAGCACGTAGTTGAACCCGACGATCCGCGCGAGCGGCTCCTCGATGCCTTCGAACTTGCCGATCGAGAGCCCGAACTGTTTGCGCACGAGTGCGTGCGCACTGGCGACGCGGGCGACCAGCTTGGCGCCGCCTGCGGCGCAGGCCGGGATCGAGATCCCGCGTCCGGCCGCGAGGCACTCCATCAGCATGCGCCAACCGCGTCCGGCTCCATCGGCCCCACCGAGGATCGCATCGACCGGCACGACGACGTCGTGCCCGCGCGTCGGACAGTTGAAGAACGGCACGCCGAGCGGATCGTGGCGGCGGCCGAGCTCGACGCCGGCGGTGTCGGTCGGCACGAGCGCGCAGGTGATGCCGGGGTCCGTCCCCTTGCCGAGCAGGTTCTGCGGATCGCGCAGCTTGAACGCCACGCCGAGCACGGTCGCCACGGCCCCGAGCGTGATGTAGCGCTTGTCCCAGTGGAGCCGCAGCAGCAACTGCTCGTCCTCGCCACGGAACACGACCCCTTCCGCGCGGATCGAGCCGGCGTCCGAACCGGCACCCGGCTCGGTCAGCGCGAAGCACGGCACCTCCTCACCGGTCGCGAGCCGCGGCAGCCAATGCCGCTTCTGCGCGTCGGTGCCGTAGTGGATCAACAGCTCCGCCGGCCCCAGCGAGTTCGGGACCATGACGGTGACCGCGAGCGGCAGCGACCGCGAGGCGAGCTTCTGCACGACGGCGCTGTTCAGCGACGCGCGCATGCCGAGCCCGCCGAACTCCTTGGGGATGATCATCCCGAAGAACCGCTGCCGCTTGAGGTACTCCCAGACCTCCGGCGGCAGATCGCCGCGCTGCCAGACCTGCCAATCGTCGGTCATCCGGCACAGCTCCTCGACCGGCCCGTCGAGGAACGCCTTCTCTTCGTCGGTCAGATCCGGATAGCCAGCAGCCAGCACGCGGCGCCAGTTGGGGCGTCCGGAGAACAACTCCCCTTCGACCCACACCGTGCCCGCGTCGATCGCTTCGCGCTCGGTTTCGGAGATCACCGGCAGCAGCTTCATCCGGCGCACGAGCCCAAGCAGCGGCTTGCTGATCAGCGCACGCCGCAGCTCTGGCAGGTTCCACACCAACAGCACCGCACCGGTCGCGACGAGCAGCCACACCGGTGCACCCGCGGCAACGAGCCCGACCGCCAACACCGCCGACCAGATCCACAGCGGGGCGCCGAAGAATCCGAGGACCAGGCCGGTCGCCAAAGCGGCCGGCACCCACACCCACCAGGGCCAGGTGGACAGAGAGTCGTAGAGGAAGGCAGCGATCATCGAGTGCTCCGCCGCGGCAGCGTGCCGCGCCCGGGACCTCATCGGCAGGATCTGCCAGTGAAGTCCTGTGCAGCACTAGTCGCCCACGACGCGCCGGTGACGCCGCCGGAACACCCGATCGCACCGGTCGGTCGGTCGGGTGGTCCGGTTGGCCGTTCCGACAGCCCCTCCTATGGTCGGTGATCCGACCCGAGCCAAATGCGATTCCGTGGCGTCGTCCTCCTGCTGCTCGTGGCGCCACCGCTCGCGGCCCAGCCGGCCACGGTCGCAGCCCCGGACTGGGATGCGCAACTGGCGAGCGCGCATGCGCTCGCGCGGGCGGGCCAACCGGCTCTGGCGCTCGGCCGGTTGCAGGAGTTGCTGCGCCGCCACGGGCCGGACCCGGAACTCCGCTTGCGCAAGGGCGAGATCCTGCTGCTGCACGAGCAGTGCTCGTTCCTGGCCGGGACGAAACCGCCGCAGTTGCGCGAGCTCGTCGCCGGGGACCTGCGGCAGTTCGACGAACAGACCGGCCGCGTCGTGTGGCGCTGGAACATGGAGCAGCTCGCCGATTGGGAACTCGACCCCGAGGTCGCCAGTCCCCCGGTGGTGTTCTGCGGCCCGCACACGCTGCGCGTGCGGGAGCCGACCCCGCTGAGTGCTGGCGTGCCGGTCGAGCTGCGGATCTGTGCGCGCGGCGAGCGCGCGCACGTGCTGTCGTTCCGACCGACGATGAGGCGCGGCAGGCTGACGCTGCATGCGATCACGGCCGCACGCGTGGCCGGGAGCGACCGGACCACGCTCGCGACGGTCGCCGAGGCATCCTGTGGTGACGGCCTGCAACCGGAGCTGACGGTCACCGTGTTGGCACACGAGATCCGACTGACGAGTCCGCGCGGCGAGATCCTGCGCGTGCCGAAGCCGCGCGACGAGTGGGGTCGCATCGAACTGCATGGCCTGCGCTTCGAGCGGTTCGAAGTCGCCGGCGAAATCGAGCCGTCCTGGTTGCAGAACCGCCGCGATGCGGCGCGCGAGCAGCAGCGGCTCGCCGTCCTGCGCACGTACGACCCGCACGCGACGCTGCCACGCTGGCTGTTCGACGTCCCGCCGCGCCCCGGGGACGCACCGGAGGCGGCCGCTGCAGCGGCGCGGGCGTATCCGGATCCGCTGGGCGCCGCTGCGCTCGCGCTGACAGAGGAGTTGGAGACGTCACTCACGCGCGGCCGCGCAGCGCAGGTGCTGCAGCAGCTGAGCCGGCTCGGGCCGGAAGAGATTCCGGCGGCGACGGCAGCCTGGCTGCGCGCACAGGCCCTGCTCCAGCGCGGCGAGCCGGCCGCCGCGATGGCGGCGCTCGAGGCTGCCCCGGCGACCGGGACCGCACACGACAGCGTGCTGGCGTTGCGCGCGCAGATCCTCGCCGCGCAGGAGCAGCGGGCGGAAGCAAGGCAGTGCCTGCGCGAATTGCAGCGGCGGCATCCGGGCGATCCGGAGCCGCGGCTCGCGCTGGCGCAGCTCTGCCTCGAGGAGCGCGACGTCGAAGCAGCCCATCGCCTGCTCGCCGCCGCGCGCGCGGAAGGCGCCACGAGCCGAGAGCTGTTGGCGACCGAGCGGATGTTGCAGCTCGCGTTGTCCGGACCGGGATGGCCACGGTCGAGCGTGCAGACTTCCGCGAGCTTCGAGCTGCATTCCGACCTGGATGGCGAAGTCTGCCGCGAAGCGCTCGCCGTCCTCGAGGATGCGCTGCGGTTGTTCCAGAGCCATCTGCCCGGCGCGCGCGCACCGCGCGGCGGTCGCTTCACCGTCTACCTGTTTTCCGGTGAACAGGGTTACCTGCAGCACCTGCGTGGGATGCTCGGGCCGGGCGTCGCGGCCCACACGCATGGGGTCTACCTGCGCCGCCTCGGCCAGATCCTGGTCTGGAACCTGCCGACGCGCAGCCAGCTGCTGCACACGATCCGGCACGAAGGACTGCATCAATACGTCGGCGATCGGATCGCCGATCCGCCTCGCTGGCTCGACGAAGGGCTCGCGGAGTACTTCGAACAGGCGGAGCGGAACGGCGGGCAGTGGCAGACCGGTGTTCCGCGGCGCGATCATCTGGCGACGCTGGCCAACCACCCGGACCGGCCCTTGCTCGACCTGCTGCAGGCGGACGACGCGCGTTTCTTCGCGGATGCGCAAGCCGGCTATGCCCACGCGTGGGCGTTCGTGCACCTGCTCCTACACAGCTCCGCCCGCAACCGCGCGCTGTTCGACGCGCTGTGGGAAGCGCTCGCAGCCGGCGCGCGCGCCCCCGCCGCGATCGAGCGGGTCCTGCTGCCGGAGGTCGAGCGGCTGCAGCAGGAGCTGGCGGCGCACGTGCAGGGGCTGCGCGGCTAGCCCACGTCCGCGCCCGCTTCCGCGCGCGCTTCCGCGCGCGCCTCGCGCAGGAACAACGCGCGCAGCACGAACGCGGCCAGCAACGTGATCGCACCGCTCAGGAACGCGGTCCGGAAGTCGAGCAGCAGCAGCGACCCGGTCGCGAACAGCGCGCCGAATGCGAGCGCGATCGAAGTCCCCCACATCGCGAGCTCGAGCCTCAGCCCGTGCACGGGAATCCCGGTGGCCTGCGCGAGCGGCTGCCACCAGCCGCCGGGGCGCACGAGCCGGTAGAACGCCTGCAACCGCTCTGCGCCGACCGGCCGGGTCGCATAGGTCACCAGGATCCAGCAGGCCGACGTGCACAGCACGATCCCGACCAGGCGCAGCTGCGCCGCCGCGCCGGCATCCCTGCCGGCGAGGTCGAGCAGCGCCGCTTCGCACGGCGGCAGCTTGCTGACCGTGAACGCCAGCGCCGACGCGACGATCGCAGCGATCTCGCTCCAGGCGTTCACACGCCACCACAGCCAACGCAGGATCAACACCAGCCCGGTCCCCGCGGTCAGCTCGCGCATGACGTTCCAACCCTCGCTGACCGAGACCAACAGATACGACACCAGGCATCCGGCGGCGGTCACGATCGCGACAGCGATCCTGGCGACGTGCACCTCGCGCCGCGGTGCCATCCCGTCGCGCGCCAGGAACGGGCGGTAGAGGTCGTTGACCAGATAGCTCGCCGCCAGGTTGAGCTGCGTCGTGATCGTGCTCATGTAGGCGGCGAGGAACGAACCGATCACGAGGCCGTACAGCCCCACCGGCAGGACCGAGAACATGCTGGGGTAGGCCGTGGCCGGCGCAGGCGCGCCGCTCGCGGCGAGGTATTCCGGCGCGCGCACGATCGCGGCCAGCGCAACCAACACCCAAGGCCACGGCCGCAACACGAAGTGCGCGATCAGGAACCACAGCGTCCCGGCGCGCGCGTGCCGCTCGTCCTTCGCCGCGAGCATCCGCTGCGCGACGTAGCCGCCACCACCCGGTTCGACGCCCGGGTAGTAGACGGCCCACCAGTTGACGAGCACGAGGACGAGCACGACGAACGAGAACGCATCCGCGCCGCTGGGGAACAGCGACAGCAGGTTGCGCCCGTGCTCCACCTCGAGCTCGCGCACGCGCGCAACGAGCCGGCCCAGCCCGCCGGCGTCGCGCACCGACAGCACCGCGAGCAGGATCGAGCCGACCATCGCCAGCGTGAACTGCAGCACGTCGGTTGCGACGACGCCCCACAGACCGGAGAGCGCGGTGTACGCGAGCGTCAGCGCGATCAGGCCGGCGAGAATCCACCCGGGCGGTACCTCCGGGAAGATCGTCGCGAGGATCCCCACCATCGCCTTCGTGACCCAGCCGATCACGAGCGAGTTCAACACGAGGCCGAAGTAGACCGCTTTGAATCCGCGCAGCGCGCGCGCCGCGCGCCCGTCGTAGCGCAACGCCAGCAGCTCGATCTCGGTCGTGATCCGCGCGCGCCGCCACCAGCGCGAGAACAGGAACACGGTCAGGGCGGCGCCGATCAGGAAGTTCCACCACAACCAGTTCCCGGCGATGCCGTCCTCCACGACGAGTTCACCGACCGCCAGCGGCGTGTCGGCGGCAAAGGTCGTCGCGACCATCGACGTCCCGAGCGCCCACCACGGCAGGCTGCGCCCCGACAGGAAGTACTCATCGAGACTCCTGCCGGCGCGGCGGCTGTACCAGACCCCCACGCCGACGACGACGGCGAGCGACCAGACGACGAGGAACCAGTCCCAGGCCTGCAGCGCAGCAGCCGTCACCGTCCCCGCCACTGGATGACGCCCCCCAGCGCGACCATCAACGCCGCAGCGCCGGCATTCGCCCAGGCTCCGGTCGCATCGGCGCTGAGCAGGATCCCGATCCAGAGCGGCAACGAGAGCAGGTAGAACCCGATCGCGATCGGGAGGACCGGAGCGGGGTCGCCCGAGTCGACCGACCGGCGGCTCACGGCGCGGGCCTCATGCGACCGCAGATCACCGGCCGCCGGCAGCAGAAGCAAGCGCGCGGATGTCTCCCCACCGCGACAGTGGCCTCCGCGCAGGGCACGCAGCAGCCCCCTTCGGTCGGTCGGAAGGGCTTGTCCCACCCCCAGTTGTGACCGATCGGGCGCAGGTATCCTATTTGCTCCCACCCCGGCAGCGACTGTCGCAGCTTCGAGAGGAGTCCGCCGATGCAACGCCTGACCATCCCCGCCGCCCTGCTGGCACTTTCCGTCCTGCTCCCCGCGCAGGGGTTCCAGCGTTCGTCGCCGAGTTCCGGCGGAAGCCGGTCGGCGCCCTCGGCGCCGCGCTCCTCCCCCTCGCCGTCGCGTTCGGCTCCGGCGCGCTCGGCACCTGCGCCATCCCGTTCGTCGCCGGCGCCGCGCAGCAGCCCGAGCATTTCGCGCCCGTCACCGAGTTCCGGGCGCAGCTTCGGCGGCCCGACCACGTCCCCGTCACCTTCGCGCAGCATGCCCGCCCGCGACAACCGGTCGGCGCCGCGCACGACGCCGAGCTACGACGCGCCCTCGCGCCCGGCACCGCGTTCGACGACGCCGAGCTACGTGCCGCCGAGCCGCTCGCGCCCGCAGCCGGGGAGCAGCACGCCGGGCTATTCGACGACGCCACGCTACCAGCCGCCGACGCGTGGCACGACGCCGGACACCGGCACGTCGCCGCGCTACGACTCACCGGTCCGCGTGCGGGTCGGCGGCCAGCCGAGCACCTCCACGCATCCGACTCCGCCGACCACTCCGACCTACGGCGGCACTCCGGTCACGCCGCGCTACGCGCCACCGCGGACCGGCAGCAGCCCGCTCGAACCGCGCACGACGACGCGTGACCTGTATCGCCGGGGAACCCCGAGCAGTGGGCGCAGCAGCCCGGACCTGGGGAACAGCCAGGGCGGACTGAGCTCACCTCGCTTGCGCGACACGCTGTCGGAGCGTTACCGCAATCGCTACGAGAACGACATCGGGCGCAGCGCAAGCCCGGGTCTCGGGCGCTCCGACCGCGAGGTCGGGACGACTCCGCGCGCCGGTGGCGCAGGTGGCTCGACCACGTCGCCGTCCCGACCTGGCAGGGATGCCGTCTCGGGCACAGAACTCGGCGGGCATCGCTACGCGAATCCGACGCGCCCGTCCACGGGCCGTCCCTCCGCCGGCAACTCGTCCGCGGATGCGCCGCACGCCGGTCGACGTGGCGCGGAGCCGCGCACGGCGCCGGGCACCGGGCCGTCACGCGGCGTCGGATCGACGCGTTCGACGCCGGCCTCTCCGCGCAGCGGAGCCCCGCGTGACACGGTGCGCGCCGCAGCTCCGTCCCTCGGTGCGACGCGCACCGCGAAGCGCGTGTTCAACAGCCAGCCCGCAGGCAGCTCGTACGGGTACGGGTACTACGGCAACGGCTACTACCCGTACGGCTGTGGCTACTACGGCGGCTGGCAGTCCTACTGCAACTACAGCTCGTTCTGCTGGGGCTTCGGGTTCGGGGTCGGGTGGTACGGCGGCTACGGCTGCAACTGGGGCTTCTACTCGTGGCCGTTCTATTGGTGCTGGTCGTGGCCGTCCTGGTACTACGACTACTCCTGCGGCTACGACTACTACTGGAGCTGCCATCCGTACCGCTCCTACTACGCGCCGTACTACGGCACGTGCTGGTGGTACGACCCGTACTGGTCGAGCGCCTACTACGCGTCCACGGTCGACGTCGGCTACGTCCCGGCCACGCGCGAGGTGGTCAGCACCGAGCCGAGCCCGGAGAGCCTCGCCGCGAAGTACATCGCGCTCGGCGATTTCTACTTCAAGGAGGGGCGCTTCCGCGAAGCCGCCGACAACTACATGAAGGCGCTGACCTGGGCGCCGGACGATGCGTCGCTGCACTTCGTGCTGGCGGACGCGCTGTTCGCACTCGGGGATTACCACTACGCCGCGTTCGTGATCCGCAAGGCGCTGCGGCTCGATCCTGGACTCGCCCGCGCGACGACCGACAAGCGGACGTTCTACGGCGATCCAAAGCTGTTCGACGCGCAGCTCACGACGTTGCGCGGCTACTTGACCGAGAAGCCGTATGACGCGGCCGCGCACCTGGTGCACGGCTACAACCTGCGCTTCTCCGGCGATTCGAAGGGTGCCGAAGTCGCGCTGCGCCGCGTGCTCGAGATCGAGCCGAAGGACGAGGCTGCCACGCTGCTGCTCGCGGAGCTGGCGCGCGTCGAGGAACCGGCCGGCAAGTGACCGGCCGGCCGGCCAGCGGCCGGCATTCCTGCCTCCGGTTCCGCGCGCCGGGCGCCGGTGCTAAGACACCGGCATGGCGCGCCGCATCGACGTCTATCTCGCCGACCTGCTGACCGAGGAGAAGTTCGACTTCTATTCCGCGGTCCGCGACTTCAGCGACACCGAGGTCGCGCCGTACGTGCTCGGCTGGGAGCGCGACCACCAGCTGGTCCCCGACGACTGCATCCGCAAGATGGGCGAGCTGGGGCTGTTCGGGCTGCCGATCCCGCTCGAGCAGGGCGGCCAGGGGGGCGATCAGACCGACCACGTGCTGATGGGTCTCGCGCTGGGCTACCACAGCCAGTCGGTCGCGATCACACCGGGCGCCGCGTTCTCGCTCGGGACGCGGCCGCTCGCGGCATTCGGCTCCGACGAGCAGAAGCGCGAGCACCTGGCCGATCTCGCCACCGGGCGCCGGATGTTCGTGTTCGGCCTCAGCGAACCGGGACGCGGCAGTGACGCGGCGAACCCCGAAGTCACGGCGCGCAAGCAGGGCAACCGCTGGATCATCCAGGGGGAGAAGTGCTGGTCGACGAACGCGCGCTGGGCGAGCCACGTCATCGTGCACGCGATGACAGCGCCGGAGAATCCGAACGGCAGGCGCACGACCTGCTTCCTGGTGCCGATGGATCATCGCGGCGTCGCCTACCAGGAGATGTCCGGCAAGCGCGTCTGGGAGCAGTCCAGCACGGGCGCGATCTCGTTCGACGCGGTCGAGGTGCCGGATGCCGCGATCCTCGGCGAGCTGAACCAGGGGTTCCGGGTCATGATGACGTCGCTGAACGGCGGGCGGCTGTTCATCGCGGCGCTGGCGCTCGGCTCGCTCGCCTTCGCCCTCGACCGCTGCCGCACGTATTGCGAGGAGCGGGTCCAGTTCGACGACAAGCCGATCGGCCGCTTCCAGCGCGTGCAGGACGTGCTGATCGACATGGACGTGGCGCTCGAGCGCAACCTGACCTGGCTGCTCCACCTGTGCCGGCGTTACGACGAGGGGAAGCTGTCGCGCGAGCAGGCCGCGAAGGTCAAGCTCGACTCCAGCCGCGTCGCCAGCGATCTGCTGGTGCTCGCGATGGAGATCTGCGGCGGCGTCGCCTGCCTCGACGAATTCGGGCTGATCCGCCACCACAACGATCTGTTCGTGACGCGCGTCGGCGAGGGGAGCAACTTCGCGCTGAAGGATCAGATCGTGCGCCCGCTGCGCGAGGGTGCCGGCTAGCCGGTCGCTGCGTCGACTTCGCGCGGCCCGGGGCCTGCGTGCAGCAGCATGAACCCCGGCGCGGCGCTGAACTCAGCCTGGAACCGCTCGTGCACCTGCGCCGCGACGGCCGGGCCGCGCCCCGGGCGCACCAGCGCGATCGCGCAGCCGCCGAAGCCGGCGCCGGTCAACCGCGAGCCGAACACGTCCGGATGCTGCCGCGCCGCGGCCGTGATCGCGTCCAGCTCGGCGCAAGAGACCTCGTAGTCCACACGCGCGGATTCGTGGCTCTCGTTCAGCGCGGAGCCGAGCCGGCGGATGTCGCCATCGCGCAGCGCCGCCACACCAGCCGCGACGCGCGTCATCTCGGTCACGACGTGGCGCGCGCGGCGCCGTTGCACGGCGCCGAGCCGACTGCCGGCGCGCTCGAGATCGGGCAGCGTGTACGCCGCCAGGCACGGCAGGTCGCGCACGCTGCGCAAGGCCGCATGGGCCTCGCGGCATTCGCGGACCCGTTGGTTGAACCCGGACGCTGCGAGCTCGCGCGGCTTGCGGGTGTCCATGACGAGCACCTCGAACCGGGCCCGGTCCATCGGCACGTATTCCGCGCGCCGCGAATGGCAGTGCAGCAGCAGCACATGGTCGGGACGCGCCAGCGCCGAGGCGAACTGATCCATGATGCCGCACTGCAGACCGACGTATTCCGTCTCGGCCCGATGGCCGATCATCGCGATGCTCTCGGCCGACAGCGCGGTCCCGTGCAGCCGGTCGAGGGCTGTTCCAGTCGCGACTTCGATCGCGGCGGACGACGAGAGCCCGCTCGCCATCGGGAGATCCCCCCCGAACGTCAGCTCGATGCCGGCGTCGCAACCGGTCTCGGCCCGGAAGCGCGCATACACACCCAGCGGATAGCTGGCCCAGCCGTGCGCCGGATCGCGCCGGTTGCCGATCATCCCCGCGTCCACGTCGACGGCGGATTCCTGATCCAGGCTGCGCAGCCGGATCCTGCGGTCCCGACGCAGCCGTGCAGCCACGTAGATCCCTAGGTCCGTCGCCAGCGGGAGCACGTCGCCGCCGTTGTAGTCGAGGTGCGCCCCCACGAGATTCACACGCCCCGGAGCGAAGAAGACGCGGAGCGCGGAACCACCGAACTCGTCGAGGAATCGCCGCGCGACCTCGGCCGCGCGCGGAGCTCCAGAACCGCCTGTGATCATCGGTGACCGCTTCGAAAGCCGATGCTATAGGACCCGGTCCCATTTCGTAGAACGCTCCCGTGACGAGCACAGCCACCGGCCCGCGCCTCTCCCTGGAAGTCGTTTCGCAAATGCTTCGCAGGCGAGGCCGAGCCAGCGCGGCCGAGGGCAAGGAGCGAGATCGTAGGCGAATCGGTGGATTCGCCGCAGATCTCGCGACGCCGCCCTCGGGTGCGGGGGCCGGCCGCAGCCGCGGAGGCTTTGTGAAACGACTTCTACTCATCCTGCTCCACTCCAGCGCCGCCGTGCTGCTGTCCGCTGCGATGGCAACGGCGCAAGACGCCGAACCAGCGCCGGCGGCGGCACCTGCCAGCCACAAGCTGCAGTGGCCGCGCGATCAGCAGCGCGTGATCGGCCGCATCGACGGACGCGACGTCACGCTGGATCAGATGATCCGCCACATCGATGCGCGGCACGCGCCCGGCTACCGCGAGTTCCTCGGGACCGATGCGGGCCGGTTCGAGCTCGAGGCACCGTTCGCCGCGCGGTGGGTGCGCCAGTATCTCGACGTCCTCGCGCTGCAGGCCGAGGCGCGCGCCCGTGGGCTCGACCCGTCGGTGTCGGAGCAGACTTTGGCCGACGCGTTGAAGAACGGTTTCCACGCCTGGCTGCAGAAGTACGAAGAGCAGCGCCGCCAGCAGGGCGCGCACGATCCGCTGCAGCAGGCGACAGTCGACAAGCTGTTGACGCGCTACCAGAAGGAGTTCGGGCTCGAATGCGAATTCCAGGGCTGGCTCGACGCCCTCGTGCCGGACCGCTTCACCGACGACGAGCTGTACGAGTACTACACCGGCCACACGCAGGCGATCGGCGGCTTCGTCGATCTCGCGCACATCCTTGTGCTGCATCGGGATCCCGGGACCGGTGAGCTGCTGCCGGAGCCGCAACAGAAGCAGGCGCGCGAGCGGATCGCCGAGATCAAGAGCCGGCTCGCCGCGGACGGCAGCAACTTCGCCGACGTGGCCCGGTTGCTGTCACAGGATCGGCGCACGGCCGAGCGTGGCGGCACGCTGCAGCGGGTCTCCCGGTTCGATCCGCGCCTGCCGGCAGAACTGTGCCGCACGGCGTGGAACCTCAAGGACGGTGAAATCGCGGGCCCGGTCGAGACGAGTTACGGGCTGCACTTCGTCAAGCGGTTGCGGTTCACACAGCACGCGTTCGCGCTGTTCACCGAGCAGTTCAAGCCGATCGTGCGTGAACACATGCGCTGGCGGCAGCAGGAGGACCTGCTGTTCGACACGCGCCGCAAGCACGCAATCGAGTTGAAGTACTGACGCCGCTGGCGCCGAGTCCGCGGCGCAGCGGAGCCGCGGGATCCGCGCCGGTGCCATGCCGGATGACGCCGGCGGGTCCGCTGGCGACCCGACAGCCTCGATGCGACGGCGCATTTCGGGACCTCCCGGCGCCACTGCTACCATCGCCGCCGATCGATGGTCCGGATCCAGGAACCTTCTCCCGACGAGCGGCTGCACACGTTGGTGCGCGAGCTCTGCGACCGGCACGGCCTGCGCCTCGACGTCGAAGGCTGGGCCCGCCGGACCTACGACGTGTACGTCAGCGATGGCCGGCTGGGTCGGCGGCGCCGCGTCGCGCGCGTCGAGAGCTTCGCGACGACGAACGGCGAGATCCGCGTCTACGACGAAGCCGCGATGCCGTTCGCTGCCGAGCTGGGGGCACGGCTCGAGCAGGCGTTCCCCGCGATCGGCGAGGCAACGATCCTGCGCGAGCCGCCGCCCGAGTGACTGAGTCGCGCAGACGCGCGATCGCGGCCGATCAGTAGACGGCGCGCAGAACCGGACCGCGGTCGGGGTACTTGGACCCGGTCGTGTCGAGGTTGTCGCTGAAGCGATACATGTACGACATGTTGCAGCGCACCGGACCGATCTCGAAATGGCGCCCGGCACTGAGGCTCAGTCCACCCGGCGCCGCCGGATGCGCGTTCAGCCACTGCGAGTTGAACTTCACGCCGCTGAATGCCGGATCGATCGGCACCGCGATCATGACCGAGCCGGTGCCACTCCCGTCCAGGACGGTCGGGAACGAGAAGTAGATGCTCGTGTAGACCTTGCAGTTGGTGGCACCGAGCGGCGACAGATCGAGCGGCAGCGGCACGC
This sequence comes from uncultured candidatus Brocadiaceae bacterium, assembly GCA_964483245.1. Classification (GTDB taxonomy): domain Bacteria; phylum Planctomycetota; class UBA1135; order UBA1135; family UBA2386; genus CAZABP01. The sequence goes on along the minus strand of CAZABP010000002.1, from coordinate 70,679 downwards.
CGGGGACCAGCTCCGCTGCGCTGAAGCCGACCATGTTGATCGCCGGCAGGCTCGCTGGCCCTGCGTTCTGCGTGATCGTGATCGTCGATCCGGGCAGGTAGCTGCCGCTGCTCGAGGTCGATCCAATCGTGTTCGTCGTCGGTCCGCAGGCGAGGCCGAAGTTCCCGACCACGCCGCTGCTGCCGCCGAGGCAGGTGTCGACGTTCCATCCATTGGATGTCGCCACGGTGTCGGTCCCGACCATTTCGACGAGCAGCCCAGGTCCGGCGAACATGTGCGGCGAGTCGAGGAACAGCGTGTAGTAGACCTGCGGCCCCGTGAACGGCAGCGGTGGCAGGTTGACCTTCTTGCGCGTGAAGACGATCCCGCCCGTGCCCGCGGCGCGGTTCACCGCGAACGTCGTCGACAGCGTCGCCTGCGTCAGCGGGACGCTGAACAACGAGATCTCGGTGTCGATCGTCACGGCGGGATAGGTCGTCGAGATCGACGAGCACCGCCGCCAGCCAATCGAGACGATCTTCTTCCCTGCCGTCAGCGTCGACGGCAGGGAAGCCGGCTCGTACAGCTGGTGGTAGCGGTGCCAGGAGCGCCCCAGCGGCAGCGAAGCGCAGGCGTTCGCCCACGCCTCGGCATGGCCGGGCGGAATGACGCCGCCCTGCGCGGCGAGAGAAGAAACGACGAGGCCGGCCAAACCGGCAGAGAGGCACTTGTGCATGGTGTGGCTCCGAAGGAGACGGGGGAGCCGGATCCTAGCACGGCACCCACACGGGCGACGATGCGCGGTCACGGCCGATGACAACGGCGCCTGGCCCGTGCGGACCGCCGCAGTCGGCGCCGCCGTGGCGCGGCGCGCCCAACGGCGCGAGCTAAGCTCCGCGCCCGATGCTCGAGCTCCTGCTGCAGGCCACGTTCCTCACCGGCGGCGCCCTCGACCTGCCGGCGGAGCGGACCGTGCTCGACAACGGCATGGTCGTGATCGTGGCGCCGGATCACAGTGCCCCGTTGATCGCGGTCCGGCTGTTCTACCGCGTCGGCTCGCGCGACGAGCGGCCTGGTGAGTCCGGTCTCGCGCACCTGTTCGAGCACATGATGTTCAACGGGACGCGCAAGTTCGGGCCGAAACAGTTCGACCGCGTGCTCGAGCAGGCCGGCGGCGCCGGCAACGCGTTCACGACGCAGGATCTGACCTGCTACACGACGCAGGTTCCGCCGGAGTCCCTCGCAGCGCTGCTCGAGCTCGAAGCGGATCGCATGCACGGACTCTCGATCCCGCGTCATGTGCTCGCGCGCGAGATCCAGGTCGTGCTGGAGGAGCGCCGGATGAGCATCGAGGACGATCCGGACGGCGCGCTGCGTGCGCTGTTGATGTCGCACCTGTATCAGGCGCACCCGTACCGCACTCCGGTGCTCGGTTGGGCCGCGGACGTGCGTGACACGACGGTCGCACGCTGCCGCGAGTTCTACGCACGGCACTACGGACCGGACCGTGCGGTCCTCGTGCTCGCCGGCGACGTCACGCCGGAGCACGGCTTCGCGCTCGCCACGAAGTGGTTCGGCGGGCTCGCACGCTGCGAAGGCACGCACGCGCCGCCGGCCGAGGAGCCCCCGCGCGCGTTCCGCTCCCGGGTCGAGCTGCGCCGGCCGGTGTCGCAACCGACCTTGCTGATCGCGTTCCAAGGGCCGGCTGGCCGCGCGGCCGAACACGCCGCGCTCGATCTCGCGCAGCGGCTGCTCGGCGGCGGCGATTCGTCGCGGTTGCACCGGCGCCTCGTGCAGCGTGAACGGCTGGCGACGCAGGTCCTCGCGTTGCACGGCTGGACCACCGATCCGGGTCCGTTCACGTTGCATCTGACCCTCGTGCCCGGCGCCGACGTGGCGCGCGTCGAAGCGATCGTCGCCGAAGAGCTCGCGGCGTTCCTGGCCGACGGGGCTGGCGACGACGAACTGGCACGCGCGCGCACTGCGTGCCTCGCCGCCGTCGTGCGCAGCCTCGAAACGTTCGGCGGCCGCGCCGAATGGCTCGGCCGCGGTGAGCTGCAGCTCGGCGACCACCGCGCCGTCCTGCAGCTGCCGGAGCGGCACGCTGCAGTGACCGCGCAGCAGGTCCGCGACGCCGCGGGGCAGTACCTGCGGCTCGAACGATCCGCGACCGCGGTCCTGCTGCCGTTGGAGACGCGATGAGAACGGCAGCAGTGCTGCTGTGCGCCCTCGCCAGCACGGTCCTGCCGTGCCAGCAGATGGAGACCCTGCCGGGCGGCGCGCGGCTCGTCACGGTCGAGCGCAGTTCGCTGCCGTTGGCGACGATCGCGCTGTACTTCGCGCGCGGGACGGCGCACGAGCCGGCGCCGCAGCGTGGGCTCGCACGGTTCGCGCTGCCCCTGATCTGGCTCGGCCACGGCGACCTCGGCGAGCAGGAGGTGCAGAACGCGCTCGATGCCATCGGTGGCACGGCCTACGCCGAAGTCGGCGTCGAGCACACGTCGATCCAGATCTCCTGTCTCGCCACGCATGCGGCACGCGCGCTCGAGCTCCTGACCGGCGCCCTGCTCGCGCCGCGCTTCGAGCCGTCGATCGTCGAGCGGGAACGCGCCCGCAGCCTCGCGTCGATCCAACACTCGCTGGATCAGCCGGAGTTCCTCGGCCAGCAGGCGGCCGTCGCCGCCGTGCTCGGCACGCATCCGTATGCCGATGGCCTGCGGCTGACCGAGCCGGAGCGGTTGCGCAGCTGGACGCGCGACGACGTGGTCGCGGGCGCGCACCGGCTGCTCGCCGCGCGCGACGCGATCTGCGTGCTGGTCGGACCGCGCGATCCGGCAGTCACCGGTGCGCTGCGTGAACTGCTCGGCAAGCTGCCGGCCGGTGACCCGCGGCCGGCGGTCGAACCCCCGCAGCCACGCGTTCCGGCACCGCGCGTGCTCGAAGTCCCGCGCCGGCAGATGGACCAGGTCTACATCCAGCTCGCCGGTCTCGGCCGCGCCGCCGGGGATCCGGCCCGGGCCGCGACCGAGGTGGTGCAGCGCATCGTCGCCAGCGGGTTCACCAGCGTGTTGGTCGACGAGCTGCGCGTCGACCATGGGCTCGTCTACGGCGTTGGCCTGACGCAACCGTTCCTGGCACAGCGGGCGCCGTTCGCATTGATCACGCGAACCCGCGCCGACCAGGTCGAGGAGGTGCTGCGGCGGATCGGGGCTGCGCTCGTGCGCGTACGGGAAGGCCAGTTCCCGGATGCCGCGCTCGCCGCCGCGCGGGCGACCCTGCGTGCCGACCACGCTGCATCACTGCAGACGCATGCCGGCATCGCCTGGGCGATCTTCGAATCAGTGCGGGACTACGGCGATCCGCTCGCCTGGCAGCGTCACCTCGAGGCGCTGGCAGCGGTCGATCGCGACGCGGCGGCGTCGGCTGCGGCTCTTCACGATCCGGAGGGGATCACGATCGTGCTGGTCGGAGATCCGGCTGCGCTGGAACGCATCGAGGTCAGTTCCCTCCGCTGACCGGTCCCGACTAGACTGGCGGGCCACCACCCTCTGTCGCCCCAGAGGCCCTGCCATCCACAGTCTCGTTCTCGCACCCTACCTGCCGGATCCCCAGGATCACGGCGGGCGGATCCGCTCCCGTCTGCTGGTCGATGCGCTGGCGACGTTGGGACCGGTCCAGCTCGCCGCGCCGATCCCGGGGGCCGAACAGGCGCACACGGTCAAGCGCTTCCAGGACGCGACCGGGATCCGCGTCCATGCACTCGCCGCCGCCGGTGCTGCGCGAAGCTCCTGGGGCCGCAAGCTGACGCGCTGGGTGCGCGGGCACTCCGAGCTGCTCGAGCGACGCTGGGTGCCGGAGAGCGCGCAGCAGGTGCACGACCTGGTCAAGCTGCTGCGGCCCGACTGCCTCGTCGCCGACAGCACGTTCGTGCTGCCGCTGCTGCCGCGGCGCGATCATCTGCCGCTGCTGCTGCATCTGCACAACGTCGAATCGGCGCTGCTCGGCCGCCACGACGACGTCCCGCGCCCGTTGCCGGAGCGCGTCGCACGTGCGATGGAGTCGTTCTGCATCGCGCGCACCGAAGCAGCGGCCGTCCGCCGCGCGCGCCTGACGATCACGGTGTCGGAGCTCGACCGCCAGCGGGTGCTCGGACTGGTGCCGGACGCGCGCGTGATCGGCGTCGAGAACTCGGTCGACGTAGCACGGATTCCGCTGCTGCCGCCGCACGACCAGCAGCGCGATCCGACCCTGCTGTTCGTCGGCACGTTCGACTACCCGCCGAACCTGGAAGCGGCCGAAGACCTGATCGAGCACCACCTGCCGGCGCTGCGCGCCGAATGGCCGCGGCTCGAGATCCTGCTCGTCGGACTCGACAGCGGCGGTCGGCTCGAGCGGCACCGCGGCACCCCGGGGCTGCAGCTGCTCGGCCGTGTCGACGACCTGCGCGCGGTCTACGAACGCTGCACCGCGATCTATCTGCCGATCCACTCCGGCGGCGGCACGCGGATCAAGGTGCTCGAAGCGTTCGCGTTCGGCCGGCCGGTGCTGTCGACCGCGGTCGGTGTCGAAGGCCTGGGGCTCGTCCCGGATACGCATTACTGCGCATTCGAGTCGCCGCAGGAAGGAGTCGCCGCGCTGCGACGCCTGCGCGCGCACGATGCCGGGCCGATGCTGCAGGCTGCCCGCGACCTCGTCGAGCGTCGCTACTCGCACACGCAGACCCGGCAGCGGCTCGCCGCGATGATCGCCGAGCACTTCCTGGGCTCGGGCGGGAGCACCACGCGCGTCGTCGTCCCCCCGCTGTCGCGGACCGCACGGCTGTTCTCGCGGATCGTCGGCCGACCGGCCGGCGTGGCCTATCTGCTCGCCCGGCGCGTCGTCCGCTGAGCGGCCGCGGCCAGGGCGCCATCCCCATCGGCGAGCTGCAGCGGCAGGCGCGCGTCCAGCTGCTGCAGCCGGGTCATCGTCTGCCGATCGGTGCACAGGACCGCCACCGCCCCCGCCAGCAGCTGCGGCAGGAACCGATGTTCGCGCAGCGACTCGAGCGGCGATGACGGCTCTGGCAGCTCGCCGAGCAGCACGAGGAACGGCGACTCCAGGTGCGGGCGGGCCGCCGCCAGCGTGCCGAGATCGCGGAACAGCAGCGCATCGTGATCCATCTCGTGCAGCACGTGCCGCAGCCGGTCGCGGCGCTCACCGTCGCGGGCATGCCCCCAGAACCGGCGCGGCACGAGGCCGAACAGATCCTCGATCGGCGGCTGATCGATGCCATCGGCACCGACCGTGACGACGCGCAGATCCACGTCCGCCAGCTGCAGCGGCACGGCCGGTTCGTCCGCCCCGAGCGAGATCAGGATCGGGAGCTGGTCGGGGGGCTGCGGCAGGCTGCGCCGGTACGGCGCCACGCCGCACGACAGCCGCAGCACCTCCGCGTCGCTGCGCCGGTAGTACGGCCGGCTCAGTTGGCGCGCCCACAGGGCGCGCGGGATCCGCGGCAGCGCGGCGACCTGCGCGCGCACCTGCAGCCACAGGCCGGTGTGGCGCGCGTTCTTCAGCGTGTTCCACGGCGCGAACAGCGCGCGCGCCAGCACGCGCGGCCAGCTGGTGACGCTGCGCCAGAAGAACAGCTCTCGGTTGCGCCGGTCCAGCGCCTCGACGCCGGCCTCACCGAACACCTTTTCCGACGTGCCGCGGTGCAGGTGGTGCACGACGCTGCCGGCGCAGTACTCGATCCGCCAGCCGCGCTTCCAGGCCTGGTACGACAGGCTGACGTCTTCGACGTAGCACGGCTCGTACAGATCTTCGAACCCCCCGAGCGAGACGTACTTCGCCCGGTCGAACGCGCTGCTGCCGCCGCCGGCCCAGAACGTCGGCACCCGCGGAGCCGGATACGGATCGACGTGCACGAGGCGGAACGCCCCGCGCTTGAAGAACGACCGCGTGCAACCGGTCTCGACGCGCCGGCCGTGCATCTGGATCCGCGCTGCGACCGCGAACAGATCCGGCTCGCCGAACCGCTCGAGCAGCCGCACCAGGAAGTCCGGCTCGACGGTCATGTCGTTGTTCAGGAACACCAGGATGTCGCGCGTCGCTGCCTCGACGCCGGCCCGGTTGCCGCGGATGAAGAACAGATTGCGCGGCAGCCGCACGACCCGCGCCCAGGGGAAGAACTCCGCCACCTTGGCCGCCGAACCATCGGTGCTGCCGTTGTCGACGACGATGACCTCGTGATCACCCGGCGCCCGAGCAACCGCGATCTGCAGCGTCGGCAGCAGATGCTCGAGGAAGTGCCAGCCGTTCCAGTTGAGCACGATGACCGACGCATTCCGCGTCGGCGGCGCCACGTCGACGTGGCGCACGCGGCGGCGTGCAAACCACACGAACGGCCAGCAGATCGTGTCGAGCAGGATCGCCATCACGGCGACGAGCAGCGTCTGCGGCCACAGCAGCAGCAGCAGCGGCATCGCGAGCCGTGCGCGTGCGCGCGAGCGGCTCATGCCGGCGCCTGCCCGCCGTAGACCGCGCGGAACCGGTCGTAGTTCATCGCGATCGAAGCCGGGACCTGGACCGCGAGCCGATCGAACCGCTGCGGTTCGGCGACGCAGGTGCGCAACAGCTCGGCCAGCGCCTGGGCATCGCCGGCCGGGAACAGCCAACCCTGGCGCCCCGGCTGCACGAGCTCCGTCAACCCACCGAGCGCGGACGCGGCGACCGGCACTCCGGCCGCGAAGGCTTCGAGCACGACGAACGGCGTGTTCTCGTACCAGATCGACGGCACGACGAGCAGGTCCAGGCCGGCGAGCACCTCGTCCAGCCGCTCGCCGGCGAACGCCCCGGCGAACCGGATCCGCGGGTCTCCGGCGGCGCGCTGCTGCAGCCCGGCGACATAGTCGGCGAACATCGACATCGTCAGGTCGCCGTGCAGCGTCAGCTCGAGCGGCAGCTCCGGCAGTGCCAGCACCGCATCGATCAGCACGTGTGGCGCCTTCCACGGCGACAGCACGCCGATGAATCCGACCCGCAGCGGCGTGCGCGGACGCAGGACCGGGAGCTGGTGCACGCGGTCTGGGTCGAGGCCGTACGGCAGCACCTCGATCCGCGCCGCCGGGAAGCCGTTGTGCACGAACATCCCGGCCAGGAAACGCGACGGCGCGAACACATGGTCCGCCTGCGCGAGCTGCTGCAGCATCACGTCCTTGCGCCGCACCAAAGCCCCCAAGCGCGCGGCCGGCGTGTCCTGCGGGTCCGGCGGCAACGCCGCCAGCGCGTCGCGCTGATCCGCGAGCTCCCGCTCCGGTACGTCCGGACCGAGGTGGCACGGCACGCAGCCGAGTCCTTGCTGCGGCGGACCATCGCACAATGCGCCGTCGCTGCGCAGCAGCGTGAAGCGCGGGCACAGGTACCAGAAGTCCATCAAGTGGACCACCGTGCGCAGCCCGCGGGCGCGCGCCATCGGGATCAGATCCGCGCCGAGCTGGCGCAGGTGGAAGAAGTGCACCGCGTCCGGCCGCAGCTCGTCGAGCAGCTCGCCGAAGCGCGCCGCGACCGGCGGATTGTGGTAGTCGCGCAGCACCCGGTTCGGGTTCAGCCCGATCCAGTGGGCGAGCCAGAGCACGCGGAAGCCGTCGTACGTCTCCTCCCAGACCCGGACCGGTGGTTCGCTGACGTGCTCCTCCCAGTGCAGCGAGAGCACCGTCACGTCGTCGCCACGCCGGCGCGCCTCGCGCGACGTCGCGAGGCAGTACTGCTCCGTCCCGGAGCGGGCGTACGGAAAGTACTGATGGATCACGTACAGCAGCTTCACGTCGGCACCCCCGCGTCGAGCTGCGCCAAGAGCGCGTTGGCGGCGTCGCGGACGTCGAGCTTCGCCTGCACCGTGGCGCGGCCGCGCTGGCCGATGGCACGCGCGCCAGGCGAATCGGCTAGCAGCTGCTGGAGCTTCGCTGCGAGCGCCGCGGCCGACCCGGGGCTCGCGAGCAGGCCGTTCACTCCATCTTCGATCAGCTCCGGAATCCCCGACACCGGCGTCGTCACGACCGGCACCCCGAGCGCCATTGCCTCGGTCAGGAAGATCGGGATCCCATCGCGCTCCCCGTCTGAGGCGACGACGCACGGCAGCACGGCCGCGTCGGCGTGCAGCAGCCGCCGGCGCACTTCGTCGTTGCCGACCGGGCCCAGGAACTCGACCGCGTCCGCGATCCCGTGCTCGCTGACCAGCGCCTGCAGGCGCTCGCGTTCCGGGCCATCGCCGGCGATCAGCCAGCGGAACGGGATCCCGCGCGCGCGCAACTGCGCGAGGGCGGGCGGCAGGATGTGCAGGCCCTTCTTCGGGACCAGGCGTGCCGCGCTGACCAGGAGCCCTGCACCCGATGGGACCGCCTCGTCCTGCCACCTGTCCAGATCCAGCCCGAGCAGCACGACGGGGATTCTCGCGCCGGCGGCTGCAGGCTCCAGTTCGCGCAGGCGCTGCGCGCAGAAGGCCGTGACCACGCGGAAGAACCGCGCGCGCCGCAGCTTCTCGCCGAGCATCTTGAAGTCGTAGCCGAAGTCGAAGTCGACGTACGACGAGATGCTGAATGGCACACCGAGCAGCATCGCGGCACCGAGCGTCGCATTGGCCGGATAGGTCGAGCCGTACACGTGAAGCTGCGCCGGCGGGTCGCGCCGCAGGTGCGATGCCAGGGCAAACGCGCGCCCCGGGTGGCGGGGGTCGCGCAGCGGGTTCTTGCCGAACAGGTCCCGGGTGCTGCCGCCCGGCTGGTCGCGGTACAGGCGGATCAGCGCGCCAAACCGGCGCGGCGCGCGCAGCGCCCAGCCGAGGACCGTCAGGAACCGGCGCGTGATCCCTTGCGGCGGCACGAACTCGACCCGCTCGAGGAGCTCGGCGGCTTCGGGGTGCACCGGACCGTGACCGCGCTCCAGGCAGACGACGCGCGTGTCGGGTCGCGCGCGGAGCAGTGCGAGGACTTCGCGGTAGACGAACGTGTGGGAGAGGTCGGGGAGGATCGGGAGGACGACGCACAGGGGGCGCTCGTCCACCGCGGTCGCGCGGCCCGGCTCGCGTGCAAACGGCACGAGCGATCGCGCGACGCCACGCATGGCGACCTCGGAGGCGCGCAACCAGGCATGTCGGAGCAGTTCGCACGCGAGCAGCGAGACAGTCAGCCCCTGCGGCTCCCGACCGGCAGCGCGCCAAGATGTCCCGCGGCCGGCGCGCAGCAGGTAAGCGGGCGCGGGCGCATATGGCCAGCCAGGCCAGACCAGGACCTGCCTGGCCAGGTCCGGCATCTCGGTTCCCGTGCGCGACAACGTCGTGAGTTCCTCTCCGCTGGTCTGGGTCGAGGGGCCTGCTGCGAACGGATCGTGGCGCCGGGTCCAGGCGCAGACCCTCTCGCGCGTGCTGCCGGAGCGATGCCAGCACCGATCCGCGGCATCGCAAGCCTATCGCCCTGCTGGCGCAAGGGCTTAGGCTTGCTGGCGCCGCGCCGCCGCGAGCCTCCTGCGGCAGTGGCATGGAGTCCCAGCCTGAACGCCTGTCCCCAACTCCCCGCAGCGTCCGACCCGCCCGGTGACCGCACGAACAGGAGTTGAGACCATGGCGCCGGATCCGGAACCGGTGATTGCCGACCTCCGCAAGGACGTGCTCACGGCAGCGGGCGAGGCAGTCGACACCGCCCGCCAAGCGGGCCGCGCACTCCGGATCCGCCTGCTCGTCGACGGCGAGAACTGGTTGGAGGTCCTGCCGCTGGCCGTGCTCTGCGAGCGCCACGCGGCCGAGTTGGAGCTGCGGATCCACGACGTCGACGGTGCGACGCCGCTGGCGGAACTGCCGATCGAGGAGGCGCGCGGGATCCACCGCGCGCTGGTCGCGTGCCGCGGCGCGTTGGCCGGTCCCACCGCGTCCGGCTGCCTCGCGCCGGGAGCGTTCGACGCGCTGCTGCAGCGGATCCGCGAGATGCTGCTGCAACGCGCGTCTGCCACCGCCGACCGCGCGGAGGAAGTGCTGCGCGGGCGCGGCGGTCGTTTCGCGCTGCCAGATCCGGATCACATCCTGTTCGGCGAGGAAGCCAGGTCCTTCGCGGTCCTCGCTGCGCTGCTCGACCTGGGCGATGCGCCGTCGCTGCTGGACTGGGCGCGCCGGATTGCCGCACGGCCGGACGTGGAATCCATCGCGGCAGCGCATCCGTGGCTCCGCCTGCTGTTGCAGAAGCTCGCGCTCGATGATGCGTCGTCCGAGGCGCTGACACTGTTGCGCGCGCTCTACAGCGACCCGCGGCGCCGGATGCGTCTGATCGATGAGGAGCGCGTGGCGATCGCCCGACACGCGGCGGGCTGGGGATGGGAGCAGCGGCAGCATCGGCTCGGGTTGCAGGCACCAGCGCGCGAACGCCGTTTCCCGACCGCAGTCGCGGCGGGGCTTCCGGACGGGTCCGTGCGAGTCACCGTCGTCGTGCCTTCGTACCGCCACGAACGGTGGATCGCGGCGAGCCTCGCCAGCCTCCTCGCGCAACGCGAAGTCGCCGTGCGGATCCTCGTCGCTGACGATGCCTCGGGCGATGGCACGGTTGCGGCGGCACGCGCGGTCGGGGACCCGCGCATCGAGGTGCGCGAGAACCCGCGCAACCTCGGCCTCGGTTCGTCGCTGAATGCCGCCCTCGCCGGGATCACGACGGAGTACGTCGCGCTGCTGAACTCCGATGACCTGTTCCACCCGGAACGGCTCGCGCGCTGCCTGCAGATCCTCGACGCACAACCACAGACCGACGTCGTCGCCACGGCGTTCGAGTTCATCGACGAACAGGACCGGATCGTCACGCCGGAGAACGTCAGCGTGCTGTTCGACGGTCCGCAGATTGCGATGCTCGTGCGCTGGTTCGCCTCGGTGCAACCGGTGGATCCCGCGCCAGAGCATCTGTTCGCGGAGCTGCTGGCGCGGAACTTCCTCGCGACCAGCAGCAACATCGTCGCGCGCACGCCGTTCGTGACCGCTCTCGCGCCGCGTCTCGAGGGACTGCGCTACTGCGTCGACTGGCAGGTCTTCCTGGCTGCGGCTGCGCGCGACCGGCTCGCGGTCCTGCGTGAGCCTCTGGTGGCTTACCGGCTGCATGGCCGGAACACGGTCTGGTTCGCGCCGGAGGCCCGGACCGACTATTTCCTCGAAGTCGCGCGCGTCGCGGCCGGCGCCGTGCAGGACCGGATCGCAGGTGCCGGGTCGATGGAACAACGCGTCGACCTCGCGGCAGCGCTGGTCGCGAGACCGCTGCTGGCCAGCACCGAGGTGGACGGGCACGCGCTGTTCCTGAACACCTTGGTCGATCCACTGACACTGGCGCGGCTGCAGCGCAGCGGACGGGAGGTCAACGCCGCCGCGGAGCAGATCCACCGGCACTGGCAGCAGCGCAACGATGCTGTGCGGCTCGCTGCGGCGCTGTCGTCCGGCAGTCCGGGCGCGCTCTGGCTGGCCGCATCCGTGCGGCTCGCGCGGATCCATACCGGTCTCCTGCAGGAAGCGCTGGCGGCGGTCCGCGAGGAACAGAACCGGCGGCCCGAGCCGGCACCGGATCGGCTCGGGCAACGCGGAAGCGAACACGCGAGCACCGAAGCCGCGGCGCTGCGGTACTCGCGCGAATACCGCACCGGCGACCTGATCTGGAACCGGCTGCCGCTGACGGCGCGAGCGGCCGGCCTGCTGAAGACCGGCTGGCGCCGGGCCGGCAACCGCCTCTCGCTGGCCCGCCTGCGCCTGCGCCGGCCTACGACGGCCGCGGTCGTAGCTGGCAGCGAAGTGTTCCCGCACTGGGCGCACACGTTCGTCTACGACGAGATGCTCGCTCTGCACGGGGCCGGTCTGCAGCCCGTGCCGTTCTACTGGACTTCCGGCGATTGGCAGAAGTTGGCGCCGTCGCACCTGCCTCTGCGGCGCAACAGCACACGCCTGCGCGGAGTGGCCGCCGACCACCGCCAGGACCTCGCGCGGTGGCGGCGGCGTCAGCCCACGAGACTGCACGGCCTGCTCGAGCGGATCGCCGCCGCAACCGGACTCGAGCCGCAGGCGATCGAGGCGGACTGGGATTTCCTGCGCGCCTGCACGTTCGCCCGCTTCGTCGAGACGGCCGGCGCGAAGTGGATCCACACGTTCTTCTTCTACGCACAGTCGTTCTTCGGCCTGGTCGCCGCCGCGCTGACCGGACGTCCCCGTGGCATCACCGCCTACGCCGACCACGTGCTCGACGACTACCGGTTCAAGCTCGTGGGGCTGCACCTCGCGAGTGCGGATCTCGTCGTGGCCACCTCGCAGCGTGCGTGCCAGGAGCTGCTGGCGCGCGGCGGACCCGAGCACGCGGCGAAGATCCTGGTCAAGCCGAACGGCGTCGACGTTCGGTCGTTCACGCCGGTGCGACGCACGCGCGCATCCGGCGGCGGGATCTCAGCCGTCTCGGTTTCCCGCTTCGAGCCGAAGAAGGGCCTGCTCGAGCTGCTCGCCGCCGCGGCATCCGCGAGGTCGGCGGGGTTGGATCTGCGACTGGAGCTGGTCGGCGCGCCGGACCCGTACCTGCCGGGATCGCTGGAGTACTCACGAGCTCTGCAGCAGCGCGTGGCGGAGCTCGATCTCGGTGATGCCGTGCGGATACGCGGCTTCGTGCGCCGGGACGAGCTGCCGACCGTGCTCGCGCAGGCGGACGTGTTCGTCGCGCCCTACTTGCAGACGCCCGCTGGCGACAAGGACGGGATCCCGACTGCGCTGCTGGAGGCGATGGCCGCGGGCCTTCCGGTCGTGGTCACGGATGCGGGTGCGCTGACCGAAGCCGTGCAAGACGGGCTCGAGGGGCTGGTAGTGACCGGCGGCACGCCGGCGGGCCTCGCCGCAGCGCTGCAGCGTCTGGCGGCGGACGGGGCGCTGAGTGACCGTCTCGGGCGCGCCGCACGCGCGCGCGTGGAGGCCGAGTTCTCGCGCGCAACGCTCGACCGCAGACTGCAGGAGCGGATCGCCGCTCTACTTGGCGATTGAGGCCGAAGGCCGCGCGACCAGGGCCATCGCACGGGAATCCCATTACCGGTCCGACCGGCGCAACAGCCAACCCCCCTGGGCCGCAGTGCCGCGAACCCGCGCGGCGCGCGACGATTCGCCGCGGCGATCGCACGGCCCTTGGCGCCGAACTCGCCACGGCCGAGTGGCACCGGCGCAGCTCCTGGCTGCCGGGCTGCCGGCTACGCTGAGTTTCCACTCAATCCGGAGGCTCCGCGGACCCGAAACATCGTTCGCAGCGCGCTGGCGCGCGGCCTGGGTAGACTCCTTCGCCCGACCGCCGGCACGCACGGCAGTCACGATTCACGATGCGAATCGCCCTGCTCTCGTACGAGTACCCGCCAGAGACCGGGTTCGGCGGCATCGGGACCTACACCTACCACCACGCGCACGCACTCGCGCGGCTGGGCCACGAGGTGCACGTGTTCGCAGGGTCGACCCAACCGGAGCGCCGCACGTACCGCGACGGGGCCGTGACGGTCACGAGGTTCCGCGCCGGTGGCTTTCTCGGGCGATTGCTGCCGGGTGTGCCGCGGCACGGCCTGTGGTGGTTCCAGAACCGATTGCAGACCGCGACCGATGCGTTCGCCGCTGTCGCCCGGCATTTGCGTGACGAATCGTTCGACGTCGTCGAGATGCCGGAGTGCGGCGCCGACGGAGCATTGCTGACACAGCTCATCGATCTGCCGACGGTCGTCCGGCTGCACTCACCAGCCGAGCTGATCATGCCCAGCTACGGCGTGCGCAAGCTGGATCAATGGCTCACGACGCTGGTCGAGCGATTGTCGCTGAGCGGCGCCAAGGCGATCACATCCTGCTCGCGCTGGCTGGCCATCGAGGTGACGCGGCGCATGGGCATCGCCAGGCCGATCGAAGTGATCCCGAACGGCATCGATCTGGGGCTGTTCGACGCGGCCGAGGGGGTCGACGTCCGCGCCGCGTGCGGAATCCCCGCTGGCGCAACCGCGATCTTCTTCGCCAACCGCCTCGAAGTGCGCAAGGGGATCGACGTCGTGCGCCATCTCGTCGCCGAGCTGCTCCCGGCTGAGCAGGGGGCCGTGCTCGTGCTGGCCGGCAACGATCATGGCGGAGTCTTCGCGAACGAGCTGGTCCCGCTGGCTCGGGAGCACGGCGTCGAGGCACGGCTGCTGCACATCGGACATCATGAGCCGGCGTACATCCGCGCCTGCCTCAAGCAGACCGACATCTTCCTGCTGCCGAGCCTGTGGGAGAATGCGCCGTTCTCGCTGCTCGAGGCTATGGCAGCGTCGCGCGCCACCGTGGCGTCGGACTCCGGCGGGATCGCCGAGATCCTGCGGCACGAGACCGACGGCCTGGTCGTGCCGACCGGCGACGGCGCCATGTTCGTGCGCGCGTTGCGGCGGCTGATCCAGGACCCCGGCCTGCGGCGGCGGTTCGGTGAATCGGCCCGACAGCGCGTCGAGAGCCGCTTCACGTCGGACGCGACGGCGCGACGCACGGCCGAGTTCTATCGCTGGGCGGTCGCTCCGGCGCGCAGTGCGGCACCTGCAGCTGGCGGAGCGCGCGCACGTGCTGAAGCTCCGGTCGGGCCGGCCGACTGGCATCAGGTTTGGTGGCTACGCGGCCTTGGCCCCGGCGCGAGCCCCTCCATCGAATGCGACGGCATTGGGCACGCGACGCTGGCCGGACTGCCGCCGGCCGAGCTCTCGTTCGTCTCCCGCGTGCTGACTGCTTCCTATCGGCTGCGCCACGGCGACCAGCATCCGCAGGAAGCGACGTTCCTGGCTCGATTGGACGAGCTGCTGCGCGAACGGGCCGTGGCCGGCGACCAGCGACCGCCGCCGCGCGAACGCGACATCCATCTCGGGATGCCGGACCTGACGCACCCGCTGTTCGCCGACGATGCCCTGCTCGAGACCTTTCTGGCCGAGCTGTGGCGCCTGCGGGATTGGCCGGGGCTGCAGGCATGGCTCGCGCGCGTGACGGCGTACGAGGGGTTCGCCCAGCGCGCCCTGACGTCGCCGATGCTCCGCCTGCTCGCGATCGAGGCGGCCGTCCAGAACAGGGATCCGGAGACCTGGCAGCGGCTCGCCGCGATCTACCGCGACGGTCGGACCCAGCCGCGCGTCGTCGAAGCAGATCGCCGCTACGTCGCGACTGGCAATCTCGGCGCGTGGTTGCAGGCCAGGATCGGACAGCTCGGGCTGCACGCGCCGCTGCGCCGTCCGCGCGCGCTTGCGATCTCGCGGCGGCGCAAGGGAGCCGGGACTTCGCCGGCGGCAACCAACGCCGTCACCGTCATCGTCCTGGCACTCGAGCACGACGATCACCTGAACGAAGCGATCCGCAGCGCGCTCGCCCAGGCCGGCACCAGTGTCGAACGGATCGTCATCGCCAGCACCGGAACGGATCGCGTGGCCGCGACCGTGCGCTCGATCGATGATCCACGGCTGGAGCTGCGGCCAGGCGATCCGGAGATCGGCCTCGGAGCGTCCCTCGTCGCCGCCATGGCGCGAGTAGAGACCGAGTACGTCGCCCTCCTGCAGTCCGATGATCTGTTCCATCCGGAGCGGCTCGCGGCCTGTGTCGCGACGCTCGAGCAGGATCCGGCAGCGCTGCTCGCTGCGTCCGAGCTGACGCCGATGGACGACCAGGCGCGGCTGGCCGATCCGGCGCATGCGTCGGCGCTGGACGTCGGACGGCCGCTATGGGATTGGCTGCTGCGATTCGAGGAGCTCCGCGCCGCAGAGCGCCCGACCGGAGACGAAGTGGCCGCGCTCCTGCGCGGAAGTCACCTCGCGAACTGTTCCAACATCGTCGTGCGGACGGGCTTCCTGCGCGGCGTCGCGCCGCTGCTCCAGGACCTGGACCGCAGCGCCGGCTGGCTCCTGTTCCTGCTCGCAGCGGACCGTGCCGGCCTGCGGGTGGTCGACCGCGTGCTGCTCGGCTACCGCCTGCGTGAGCGCGCCGAGATCGCGACCGATGGGCCGGGTCGCGCCCGTCAGGCCTTGGAAGCCGATCTGGCCTTCGTGCGTTTTGCGTCGCAGAAGCTCCGCTCCTCGGGCGCCACCGACGCTGCAGCGACAGCGGTCCGCAGCGTAGCGGGCTGGATCGACGCAGCCCTTGCCGGCCGGGAGCAGGGCGGTGCAACGCGGACGACGTTCGCGGCGATGCTCGAGCACGCCGGCGTCCCGAGCGCGCTGGCGTACGCGCCGGTAGGCGTTGCACCGCTGGCGGGCCGTTCAGCAATCCCGGACTGGCCGACCGGCAGGGAGTCCGCCGGCGGCGATCCGTGCGCACCGGAGGCAATCGCCGCGGAGTCCTGGATCCCGTTCGCGCGGCGGCTCGCGGTCGAGACCGATCGCCTCCGCGAACGACTGGCCCGCGCCGCCGAGGCAGCCGAAGACGAGCGGACCATGCGCGACCAGATCGATCAGTGGCAGGCCCGTGCTGCGCGGCTCGAGCAAGATCTGGTGGAACTCGCGCACACGCAGCAGTCACAACTCCGCGACACCGAGCAGCGCCTGCGAGCCTCTGCCGAAGCCGAGCGGCGCGAGCTCCTGTCAGTCGTCGAGCGGGAACACGCCGATGCCACCAGCGCGCTTCGGGCTCAGCACACAGCGCAGCTCGACGAGCTGCGAGCGCGGGTCCGACGGCTCCGCAGCGAGAGTGTCCAGGCCCAGCAGCACCTGCTCGACACGCTGGAGATGCGCTTCGGCCGCTTTCTGCTGGACCGGCTCAGGCTGCGCAAGCCCGTCCAGTCCGCGCAACGCTTCGCGCGCCGCGCGACGCTGCGCATCGATCGGACGCTCGCCGGCTTGCGCCGCAAGACCGCACCGCGGATCGGCATGCTCGTGGACGGACGGTTCCCGCTCGACGGGACCCTGGAAGCCGCCTGGGAGGCGATGGCCCTCGCCGAGGCAGGGTTCGACGTCCATGTGCTGACGTGGCACAAGTTCGATCGGCGCGAGCTCGGCTCGTTCGCCGGCCGCGCGCGCGTCCATGTGCATCGCCTCGCCGAGGATCCGAGACTCGCGCGCGCGGATCGGAGCAGGCTCCGGCGCGCCGGTCTCCCGGTCGAAGCGCTGGACGCGCGCGCCGCGCACGTCGCGGCGACGCTGCGGGCGATCCGTGCCGACGTCGTCCAGGCGCATGGACTCGGTGCCGCTGCCGCGGCAGCGCAAGCCGCGAAAGCGGTGCTCGCGCTGCCGATGGTGCTCCGGGTCACGGCCGGGGACCTGCTGGTCGCCGCCGGGCAGGAATCGTCGCTGCTCGGCCGGCTGCGCGAGGCCGACCTGATCACGGCCGACAGCGGGTCCACGGCCTCCGCGCTGTGCTCGCTCGCCGGAGCGCCGCTGCCGTCGCTGGAGGTGCGCGGCGCGATCCTGCCCGCGCCCGCGCCGGAAGCAGCACCGCCGCCGCCGTCCGGCGCACCGGTCCTTGCACTGCTCGATCGGGCGGCGAGCATGCCGGCCCTCTCGGTGCTGGAGCCTGCGCTCGCCAATCTGCGCTCCACATCCGGCAACGAGACCCCCGAGCTCATCGTGATCGGCGAGCCGGCGACCGACGAGCGCGCGCTCGAGCGGCGCGAGACGCTGGCCGGCGTGATCTGCCGCGCGGGGCTCAATCCGGCGGCCGTGTTCGTCGGGCCGGCGAGCCCGCAGCGCCTGCAGCAGGTCGCCGCGCGCGGTGTCGTCCTGCTCGCGAGCAGTCCGCATCGCGAGGATCCGTCCTGGACCGTCGCGATCGGTGGAGCCGTGGCCGCCGGCATGCGGGTCCTCGCGGTCGCCAACGGCTCGCCCGCGCGCGATCAGGATCGGCGCGGCGTGTATCCGACCGTCGACGCCGACGCAGCGACGATTGTCGACGCACTCCGCGGGATGGCTCGCGATACGGAAGACTGGGCTCAGGTCGTGAGCGCCGCCCGCGAGGGCTCCACCGCTGCCATGGCACAGGCCGTCCAGCACTACAGCGAGAGCCTGCGCGGATTGCTGAAGACGTAGTCCGGCGCTTCCTGATGCGGCGGTGCTGCGCGGTTCAGCTCTGCTTGCCGTCGCCGAGCACGCGCCTGGAGCCGGGCACGACTTTGCGGGCGAGCTCGAAGATCCGGAGCTTTCGCAACAGGCGCGCAAGCGGACTGTGCTTGAGCCGGAAATGCTCATCGCGGATCCGCCGCAACTCCTGCAGCTCCAGCTGCGCAGAGTGGAGTGCCTGCTGCACCGAGGCCAGTTCATGCGCGGATGCGGCCGCTGTGGCGAGCCGCGCTGGAGAGAACTCAGCGACGAATGAGGTGCCGCGGCGATGCGTCGTCAGCAACTCGCGGGGCAGGAGCCCGCGCACCTCAGCGAACCCGAGCGCTCGCTCGAGTTCGAAGCGGGTCACCAGGGGCATGGACTCGTAGTAGTCCCCTTCGACGTCCCCGGTGTGAATCAGCGATCCACGCGTCAGCAGCGTCAGCACACAGATGAGTCCGCAGATCCGTGCGGCCGGTGTCTCCAGACCGAGCAGGTCTCCGATCTGATCCGCGTGCCGGGCGGAGAACGCGAGGACCGTGGGCAGCACGGCTCCCTCGACCACGAACTCCAGGAGCCCGCCGTCGTGCGCGTACGGGAACCGTTCGATCGTTGCGGGCCGCAGCCACGCGAACACGGCAGCCGCGGTAGGGCTGTTCTGGGTCAGCCGCACCAGCCGGCGGAGCGCGCCGTGATCGAATCGCGTGCCCGCGCGGATCCAAACCACGCAATCGTCGGGTGCCAGATCCCGCCAGGGCGCGGCGGCGTGCGCACTGAGCGCGGACCACCCGGCAGGCACGGCAACCGGGGATTGCCCGTCGACCAGCACCGTGAGGCGCCACCCGCTGGCCTGCGCCACCTCCTGGTCCACGGACGCAAACGTGACAGCCTGCAGCGCCTCGGCCGCACCCTCGGCATCGACAACGAGGAGGCCGTGCCCGGGGATCTGCGAGTGAAAGCCGTTGCGACTCACCGGTGGGAACGCCGGCTCCACGTCCGGATCCAGCTCGCGGCGCACGCGCTCGTCGTCCACCATCGCCTGGAAGAGTTCGATCTTGCTCGCGGTGATGGCCAGGGGATCCGTGATCGCACGCACACGGCGGACGGCTGCCACGGCAATCGATTGCCCCAACTCGTGATCGCCGAGGACGCGGCGGAGCGCTTGCGCCAGCGACTGCGGATCGCCGGCGGAGAACACGAGGCCGCTGATGCAATCTTCGATCATCTCGGCCTGGCCGCCATGGTCGGAGACCACGCACCGCGCACCCACCGACATCGCCTCGAGGACCGCGCTCGGAAAGTTGTCCCACGGCGCCGCGTGCACGAACGCTGCGGCCCGTGCCGCGGCCGCCAGCGCCTGCCCGCGCGCCACGTTGCCCAGGCAGAGCACGCGATCCCTGGCACTTGGCGCGATCTCGCGCCGTAGCACATCGGCGAACGTCTCGCCCGCGCGCCATGCCTCGCGACCCAGGAACACCAGCTTGAGCCGCGGGTACTCCGCCGCGATCGCTGCGAACGCCCGCGCCAGCAGATCGGAACCCTTGCGCGGTTCGATCCTGCCGACGGCGAGAATGTACGGATCCTCGCCGCGCAGCTCCGCGGGCAACTCAGCCACGACGTCGGGCAGATCCAGATAGTACGGGATCACCTTGCGTCGCTCCGGCAACACTGCGCCGAAGCTCGCCTCATAGCGCGACAGCAGACTCCGCGACGGCGTCTGCAGCCCGTCAGCATGCTGCAAGCAGTACTCCTCGCGCAGCATCATCTCGCGTTGCCTGGCACGGCCCAGGTGAAGCGTGTGCTTGCTCACGGCCAGCAGCTCGCGCGTGCTCGTGTGGCCGATGACGCACACCGGCGGAAACCGATGCCGTCGGCCCGCATTGCGCTGCCGCACGATGTAGAACGCCTCCGCGTAGTACTCCGGGACCTCGATGACGTCGAGCTGCACGACCGCGTGCAGGGAAGCGACGAATCCCGCGATCGCAGCGGCCGCGATGTTGGAGGGGTCGTAGGCGCTGAGCTCCCAGTGGTCCGGGTACTGCAGCGGATCGACGTCGAAGAAGCGCAGGGACGGCGACGGCTTGCGGTCGACATCGAACAGGTCGAGGCGATGGACCGACAGGTTGCCGTGCCGCCAGAAGTCCACGGTGTGCACCAGCTCCTTCGAGCCGAACGAAGCCCGGTTCGTGACCACGTGCACTTCGTGCCCCGCTTCGGCCAGATGGCGTCCGGCCGCTTCCGCGTAGGTCGCGATGCCGCCACCAGGGAACGGAGGGTACTCGTGTGAAACGAGGCAGATTCGCATCGGATTCGTCACTACGCGGTCCGAGTCGGCGTGGTGTGGGCGGCTGGCGCGTGCTGGATGCGGGGGTCGCCGGCTCGGAGCGCCGCTTCCCAACGGATCCAGCGATCCACCCAGTAGTGCATTTCGCTGCGCCTGGATTCATTCTCGATGTCGAACGAGTCCAGGATCCAGCGGAGGTTCAGGATCAACGCCTCCGCAACCGAGAATGGCAGAAGCCGCTGATGGTCCACGCTGCGGACGAGCCGACAGAGCTCCTGGCGCCGCTCCTCATCCATGTCGGCCAGGAAGCGGCGCACCGCGGTGTTGATCGGCGTCATGTCCTCGACCAACGCGAGGTGGAGCGGAGGCCGATAACCGGGCGGCGCACCCCAGCGATCCAGACTCAGTCTGCCCGGGCCCAGCAGCGACTCCTTGCGCTGTCCTCGCCAGTACTGCGGCAGGACCATCGTGCGCAGGAACGCGAGATGCTCGCGCACATAATCGCGCCCGAACGAACGGTCGAACCGGGCGATGTTGACGGAAGCGTCGCGGTGTCCGAACACGGTCGGATGCGGGCAATGGAACATGTATGCCGCCGGATCCGCGTAGATGACGGCCGAGGCCTGTTCCGCGCGAAACATGAACTCATGGTCTTCGAACCCGTAGTGGAGATCGTAGGACCGATCGAAGCCACCGAGCCGCCGCCACATGCGCTTGGTGAAAGACATGTTGGCCCCATACGGGACCATGTAGTTCCCGCTCGAGCAGTGCGAGAACTCGAGCGTGCTGTACATGCTCGTGAACTCTCCGCTGGTCCCTGCCAGATACTCGAAACGAGCGCCAGTGCCCATGGCGTCCTGGAACTTGCGGTGGATCAACGAGTGAGCCTCGAGCGTGTATCGACCGAGGATGCAATCCGAATCCGAGAGCAGCACGACCCCCTCCAGAGCCGCGGCCACGGCGCTGTTGCGCATCGCCTGGATCCGATAGATCGCCACGCGTGGGTGCCGCAGGATGCGGCAGGGGATTCCGTGCTTGCGGCAGGCTGCCTCGGCGGCATCCGGCGTACCGTCATCGGAGCCGTCGTCGGCCACCACGACGAGGTCCGGCACCAGCGATCCCGAAGCCGCGGACTCGATCACCAGCGGCAGCACGCTGGCCTTGCGGTACGAAACCATGGCCAACGTGATCGGCTGGCGCGGGCGAGCGGAGTCGATCGGGTGGCTCACGAATCCTTGGGTATCGGCTCCCTGATGGGGTGGGGTCAAGCGGGCGGGCAGCAGGTGTGCGGCTTAGCACGACCAGCGGGACGGCCGAACCGGGCCGGCGAGGATAGCATCCGCGCCGTTCCGCGGCGTCATGGCCCGTTCGTTCCAGGGCGGCGCGGTGCGGCGTGGACGCGCAGCGCGTGGAAGCTCGCGTCGTGAACCCGCGCCCGACAGCCCGCACCCCCTGATCCCCTCCGATGGCGAAGCAGCCCTGGGCCGACACGCACGTGCCCGACAGCGTCGCCCTGGTTCCTTCGATGCTGACGCACGAGGAACTGCAGTACCTGATCTGGTTGGGTCAGACCACCTATTCGGCGCCCGGGGCGATCGTGGACCTCGGGCCCTGGCTCGGCAGCAGTACCGCAGCATTGGCAGAAGGCCTGCGGCGATCCGGCGTGGCGTCGCGGGTCGTGCACGCGTTCGACCTGTTCGAATGGCGCCGCGAGTACATAGAACAGTACGCCCCGGAGGATCTGCCCGACGGTCGCGACTTCCGCAGCTTGCTCGTCAGCAACACGGCCGGGTACCACGATCTCATCCGGGCGGAGAAGATGAACCTTCTCGATCCCGCATGGGACGGCGGACCGATCGAGGTCCTGTTCGTCGACGCTGCCAAGATCTGGGGGCTCCTCGAGGCGATCCTGAACTGCTTCGGGCCGCACCTCATCCCTGGGAAGAGTCGCGTCGTGCTGCAGGATTTCCGCTACTTTCACACGTATTGGCTGCCGCTGGTCTTCGACAGCCGGCCGGACCTGTGGGCTGAGGTCGAAGCCGTTGCTTCCGGCACGACGAACTCCTTCCTGCTGCTGAAGAGCTTTGCCGGCCCGGCCGGGGCGCATGAGGAATACCGGCACGAGTGTTTCCCGCTGCGATCTGCGCGGCACCTCCTGCGCCAGCGCATCGCGCAGTCGACCAGCGAGGACAGAGCGACCTACCTGTTGATGCTGTATCGCGTCGCCTGCGTCGACGACGACGCTGAACTCCTGGCCGAGACCCGCCGCGAGCTGCTCGAAGGCGCGCGTGGCGATGACCTGGGACGAATCGAGGCGCAGATGGTGATGGCGCGGCGGTTCAGCGCGGACGAGCGGATCATGCGCGGGTGGGAGGCGCTCGCGCGACACGACATCGAGCTCGCCAGACGGGAGATCGCGCCGAGTTGGCTCCAACCGCATGCCGACCTGCTGACCGTGCGCGGCCGGATCGCCCAACTCGAGGGCGACGCCGCGCGGGCGATCGAGCTGTATCGGGAGTCGCTGCGACTCGACGAGAGCTCACCCAACTTCGCGCTGGCCGCGCAGTCCGGATCGGCAAGGTTGTTGGAGATGTTCCCCCGGAGCCCGGAACTGCTCGTCCTTGCCGGACTGGCTGCGCGCGCGTGCGAGCAACCCGGACTCGCCCATGCTGCGAGGGATCGCAACGGCCGGCCAACATGATCACGCACGCGGGGCGACCGACTTGCGGAGACTCTCGACCAGCGCGAGCGCGTGCGGATCCCGGGCAACGACGCGAGCCCGATCGAGTGCATCATGGGCATGCGTGGGATCGCCCAGCCGGACGGCCACCCAGGCACTGGTCAACCACACGAACGGGTGCTCTGGAAGCACTGCTGCGAGCCCGGTCATGACCGCGCGCGCGGCAACGAAGTCGCGTGATACTTCCCAGGCGCGTTGGCACAGCAACATCGCGTGGACGACGATCTGGTGTTCGCCCGGCGTCTGCCGGACCTGCCGTGCGGCGAGCTCGACGGCACCCGCCGCGTCGCCGCGGTGCAACGCGATCCACCCGCGCAGCAGCGGTTCACGGCTGCAGTGGTGGCCGCGCGCCAGCAGCTCCGCGAGCGCGCAGTCCGCGGCGTCCAGCCTGCCGAGTGCGAGCAACGCGTGCACCCGCAGCTCCACGAGCCATTCGCTGAGCCGCCCGGCGCGCAGCGGACGCTCGAGCTGCGCCAACGCCTGCTCGGGCCGGCCGGCCAGGTGTTCGCGCCAGCCGAGCTGCAGGTCGGCGAAGTCGGACACACCGTTCGCGTAGCGCTCCCAGTTCGGCTCACCGGCATGCACTGGCGCACCCGCTGCCAGCACGTCGCGGACGCGGTCACGTGCCGCGTCGAGCCGGCCGTGGTGCACGAGCAGCACGCATTCGGCGAACTCGACGTATGCCCGCGCGCCGGCGGGGAGCTGCGCCACCGCGGCCGACATCAGCGCGAGCTGCCGGTCGGCCGGCAGATCCTCTCGCGCCGCTTCGTGCAGGAGCTCCGGCCGGATCGGCCGCAGCAGACGGAACACGGCAGAGTCGTCGACGCGCGGCAGCTCGAGCGCGAAGCACTCCCCCAGTGCCTGCATCGCGACGTGCAGGTGCGGTTGCCACGGATGGTGGTAATCCTGCTGCACGACCAACGAGGCGCCTGGAAGCAACGCGGGGAACAGCTGCTCGAGCACTCGCCGGTTCAGGGACGGGGACTTCGCGATGTCGACCAGCAGCAGCTCGATCGGTCCGCCCGTCCAGGTGAACTCGTGGAAGTCCCCCTCGTGCACGATCAGCTGATCGCGGATCCCTTGCGTGTTGGCATCGAAGATCGCGCGCGTCGACGCGCCGAGCGCCAGCCGCCGGCCGTACTCCCGCTCGACGTGTTCGGCGGTCTGCACGTCGTTGACGCGGAAGTTGTCGATGCAGTGGATGCGCGCCGCACCCGCGTCGCACAGGTGCGGATTCGCGGCTGCGCCGCGGCCCAGGAACCAGGCCGAGCGGCCGAGGTACGAACCGGCGTCGACGATCGCGCCGCGCCCGCGGCAGTATTGCTTCGCCAGGTGGTACAGCAGGCTGCTCTCCTGCAGGCCGAGGTACCCGACCGGTGCCTGCTCGAGCAATCCGGCGGGAACACTCCAATCGGTCCGCCGCAGCACCGCGTCCGGTTGCACGCCAGGATCCCTAGGCACGCGGCCGACCGGGGGCGTACTGCCCAGGCCACGGCTGCTCGGTCGCGCCGTACCTCGCCGCCGCATGTGCCGTCAGGTACGGATCCGCCAGATGCGCGCGCGCGATCGCGCAGAGATCCGCGCGACCCGCCGCGACGATCGTGTTGACGTGATCCGCGTCGAAGATCCCGCCGACCGCGATGACCGGGATGCCGACCTCGTACTTGATCTTCTCGGCGTAGGGGACCTGGTACATCCGGCCGAACTGCGGCTTCGACTCCGGCACGTTGCCGGCGGTCGAGACATCGATCAGGTCGCAACCGCGCGCCTTCAACGCCAGCGAGACGGCGACGGCATCCTCGGGCGTCATTCCGTCCGGCTCCAGCCAGTCGGTTGCCGAGATGCGGACCGCGAGCGGACGGTCGGTCCAGACTGCGCGCACGGCGTCGAACACCTCGAGCGGGTAGCGCATCCGGTTCTCGAGCGAGCCGCCGTAGTCGTCGGTGCGACGGTTGGTCAACGGCGACAGGAAGCTGGACAGCAGATAGCCGTGCGCCATGTGCAGCTCGAGCAGGTCGAAGCCGGCCGCGAGCGCGAGCCGCGCCGAAGCGACGAACGCGTCGCGCACCGCATCCAGGTCGGCCCGCTTCATCTCCCTGGGTGCCGGCCAGTGCGGGCGGAACGGCAGCGGTGACGGCGCCAGCGTCTCCCAGGCACCGAACGCGAGCGGCTCGTCGTCGCCGACCCACGGATGCGCGACGGCGCCCTTGCGACCAGCGTGCGCGAGCTGCAGTCCGATCTTCGCCTGCGTGTGCGTGTGGACGAACTCGACGATCCGCCGCCACGCCTGCTGCTGCGCCTCGTTCCACAGCCCGGTGCACTGCGGCGTGATCCGGCCGGCCGGCGTGACATTGGTCATCTCGGCCATGACCAGCGCGGCGCCGCCGACCGCGCGTGAGCCGAGATGCACGAGGTGCCAGTCGTTCGGGACCCCGTCGACCGCCGAGTACATGCACATCGAGGACACAACGACCCGGTTCTGCAGGCGCAGGTTGCGCAGTTGCAGCGGCAGGAACATCGGCGCGGCGGCCGGCGGGCTGCCTTGCGCCTCCGCGACCCGCTCGTTGACCTGCTGCACCAGCGCCGGGTCACGCAGCGCGAGGTTGTCGTACGTGATCCGCTTGCTGCGCGTCATCAAGTTGAACGTGAACCGCAGCGGGTGCTGGCCGACGTAGCGCGCCGAGTTCTCGAACCACTCGAGGCTCGTCTGCGCCGCGCGCTGCGTCTTCAGCACGTCGAGCTCGCGCGCCTGCTGGTAGGCGGCCAGCACGGCCGGCACGTCCCCGGTGCCGTGCGCGCGGAAGGCGTCGGCCAGCGCGATCGCATCCTCCATCGCCAGCTTCGTGCCGGAGCCGATCGAGAAGTGCGCGGTGTGGACGGCGTCGCCGAGCAGCACGACGTTGCCGTGCGACCAGTGCTCGCAGCGGATCGTCGGGAACGCGCGCCACAGCGAGCGGTTGGTCAGCAGCCGCGCGCCGCCGAGGTGCTCGGCGAACAGATCCTGGCACCAGGCGGCCGACTCCTCCTCATCGAGCCGGTCGAGCCCGGCACGTTGCCAGACCTCCTCGCGGCACTCGACGATCCACGTGCCCCGTCCCGGCTCGAACGGATACGCGTGCACCTGGAACAGCCCGTACGGCGTCTCCTGGAACACGAACGTGAACGCGGTCATGACCTTGTCGGTCCCGAACCACGCAAACCGGCACTTGCGCCAGTCGATCGACGGGCGGAGATTCTCGGCGAGCTGCTTGCGCACCGTGCTGTTGACCCCGTCGGCAGCCACGATCAGGTCCGCGTCGCGGCAGGCTTCGATCCCTTGGATCTCGGTCTGGAACTGCAGCTCGATCTCGAGCTCGCGGCAGCGCGCATGGAGGATCTGCAGCAGCGTCTTGCGCGAGAGGCCGGAGAAGCCGTGTCCCGTAGAGACGGTGCAGGTCCCCGCGTACCAGGTCTGGATGTCGGTCCAGTGGATGAAGCTCTCGCGGATCCGCGCGGAGCTCTCCGGGTCGGCGTCGCCGAAGCCGGCGAGCGTCTCGTCGGAGAACACGACACCCCAACCGAACGTGTCGTCCGGTCGGTTGCGCTCGTAGACCGTGATTCGCGTCTGCGGGAACGCCCTCCGCATCAGGATCGCGAAGTAGAGGCCGGCCGGCCCGCCACCGATGCAGGCGATGCGCATGGTCGGCGTGATCCTATTGGGGCCTGACCCCAATGGGATCACGGCGCTGCGGTACGATCCGGCCCATGGCTCGTGAGCTCAACCGTCCCCTGCCGGCGGGATGCCTCGGGATCCTGCTGCTGGCGCTGGTCGCGCCGGCCGGCGCGCAGACCAAGCCGCCGATCGCCAACCACAACTTTCCGACCGCCGGTCCGACGCCGGCGCCGATCCGGGTGGTCCGCGCGTTCCCGGCGTTGCGCTTCACGCGGCCGCTGCATGCGACGCATGCGCCCGATGGCAGCGGCCGGATCTTCGTCGTCGAGCAGGACGGCGCCGTGTGGGTCTTTCCGAACGACGACGCGACCACGAACGCCAAGCTCTTCCTCGATCTGCGCGGGAAGGTGCTGCGCAGTGGCAACGAAGACGGCCTGCTCGGCCTCGAGTTCGATCCGGGCTTCCGGACCAACGGGCAGTTCTACGTGCACTACAAGGCGGACGCGCCGCCGCGCTCCGTGATCTCGCGCTTCCGTGTCTCGGCCAGCGATCCGGATCGGGCGGACCCGGCCAGCGAGGTGGTCGTGCTCACCGCAGATCATCCGTCGCGTTACCACAACGGCGGCCGGATCGCATTCGGACCGGACGACATGCTGTACATCGCCATCGGGGATGGCGGCGAGAGCATCGACACGGCGCAGGACATGAGCCTGCTGCGCGGCAAGATCCTGCGTATCGATCCGAGCCGCCCTTCCGGCGGCAACCAGTACACGATCCCGGCCGACAATCCGTTCGTCGGAAAGCCGGGCGCGCGTGCGGAGATCTGGGCACTCGGCCTGCGCAACGTGTGGAGCTTCGCGTTCGATCGGCAGACCGGCGAGCTATGGGCCGGGGACGTCGGGCAGGATCGACGCGAGGAGATCGACCTGATCCGGCGCGGGGGGAACTACGGCTGGAGCGTGTACGAGGGCTCCCTCCCGTACAGGAACCCCAACAACATCCCACCGGACCGGTTCGACGCACCGCTCCTCGAGTACGACCCCGTCCACGGGCGCTGCGTGATCGGCGGACTCGTCTACCGCGGGCAACTCCTGCCGGCCCTGCGCGGCGCCTACCTGTACGGCGACAACAGCAGCGGACGGATCCAGGCGGTCGTGACCGCGCAGGGCAAGGTCGTGTCGAACACGATGATCGGCACGCTGCTCGGCGTCGCGGCGTTCGCCGAGGCGCCGGACGGGGAGCCGCTGCTCGTCTCGTACAACCTCGGCACGTTGCATCGCATGCTGCCGGCCACCGGCGGGGGCAAACCGTTTCCCGGCAAGCTGAGCGACACCGGCCTGTTCACGGACCTGAAGCAGCTGGTGCCCGCCCCAGGCGTGCTGCCGTACGAGGTGGTGGTGCCGTTCTGGTCCGACGGCGCGACGAAGCGACGCTGGATCACCTGGCAGGGGGCGGATTGGGGGTTCCACGCGCAGAACACCTGGGCGCTGCCGGAGCGCACGGTGTTGGTCAAGCAGTTCGAGATCGCCATGGTGGATGGCGACCCGAACAGCATCCGCCGGCTGGAGACGCGGGTCCTGGTCCACGAGTCGGCAGGTTGGGCGGGATACGTGTACCGCTGGCTGCCGGACCAGAGCGATGCGCTGCTGCTGCAGAACCGCGAGACCGAAGAGCTCGTGCTGCGCGATCCGAAGGAGCGCACGTTGCGCCAACAGACCTGGCTGTACCCGAGCCGGACGGACTGCATGCAGTGCCACACGACCGCCGCCGGAGTGCTGCTCGGCATCCGCACGCCGCAGTTGAACCGGCCGGGCGGCAGCGGCAACCAGGTCGCGCAATGGAACCAGGCCGGAATGTTCGGCCGTGACGTCGGCTCGGGTCATCCGGTGCTGCCGCGCCTCGACGATTCCACGCAGCCGACCGCAGCGCGCGCGCGCGCATGGCTGGACGTGAACTGCGCGATGTGCCATCTGCCGAACGGCACCGGGCGGACCACGCTGGACCTGCGCTGGACCACGCCCGACTCGGGCATCGGAGCCATCGACGTCCGTCCGCAGTTCGGCGATCTCGGCCTTCCGGACGCCCATCTGATCAAGTCCGGCGTGCGCGAGTCCAGCGTCGTGTGGGATCGCATCGGGCGACGGGACGAATACGCGATGCCGCGCTTGGGCAGCAGCGTCATCGATGCTGCGGGCCGGCAGCTCGTCGGGGAATGGATCGGCTCACCGTTCCGCTCCCTCGGTGCCGGCTGCGCAGGACCAGGCGGAACTCCAAATCTGCAGATCGAGGACCACGCCTGGGCCAGGATCGCGCAGCCGTGGGTGCTCCGCGTCACCTACGTACCGGAGTCCGGGCCGATCACGCTCGGCATCGGCGCCTCGGCGACGCGTTGGCAGAGCCATGTCCTGCCGCTCGATCTAGGTCCGTTGGGGATGCCGGGGTGCAGCCTGCGCACGTCGCTCGACTGGTTGTTCCCGATGACGCGCACGACCGCGGGCGCCAGGCTCGCGCTGGCGATGCCAAACGATCCGGGGCTCGTCGGCGTGCGTCTGTACCAACAGGCGCTGGTGCTGGACCGGCCGGCGAACGCGGCCGGGCTCACGGTGTCGAACGGAACCGAGAGCATCGTGCTGCGCCGCTGATCACAGCCGCCGCGACCTGACAGAATGGCGCGACTCTTGGGGTCAGACGACTCTCACCGCCGGCGCGCTTCGAGCTCCTTGACCATGTCGACGTCCCACTCGCAGGTCTCGCCGTCGCGGATCGTGCGCGTCAGCTCGAGGTCCGGCTTGCCGGCTTCCTTGACCACGATCTTGTAGGTGTCGGGCGGGACGCCACCGACCTCGTGCCAGCCGGAGTCGTCTTTCTTCTGCTGGTTGCCCATCAGCTGGCGGAACACCGAGACCACCGAGACGCGCGACGCGACCGGGCGACCCTTGCCGTCGTAGATCGAGATGTTGGCGAGCGGCAGCTTGCTGCCATCGATGTTGGTGACGCGGACCCGCAGCGTCGCACCTTTGACGACGGTCAGCTGGATGTTGGTCGGCTGCGCTTCGCGCACGAGCACGTCGTCGGCGAGGCCGGGGGACAGCCCCTCGGCATCGGCGCGCACGCGGTAGGTTCCGGGCGACACGCCGGTGAGTTCGAACCTGCCATCCGCTCCGCTCCGCGTCGGTCGGAGCGGCACGCCGAACAGATCCGCGAGCATCGCCTCTGGCGATTTCCCCTGCTTGCGGCGGTCGGTCCGCTCGTACAGCACCTCGGCTCCGACCAGCGGCGCGCCGCTGCCATCCAGCACGACTCCGGTGATCGATCCCGCGAGTGGCAGGCGTAGTTGGATCCCTTCGATCGGCGAGCGTCCATCGACGCGCACGTCCTCGACCATCGCCTCGCCGTACTTGCGGTTCTCGCGCCGACCCTGCCGGCCGCTCGCGGTCAGCCGGTAGGTCCCGGCAGCGACGGTGCTGAGCTTGAACTTGCCCTCTTGATCGGTGCGCGCCTGCGCCACGCCGTTGCGCAGGATCACGCCGAGCAGGCCGCCGGCTTCGTCGCT
This sequence comes from uncultured candidatus Brocadiaceae bacterium, assembly GCA_964483245.1. Classification (GTDB taxonomy): domain Bacteria; phylum Planctomycetota; class UBA1135; order UBA1135; family UBA2386; genus CAZABP01. The sequence goes on along the minus strand of CAZABP010000002.1, from coordinate 40,450 downwards.
GCTGCCATCGGTCACGCCCGCCTGCACCTGGATCCCGGCGACCGGGGCGCCGCTCGAATCGACGACCTGGCCGGCGATCCAGCTCTGCGGGATGTCGAGATCCAGGCGCCATTCGCGCACGCCATCCGGCACGTCGACGGCGATCGATGCCTGCTGCGGCTGTCGCTGGAAGCGTGAGACCTGGAAGTAGTAGGTCCCCGGCTTCAACCCGATCAGCTCGTAGTTGCCCTGCGGGTCGGTCGGCTTGGCGCGGATCCCCATGCCGAAGATCCCATCCCCGTCCGTCGTCAGCGCGGTCACCATCGCGCGCGGCACCGGATTCCCGGCGTCGCGCACACTGCCGTAGACGCGGACGCCGTCCTCGGTTTCGTCGTGCACGTCGCAACGGGTCAGCTTGCCGTCGCGCACGGTCACGGTCTTCAGCCGCATGTTGCCGAGCAGGTCGTAGCCGATGTTCAGCGCCTGCTCGTCGATGCGCGACTTGAACACGATGTACTGGCCCGGCACGAGCCCTTCGATCTTGTAGTAGCCCTGCGGGTCGGTCGTCGCGCTCTTGAACGCGCCGGCCGAGATGCTGAACGCAACCATCAGCGCTTCGCCGAGCGGCCGCTTGCCGGCGCCGGTCACGGCCCCCTCGATCCCGCCCCCACCGCCGACCCGGATCTCGATCCCTTCGGTCGGACGATCGGCGACGACTTCGACGTCGGTCGCGGACGACTTCGCGAGGTCCGGGTGGCGCGCGGTGAAGCGGAACTTCCCTGGTGTCAGTCCATCCAGCTCGAACCGGCCCTGGCTGTCGGTCAACACCGAACGCCTGCCCTGCATCGCCGACAGGCCGAGGAAGTCGAAGTCCTCGGCATCGATCTGCAGGTTGAACGGCATCCCGCGCCGCTCGCCGTCGCCGGCTTCGCGCGCGCGATATGCGGTCACCGTCGCCTGTCCGATCGGCTGATTCGTCGCCTGATCGAGCACGATCCCGCGCGCGATCGCGCCGGCGTTCATCGTGAACGTCAGAGGCTCCGAGCTCGCGCCGCTGTTCAGCTCGAGCTCCTGCGCCTCCGGATCGCGGTAGCCATCCGCGCGCACGCGCACGCGCACCTTGCCCGGCGGCACGCCGGTCACGACGAACGTGCCGTCGGCGCTCTGGAAGTCCTGCCAGTTCCCCTCCGGGCTCTGCTCGAACAACCCGCGCCCCTCGCGCATCTGGAACCGGCCCTCCGGTGGGCGGCCACCGCGCCCGCGCCCGCCGCCGCCAAACTGCAGACGGAACTCGCCGCGCTCACGCGCCGCAGCATCGCTCGGCTCGCCGCCGCCGTCACCGCCTTGCTGCGCCTGCGTCAGCGGCTGCGAGCGCGTGTCGACGCGGAACCGCGTCACCGGCGTCTGGTCCGGGTGCAGGACGCGCCCGCGGATCGTCACGCCGCGATCGAGCTGCAACCGCAGATCCTTCTCCTCGAGCCGGATCCCGAACCGCAGCTCGCTGACGTAACCCGGCTTGCTCGCCTCGAGGAACAACCGCGACCCCGACAACCCGGTCACCTCGAACCGACCGTCGGCGCCGGACTCGGCGCTGACCGAGCGGATCTTCAGCGCCATCTTCATGACGTCCGGATCGTCCGGCTGCTCGAACGGCCGCACCTCGATCTTCGCACCGGCGACCGGCCGCTGTTGGTCGTCGACGACGATCCCACCGAGCGAACGGCCTTCGCCGAGCGTCAACACGAGGTCCTCGTAGATCCCGCCGTCGACGACTGCGATCTCTTCGATGTTGGAGGGTGCCTGCCCGTCCGCCGCGGCGATCAGCGCAACGCGGCCGCTGGCGACCGGGCGCAACGTGAAGGCTCCGTCCGCTCCGGTCTCGACCGGCTCGTCGCGGCCGTCCGCGCTGAGCAGGATCCGGCTCAGGTCCAGGTAGACCAGCGCGATCACCGCCCCTTCGACCGGACTGCCATCGGCGCGCAGCACCTTGCCGGCGATGACGCCACCGATGCGTCCCTGCACCTCGACGACCGTCGTCTGCCCTTCGCGCACATCGACGCCATGCACGGTCTCGAGCGCCAGCGCGGGCGCGCTCGCCGACAGCGTGTAGCCGCTTCCGGCCGGCACGCCTGGCAGGTCGAAGCGACCCTCGGCGTCGGTGCGCGTCTCGAGCCAGCGGTACTTGCGCTGCGTGATCGCGCCGAGGAATGCATTCAGCCCCGGCCGCACGCTGACGACCGCATCGCTCGCCGGCAGGCCGTCCGCGCCGCGCACGATGCCGCGGATCCGGCCACCGGCAGAGCCGAGCAGCTCGACCCCCTCGCGCACTTCGCCGAGCGCGAGCCGGACCGCGCCGGGCGTGCGCACGTAGATCCGATCCGAACGGGCATCCAGGAACACGCGTCCCGGCGGCAGCCCGAGGATCTCGAACGTGCCGTCACCGGCACTCGTCGCGCGCGCGAGGATCTCGACCGGACGCTCGTGATCCTGCCAGAGCCCGTCGCGGAACAGCCCGCGGAACCGCGTCACGAGCCGCTCCAGATTCGGCAGCTCGCGCATCGCGAGCACCTCCGCGCCCGCGACCGGCTGCATCGTCCGCGCATCCAGCACGCGCCCGCGCACACCGGTCGGCCGCTCATCGCCGGCTGCTTGGCGCAGCGCGCCCACCGCGGCCGCGCCCGCGGCGCCCGACGCTTCCACGTCCGTCACCGCCCCCCCACTGGTCGGATCCACGTCCACCGCCGGCGCAGGCGGAGCGGACGAGATCGTGCCCGGCGCCGAGACGTCCGACTGCAGCAGCCAGATCGCTCCGGCAGCGAGCAACAGCAGAGCGAGCAGGAACAGCAGCGCGGATCGATTCACAGGGCACCGGTGCCGCAGGCAGGGGTCGCGGGGCAGGCGACGCCCCCAGGTGGCCGGGCGGACAGCGGCATTGTCGGCAAGGGTCCCCATGTCCCGCCCTGGAGAGCACTGCAGAGCGGGCTAAGCTCCCGCCCGCGCTCTGGCGGTTCTCGGGGCACGGTGCGGATCCTGCCGAGGTCCGATGGCTCGAATCCGACTCGCTGGACCCCCTCTGATGGCGATCAGCTCATGCGCGTCCGACTGATCTGCAAACCCCACGAGCACCACGCCGCCCATTCGGGCTACGACCTTGTCGCGAACTACGTGGACGGCAGACCGTACCGATCCGGATTGCTCGGCTGCTTGAGCCGGCGCATCTCCGAGCGGCGCCTTGCCAGGCATCCAGTGTTCCACAGCAACTGGTACGACGCGGCGGCCATGCGCCGTGAGATCGAGATCTGCGCGCGGATGCTCGTGCCACGCCGCACGGTCTATCACTTCCTGTACCCCGAGAGTCACACGCGCATTGTTCCGAACTGGCGCTGGCGAACGAACAACCGCGTCGTGGCCTCGTTCCACCAGCCGCCGGAGTTCCTCGCCCGGCTGCTCGCAGACCAGTCCTTCATCCGTGGCCTGGATGCCGCCGTACTGATGTCGCGGTCCCAGGAGCCATACATGCGCGGGTTCCTGCCGGCGGATCGGCTCCACGTGGTCCCACACGGCGTCGACGTCGACTTCTGGTGCCCAGAGCCGGGACTGTCACGATTCCCGGAGCCGACGTTCCTGTTCGTCGGCTGGTGGCTGCGCGACATCGAACTAGCGGTGCGGACGATCTGGCGCGTTGCCGAACTCGGAATCCCGGCGCGTTTCCACGTCCTGACCTTTCCCGATCGCGCCGAGCGGTTCCGCAACCTGCCGCAGACCCGGGTCATGAGCCGCATCACCGACGAGCGCCTCGTCGAGGAGTACCGCCGCGCAACCGCGCTGTTCCTGCCGTTGACCTGGTCGACCGCCAACAATGCCGTGCTCGAAGCCATGAGCTGCGGCACGCCGATCATCTCGACCCGCGTCGGCGGGGTGCCGGAGTACGTCGATGAAGGTTCCGGCCTCCTCGTCCCGTCGGGCGACGTCGAGGCAGCAGCGCAAGCGGTCGTGCGGCTCGCGACCACGCCCGAACTCGTCGCGCGGATGGGTGAGCATGCGCGGTCGAACGCGATGCGGTTCGCATGGCCGGCGATGGCGGCGCGGCTGCACGAGGTCTACCGGGCCGTATTGGCCGGCGCGAGCAATGCGCCGCGGCGCGCGGCGGAGTCCAAGAACCCGTTGCAGCGCGCGGCTCCGTGAGCCGCAACGAAGCATCGTCCTGCCGCTGACCGCACGCCGGCTAGCCGGGCCCGATCAGCTTCTTGCTCTTCGGGAACAGCTTGCGCGCGATGTCGAACGCGCCGAGCTTCCGCATCATCCGCACGATCCCCATCCGCTTCAGTGACATGTGTTGGTGATAGACGCGTTCCAGCTCCTCGTACGGGATACCGGACGTCGACGATGCCGCGGAGGCCGATCCTGGCGCGCCGCCCGGAGCAGGAGATGGCGCGGCAATGGGTGCGTGCGCGACTGGAATCTCGACGTTGCCGAACAGCGTGATCCTGCGATCGAGCACGGCATGGAAGTCCAGGAACCCGACCGCCCGCTGCTGCTCCTCTTCGCCGAGCACCAGTTGTTCGCCGTACCAGTCACCGCAGACGTCCCCCACATGCTGCGCCATGGCGTCACCTCGCGCGATCGCAGCGGCCAGCAGGCCGACCAGACGCTGCGCAGGCGTCAGCAGCGACGAAAGCGATCGAACGTCCCGCAACCAGTTCGCCGGCGCGGCGAAGTTGGCCGGCAGCGGTCGCCCGGCGACGAGCAGATCCTGGACGGACGAGTCCGGCATGTACGGGAAGACCCGCGCGTTCGCCGGACGCAGCCAGGCGAAGCTCGCACACGGAACGTCGCCGTCGGCCGCCAGTGAGATCAGATTGCGCAGACAGCCGCGATCGAAACGCACGCCGGCGAGCACGTAGACCACGATCGCGCCTTCGCTGATCGAGCACCAGGGCGGTACGTCGAGCGGCGTCCACGGCAACCATGTCGGCGTCGTGTCGAGTCGCTGGCCGTGGTCGTGCAGGACGCAGATGCGCCACGCCGGCGCGCTGCTGCGCACCTCACGCAGCAGCATTTCTGCCGTGGCCGTGACGGCGCCAGCGTCCGCCGCACCGGCGTCCAGGACGATCAGACCATGATGCGGAAGCGGCGGCAGCGGATCGACCGGACGCAGGCGCGGCGGCATGTCGAACTGCTGCACCGCGCACTCGCTCAGGCCACGCCGTTCCCGGGCAGCCACGGCTTCGAAGAGCTGCTCTTTGCGCCGGATCAAGTCGGCCGGATTGGTGATCTCGGCTACGCGCTGGCGCGCACCAGCCGCAAGCCGATCCCGCAGCGCCGGCTCTGCGAGCACCCGCTCGATCGCGTTTGCGAGCGCGGCATGGTCGAGGGCCGGGCAGATCAGGCCGCTCCGCTCGTGCTCGATCATCTCCACCTGTCCGCCGCGGTCCGAAACCACGCACGCGGCACCAACGCCCATCGCCTCGAGCACCGCGCATGGGTAGTTGTCCCAAGGCACCGGGTGCAGGAATGCCTGCGCGGCCTGGACCGCGGCCAACGCCTGCTCGCGCGGGACGTTGCCCAGGCGCAGCACCCGCTTGCGGTGTGCTTCGGGGACGCATGCTGCGACGACGTCCTCGGCCCGCACTCCCTGATGCCACATCTCCTTGCCGAGCACGACCAGTTGCAGATCCGGATGCCGCGGCGCGAGCTCGGCGAACGCACGCAGGGCAACGTCCACGCCCTTGCGCGGCTCGAATCGCCCGAGCATGACCAGGAACGGCTGTGCCGCATCCAGCCCTGCCGGCAACGGCCCGAGCGCGGCTGGCAGGTCCAGGAAGTAGGGGATCGTCTCGCGGTGGTTCGGCAGCCGGCCGCCGAACGACTGCTGGTAGAGCTGCATCAGCGCGCGCGACGGCGTCAGCAGCGCATCCGCATGCTGGATGCAATACTCCTCGCGCAACATCATCTGGCGGTGTCTCAACCACCCCAGCTCCCACGCGTGACGGTTCGCGCCGAAGGCGAGTCGCGAGCTGACATGGCCGTGCACCACGATGGGCGGGTACGCGGCGCGCCTCCCGCTGCGGCGTTGACGGATCGCGTAGAAGGCTTCGGCGAAGAACTCCGGCACCTCCAGCACGTCGAGGCCGACATCGAGATGTAGGGCCTCGAGATGACCTGCCGCGATGTGCGCGGCGATGTTCGAGGGCTCGAATGCCCAGTTCCGCATCCGATCGCCGTAGTGCGCCGCATTGATGTCGAAGAACCGAGCCTCGGTGGCAGGTTCGCGACGCTCGTCGAAACGATTCAGGCGATGGACCGTGAGATTGCCCCGCTTCCACAAGCGCTGCGTGAATTCCGGCGCCGTTTGTCCGAACCACGCGTTGTTGGTGATGACGTGGACTTCGTGGCCGGCCTCCGCGAGCAACCGCGCGGCAGCGTTGTTGTAGGTCGCGATGCCGCCGCCGGGAAACGGAGCGAACTCGTGGCTCAGGATCCCGATCTTCATGTGAGGACGCCTTCCCGCTGGCGGCACTGCATCACCGCATCGACTCCGCGCGCGCCTTCGAGCCAGTGTCGGAGCCGGCGCGCAAGCTCGTCACCGATCGGAAACGTCTGCGTGATCCAGTGCAGATCCTGCAGGTAGATCTGCGCCGGTGAGGTCTGCGGAACCATGTGGGAGTAGATCGACAACGGAATCATCCGAAGCGCAGCGAGATGCTCTTCGCTCGGCGCAGCCAGCAGTCGTTGCGCCGGCCCGATCAGAGGCTGCAGCGAACGACTCAACTGCAGGTGCAGCGGAGGCACGAACCCCGGAGGAGCACCCCACTCAGCGTCGAGCTCGATGCGGTCGTCGAGCAACGGGCGCCTGCGGTGGCCTCGCCAGTACCACGGCACGACGCGACGTGCGATGTAGAACCACTCGTCAGCGACGTGGGTACGGCCGAACATAGTGTCGAACTTGCGGATGTTCTCGTGCGGCGAACGGCCGCCGAACACGGTGTCGTGTGGGATATGGAACAAGTACGCCCCGGGATCCGAGATGCACCGCGCGCCGGCCAGCTCGGCACGGGCCGTGAACTCGAACTCGTCGATGCCGTACAACCCCTCGAACGAACGGTCGAATCCACCCAAACGGCGCCACAGGCTCTTGCGGAACGACAGATTGGCGCCGACCGGAACGCCGTACGTCGCATGCGGGAAGTGCGAGAACTCCAGCGTCGCGAACGTCGACGTGAACGGTCCGCTGTTGCCGGACAGGAACTCGTAACGCGGACCTGTGCCCACCGCCGACGGGTTCTGCAGGTGCAGTTCGTAGATCGTCTCCAGCGTGCGCGGCCCGAAGATGCAGTCCGAGTCGGAGATCAGCACGACCCCGTCGAGTGCGTTCGCGATGCAGGTGTTCCGCATCGTCTGGAGCCGGTAGCGCCCAACGCGCCGGTGCCGGACCACGACGCAGGGCAAGCCCAGGCTCCGTGCCGCATCCTCGGCCACATCGGGGGTCCCGTCGTCAGAACCGTCGTCCGAGATCACGACCAGATCCGGTGGCTGCGAACCGTGAGCTGCCGATGCCAGCGCCAGCTCCACGACGTCGGCCTTCTTGTAGGCCACCAGGGCGAGCGTCAACGGGAGTCGGGTTCCAGGCATGCTCGTACGGCTGTATTCGGTCCCGCGTGGCCAGGGGTTTGAGCCAGTCCGGCCGGACCAGAGGGCCGAGAAGACTACCGCGTGGCCTGGGCGCTGTCGTCGTGGGCCATGACCTGGAAGTTCCGCGGCGTCAACGCGGTTTCCGGCAAACTTCGGGGTCGCATCGGGCGCTTCGCTCAGCGCGGCTGCTTGCTGGCCCTGCGACGGCTCCGGGCGCCGCGCGCACGGTCGAGGCCGCTCAGGTGCGGGCCGCGCCCCAAGGCAGCTCCAACATCGCATCCGCGATCGCGGTCGCGTGCGCTGCCCGCACCCCCGCCGCATCGCCGGTCGGCGTGGCGACGACGTACCAAGGCGCGAACGTATCCCAGTGCTCCGGCAGGAAGGGCAGGCCCAGGACGTCCGACAGCAAGTAGTCGTGCGCGGCGAAGTAGGCGAAGAAGTCCGCGGCGCTGTATCCGTAGAACTGTGCCGCTTCACCCTTCGAGCTCTCGAAGACGACGACCGGCCGACGTGTCGCCAGGATGCGGGTGGCGCCTTGCAATGCGTGGAACTCTCCGCCCTCGACATCGGCCTTGATGAACCGGATGCACTCCGACTCATCGACGAGATCGTCCAGGCGCGCAACCGGTACGTGGATCAGCTCTTCGCGCGGCTCGAACGGGTAGTTCTTGCGTTGCAGACCGCTGTACCCCTCGTCGTTCAGGATCACATGGAACTCGGCGTGGCCGGCGTGGTGCGACAGTGCCTCGGGGTGCACCTCGACGCTCGTCGAACAGCCGGCCGACTCGATCGCGGCCGTCAGGCGTCGCCGGATCTGCGGAATCGGCTCGAATGCGTGGACCTTCCCTGTCGGGCCGACCGCACGCGCCATCGGTAGCGTGTGGCGGCCATGGTTGGCGCCGATGTCGATCGCTACGTCACCTGGCCGCAGGAGCGTCCGGTACAGGTTCTCGATGATCGACTCGAAGATTCCGCCGACCGCCAGATTGCCCATGTACGCGCGGAACTTCTGCAGCGTCCGTCCGATCGCCTCTCGCAGTGAGTCGTTGATCATGGCCTGGTGCCCGGCCGGCGCGACACGTCGTGGCATCGGCGGGTAGTGGTCCGAGGATGCTACTCCGTCAGTGGAGCTGTCGGGGCAACACTCGCTCACCCCACCACAGGCAGCTCGAACCGCACCACCGTGCAGCCCGGCCGTGACGTCTCCAGCACGATCATCCCGCCGTGCGCCTGGACGATCTTCTTGGCGATCGCGAGGCCGAGCCCGGTCCCGGCCGACTTGGTCGTGAAGTACGGCTCGAACAGGTGCGCAAGCACCTCGTCGGGGATCCCGGGCCCGTCGTCTTCCACCCGGAACACGACTTTGCGCGCGCCGCGCTCGGAGCGGACCTGCACGCGGCCGCGCTCACCGCAGGCCGCGACCGCGTTCTCGATCAGGTTCAGGAACACGCGCTGGATCTCCTGGCGGTCCGCCTGCACCACGGCGCCGGCGGCGTCGGGCGCGAACTCGACCACGACCGGCCCCTCGCTGGCGCCGCCGTAGAACGCCTGCGCCGCCGCCAGCAGCTCGTCGGCCGGGACCGGTTCGAGCCGTTGCTGCGGCGGCCCGGCGAACTGGCGGAAGTCGCTGGCGATCCGCGACAGCGCGTCGGTCTGGTCGAGCACCGTGCGCGCCAGCCGCTCGGTCAGTTCGGCGACGCGCTCGTCCTGCATCTGCCTGGCGCGCAGCACCAGCTGGGCACTCATCCGCATCGGGGTCAGCGGGTTCTTGATCTCATGCGCAACCTGCCGCGCCATCTCGGCCCAGGCCTTCTCGCGCTCCGCCTCGCGCAGCCGGTCGCGGTTGCGCGCGAGCTCGGCCGTCATCTCGTTGAACGACGTCGCGAGGTCGGTCAGCTCCCCCGGACCGCTGGTCGGCACGCGCACGTCGAGATCGCCGCGCGCGATCTCGCGCGTCGCCTCGGCGAGGCGATGCACCGGGCGCAGCACGGCCCGCGACGCGATCCGCGACCAGACGAACAGGATCGCCACGATCGCGACGATCACGAACAACAAGAGCCGCGCGAAGTCGTTGCTGGTCGCGAACAGCTCGTCGCCGGCGACTTCGAGCCCGAACTTCCAGTGGAACCCGGGCACGGCCGTCAACGCCGCGAACCCGACCAGCCGCAGCTCGCCGTCATCGCCCAGCACGCGCAGCATCCCGCGCTCGCGGCGCTCGATCTGTTCGCGCAGCGTCGCCGGCTCGAGCGGGGTGCCGTAGCGGCGGCGTTCGGTGTGGGCGAGCAACAGCCCGTCGCTGCGCGCCAGGAACGCCTGTGCCGACGGGAACCCGGCGTCGCTGGCGAGCCAGGCCTGCGTCTCGCCGAGGATCGCCTGCACCTCCTGCCAGCGCACGAGCGTGTACAGCACCCCGGTGCCGTGCACCGACTGGACGGCATAGGCGAGGCCGAGGCTGTAGTCCTCCGGGTCGCGCGAGCGCGGCTGTTCTTCGCTGAGGTGGCGGAACGGCGACAGATGCCAGTCCTCCCAGGCTTCGCCGTGCTCGCGCGCATTGCGGAACCAGCTCGTGCTCGCGACCGACTCCGGCATCAGCGCGGCGCGGAACGCGCGCGTCTCGGCATCCAGCCGCGGCGACGCATGCGTCGCGACGACGCGCCCCTCCGCGTCGGCGAGCAGGACCAGATCGAAGTCGGCGTTGATCCCCGGCGTGAACTCGACCAATTCCTGGAACGCCGCCATGCGCTGCGGTTCGTCGAGCGCCTGGCGGGCCGCCGTCTGCAGCACGGCACAGCGCTGCTGCACGAGCTCGAGCCAGGCCGCGATCCGTCCGGCCGCCCCGGCGGCCGCCTCCGGCAGATAGACGTCGGCGACCTTCGCCTCCAGCCGGTCGCGCATGCCGGCCATGCCGAACCAGCCGAACAGCACGATCGGAAGCGCCGCCGACAGCAGCAGCGTCAGCACGAAGCGGGAGGTCAGCGAAGCGAATCGCAACGGGCGCGGAGTCTACGCGCGAGCCGAGCGACTCAGAGGCTGTCCCCGAATCCCCGCTGCGTTCGGCCGGCTGCGGCGGCCGCCGGACTGCGTCGCGCCTCCTCGACGTATCTCCTGGATATGCCTGCGTCGGCGCTCCTTGCCGGCGACCGCCTCGCTCGGCCTCGGCGCGACGCGGGGATTGAGGAACAGCCTCTCACTGCCCGCCGCTGTCGATCTTCGCGGTCAGGTCGCGGATCTTCGCCGCGACGTCGGCATAGCCGGGCGCATACAGCGCGGCATCGCGGTAGTGCTGCAGTGCCGCCTTCGGATCGCCGGCCTCCTCGGCCGCCTTCCCCTTGGCGATCGACTCGTCGGCGAGCTGCAGCGCGGTCTCCAGGCCGCTGATCCGCGTCCGCACGTCCTGATAACCGGCCCACTCGGCGTCGATCTGCCGGTACTGCTCGAGCGCGGTCTTGTACTCGCGCTCCAGCTCGAGGTCCTTGGCGCGCAGGTAGCGGTCGGCGAACTCCCGCTCGCGCGCCAGCACGAGCAGATCGCTGATCCGCGCCTTGCCGGTCTCCGAGCGCTCGAGCGCCTCGAGCAGCAGCCGCCGCCCTTCGGCGTGGTCGCCGCGCAGGACCGCGAGCTCGCCGCGCTGCACGATGTGCTCGACCTCGACCTCGTTGCGCATCTGCGCGATCTTGCCCTTGAGGTCCTCGCGCTCGGTCAGGACTGCGAACGCCAGCTCGTATTCCTTCAGTGCCGCGCCGAAGAACCGCTCCTTCTCGTACTCCTCGGCGCGCGTGATGCGCTCCTCGGCGAGCCGGCGCCGCGCGAGATCGCGGCGCTCCTCCGCGCGCGCCAGCGACGGGTCGTTCTCGAGCGCGATGTACATGTGGTACTCGGTCTGCGCGAACAGCTGCTCGGCGAGCGCGCGCACCCCCTCGAGATAGCGGTCCTGCGCCTTGGTGCGCCGGTCGCGCCAGCTGCGCTCGACCTTCTGCAGGCCCTCGACCGCATCCGGATACCGCGGCACGTGGCGCAGCGCTTCGTTGTAGGCGAGCAGCGCCTGCTCGAGGTCGCCGGCCGAGACCGCCTCGTTGCCGCGGTACGCCGCGCGCTCGGCGAGCTTGCCGCGGGCCTTCTGCTCCCAGGCGGCCGCGATCTCGTTGTCCGGGTCGAGCGCGCGCACCTGCTCGAGGACCCCGAGCGCCTCCTCCTCGCGGCCGCGGAACACCAGCGCGCGCGCCTGGTCGAGCAGGAACAGCTTGCGCACCTCCCAGTAGCGCTTCTCGATCTGGTCGTCGCCCGGCTTCAGGCGGCGGGCCTCCTGCATCTCCTGGTAGGCCTGGTAGTAGTCGGCGACGCGCAGGAAGTCCTCGGCCTGCTGCACGTGGTCGCTCTCGGTCGCGCAGCCGGCGAGGAGGGCGAGCAGGAGCAGGGCGCGGGTGGTCATGGCAGCGGGGCTGGGACGCTGGCGGGTCGGGATTCTTCCGGCGCGGGCCGCATGCCGGATCAGGCGATCGTGATGTTCTTGTCCAGATAGACGTCCTGGATCGTCTGCAGCAGCTCGATCCCGTCCTTCATCGGGCGTTGGAACGCCTTGCGCCCCGAGATCAGACCGGTGCCGCCGGCGCGCTTGTTGATGACCGCGGTCATCGCCGCCTCGGCGAAGTCGTTCTTGCCCGAGGCGCCGCCGGAGTTGATCAGGCCCGCGCGGCCCATGTAGCAGTTCGCGACCTGGTAGCGGCACAGGTCGATCGGGTGGTCCGTCGACAGCTCGGTGTAGATCCGCTCGTCGTACTTGCCGTAGCCCTTCGCGACCGCGTTGACCGCCTTGTAGCCGCCGTTGTTCTCCGGCAGCTTCTGCTTGATCACGTCCGCCTGGATCGTGACCCCGAGGTGGTTCGCCTGGCCGGTCAGGTCGGCGGCGACGTGATAGTCCTTGTCGGTCTTGAAGCCGCTGTTGCGCAGGTAGCACCACAGGACCGTCGCGAGACCGAGCTCATGAGCCTGCGCAAACGCCTGGCTGACCTCGACGATCTGCCGCCCACTCTCCGGCGAGCCGAAGTAGATCGTCGCTCCGACCGCGGCCGCACCCATGTCGGCCGCCTGCCGCACCGTGCCGAACATGACCTGGTCGAACTTGTTCGGCAGCGTCAGCAGCTCGTTGTGGTTGATCTTGACGATGAACGGGATCTTGTGCGCATAACGGCGGGCGACCGCGCCGAGCACGCCATAGGTCGACGCCACCGCGTTGCAGCCGCCTTCGTGCGCGAGCTCGACGATCCGCTCCGGATCGAAGTAGGCCGGGTTCTTGGCGAAGCTCGCGCCGCCGGAGTGCTCGATCCCCTGGTCGACCGGCAGGATCGAGACGTAGCCGGTCCCGCGCAGCCGCCCCGTCATCAGGATCCGCTGCAAGTTCGCGAGCACACGGTTGTTGCGGTCGGACGATGCCCAGACACGGTCGACGAAATCCGGTCCGGGCAGATGCAGGCGGTCCTTCGGAATCGTCTTGCAGACGTGTTCGAGGAGGCTCGTGGCCTGGTCACCGAGCAGGGCAGGGATGTCTCGAGTCATCGGTCGGAAAGGTCGGAATGCGAGGTGGTTCGGGCCGGCGAGTCTACTGCCGGAGCGCGGGCCGGCGAGCAGCCGTGCCGGTCGCCGTGGACCTCGTCCACACCGAAATGGGACGTCCCCGCCCCTGCACCGGTGGCCCGTCGCGGCGAGACTGTCGGCCATGCGCGCCCCGCTGCTGACCCTCCCGCTCCTCCCCCTGCTGTCCGCCGCGCTGCTGCCGGCGCAGACCACCCGCTACCGCGACCAGGTCTTCACGGCGGCCCAGGTAACGACCAACCTGACCTACGGCTCCGCTGTCAACCGTTGGACCAACCAGACCGAGACCCTGCTGCTCGATCTGTACCAACCGCGCGGCGACACCGAGACCAGCCGGCCGGCGCTCGTCTACGTGCACGGCGGCGGCTTCGTCGGTGGCGACAAAGGCGCACCGCAGGGCGCGGCCCTGGTGCTCGAGTTCGTGCGCCGTGGCTACGTCGGCATCTCGATCAACTACCGCCTGCAGCCACCCAACACCCCGATCACGCAGCAGACCGTCACCGACGCCAAGGAAGACTGCAAGGCGGCGATCCGTTGGCTGCGCCGCAATGCCACGACGTTCGGCATCGATGTCGATCGCATCGCGTCGATCGGTTCCAGCGCCGGCGCGTTCACCGTGCTCGAAGCCGCCTACGTCGATGGCGAGGGGAACAGCGGCAATCCCGGCTTTCGCAGTGACGTCCGCTGCGTCGTCGATCTGTGGGGTCGCCTCTGGGACCTCAACACCCTGACCGCTGGCGAGCCGCCCGTGTTCATCGCCCACGGCGTCAACGACACCACCGTCCTCTACCGGCACGCCACCGACCTCGCCGCGCGCGCCGCCCTCGTCAACGTCCCGCACGAGCTGCACCCGCTGCAAGGCGGCCATGCCCCGTGGAACCTGATCCCGCCGCTGATCCCCGACCTCACCGCGTTCCTGTACGAACACCTGGCACTCGGCCAACGCTCCGCGCTCGTCGCGCGCCCGGGCGCCACGTCTCCCGGCACCCTCGGCCTCGACGCGTTTTCGGTCGCCGGCGACACGATCCTTCCGCTGGTCGCCGCCGCCCGCGTCGACACTCCGATCCCGCCGTTCGGCACTCTGTGTCTCGATCCGCTGACGCTGCTCGATCTGCCCGCCATGCAGCTCCCGGGCTCCCCGCGCCTGCCGACCACCCTGCTGAGCTATCCCGTGCCCGCGGGGTACTCAGGCCTCACCGTCTACTTCCAGCTCGCTGCGTTCAGCAAGTCGGGCCCGCGCTGGTTGTCCAACTGCGAGGCGATCCGGTTCCCGTGACCGGTACACAGCATCTCTGAGATGTTCTCCGTCACTTCGCGCGAACTTTCTCGCGCGAAGCGGTACGCGGCGTGTCAGAGACGCGCGCCGTCACTTACCGCGGAAAAACCCGCGCGAAGTGACGGAGTGAGTCTCAGAGACTCGGTGTACCGGCTTCCAGCTCGCCGCGTTCAGCAAGTCGAGCACGCGCTGGTTGTCGTGCTGCCAGGCCGCGAGCTTCCCGAACCCCCGGGGTCTGCATCGCCGGACGACCTCGAAGCCGCAACGAATGGATCGGGCTCGCCACTGGCCCGCGATCAGTCAGCCAACACGAGCTTCCTGCCCGCACTGAAGCTCAGCCCAAACACCGGCCCCTGGACATTCACGACGAACGCCTGCGCGTAGAGCGTCGTCCCCCGCAGCAACACATCGGCCGGGAGCGCCACCTTCGCTGTTGCTGCGAACCCGGCCGCGTTCGTCACCGACAGCAACGGAAGGACCGGCGCTGAGAGGTACAGCGTGCAGGGAGGTATGGGCGCGGACTGCGTCGCGCCCGACAACCCGAAAGCACATGCCGCCGACGGCGGGCCGCCGATCAGCTCGAGACCGAATGCAGGGTTCCCGAGGTGCGGCAGGCTGCTCGTGAGCACGGGCGGCCTTCCGCTGAGGGAACAACCGCTCCCGAAGGCCTGGGCACTGGCCCGCGCAGTCGAATACAGCCAGGTGTCGGCGCGCAGGAATCCGCCGAACAGCACCATGCTGCCGCGGGCCGCGTCGTACGCCATCGCATGGCCCGTGCGACCACTCGGACCCTGCGCGAACGACCGGCGAATCCATGAGCCGCCATCCCACTCCCAAGTGTCGGCGGGATTCTCGTCGGCGATGCCGCCGAGCATCACGACCCGCTTCCGCAAGACGTCGCAAGCCATCGCGTGACCACTGCGACGACCAGGCCGCAGCACCGGACTGCGGAGGATCCAGTTGCTGCCGTCCCATTCCCAGGTGTCGTCGTCCGAGCCTCCGAACAAGACGGTTCGACCGCGCGCTGCGTCATAGGCCATCGCGTGGCCGCTCCGCGCGGGCGGGCTCGTGCTCGGGAAGCGTTCCACCCATGTCGCGCCATCCCACTCCCAGGTATCCGCACGTGCGCTCGACGTACCCACGCCTCCGAACATCACGACGCGTTGGCGGGCAGCGTCATAGGCCAGCGCGTGGCCTACGCGTGCAGGGGGGACCCCAGCCGGGAATCGCTGCAACCAGTCGGTGCCGTTCCATTCCCAAGTCTCCGCCAGGAACGTGCCTCGCGACGAGCTGCCGCCGAACAGCACGACGCGCGCGCGCGCCGCGTCGTATGCCATCGCGAAGCGATCGAACGCATTCGGGAGCTTCGTCGAGGCACGGGGACTCCAGCGCAAGCCGTCCCACTCCCAGGTCACTTCGCCGGAGCCACCGAACAGCACGACGCGCGAACGCGCCGCGTCGTAGGCCATCGCCAGCGCTGGCCTGCGGCGCGGAATCTGCGTCACGGCCCGGAACGACCAATTGCTGCTGCCGTCCCATTCCCAGGTGTCGGCGAAGAATTGGGCGTCATCACCTCCGCCGCAGACCACGAAGCGCCGACGCGAGAGATCGAACACCAGTACGTGGCCCATCCGCGGGCCAGGATGCATGCTCACGAAAGGTTGCGTCCAACGATTCCCGTCCCACTCCCAGAGTTCGGCAACCGTGGCGTACTGCGCGTTCATCCCGCCGTACATGAGCACACGTTGCCGGGACGGATCGTAGGCAAGCGCGTGCATCCAACGCCCGCTCGGACTCTGCGCCGTCGATTTCTGGGTCCAACTCGCACCATCTCATTCCCAGGTATCGGACAGCGGCGGCGCAGTGTTGGTCGCACCTCCGAACAGCACGACGCGCTGGCGCCGGATGTCGTAGGCCATGGCGTGCGAGCCGCGAGCGCTCGGGCCGGCGACCGAGACACGCTGCCGCCAGATGGAGCCATTCCATTCCCAGGTGTCGCCCAGGTAGCTCGTCCCGTTCCATCCGCCCCAGAGCACCACAGTCCCTCGCGCCAGATCGAACGCCATCGCGTGCAACGAACGTGCGCCCGGACCAAGCGCCGGTTCCTGCCGGAGCGTCCAGTCGTCCCCATCCCATTCCCAGCAATCCGAGTAGTACGCCGCGCCATCCCACCCACCGAACAGCACGACGCGGCCTCGTGCCGCGTCGTAGGCCATCGCATGGGCACGGCGTGGCGGTGGAGAGTTGGCCGGCTCCCGCAGGATCCAATGGTTTCCATCCCACTCCCAGGTGTCGGACATCGGCCCGCCGTGCGCAGGCCCCCCGAACAAGACCACCCGCTGCCGCGCAATGTCGTAGGCCGCGGCAGATTGGAACCTGGCGCCCAGCGCCCGCGCGGCCATCCACGCCGGCTCTCCCTGGGCTCGCACAGAGACAACCCCTGCGAGCAGCACGAAGCTGCCAATCGCGCAGCAGCCTGCGAGGCGAGCGAGCATGGCGCGGCCCCATAGCGCGCTCGCTTGGTGGCGTAACCGGTACGCGGCGTCTCTGAGACCCACGCCCTCACTTAGCGCGGGTTTTCTCGCGCGAAGCGGTACACGGCGTGTCAGAGACGCGCGCCGTCACTTGGCGCGGAAAAACTCGCGCGAAGTGGTGGAGTGGGTCTCAGAGACTCGGTGTACCGGTGATCCGCAGGCGCGCTACCCCGCTCCCGATCCCGATCCCGATCCCGACCGTGCCCGTTCCCGACCGAACCCGAACCCCATCCCCATCCCGCTCCATCACGCTCGCGTGATGAACTCCTCGAGATCCCCCTTCAGCTCATCCAACCCGTACCCCGGCACCGTGATGCACCGGTAGATGATCCGCTCCAGATCGGGCGGCGTGCGCGGGTTCAACATCTGCGGTGGGCAGTAGCTGTAGAAGTACGACATCGACAGCCGCACGGTCTCGCCGCCGCTCTTCGTGTTGGCGTACTCCCACGGCACCTCGTCGAACGGCAGGGTCCCGGTCAGGATCTCGTAGATCATGATCCCGATCGCGGTGACGTCTGCCTTGCCGTCGGTCGCCAGCAGCGGGTTGTAGTGCGGCGTCGTCGAAATCACGTTGCGCCCGGCGAGCCGCAGCGCGGGGTCGACCAGCACGACCTTCCCGCTCGGCTTGATCAGGATGTTCTCCGGCTTCAGGTCGCCGTGGTAATCCAGCGTCCCGGCAGCGCGCGCTTCGAGCAGCGCGCGCACGATCGCGAGGAACCAGTTGAGGTGGATCCCCTCGAGTCCGCGCACCTTCTCGCGCAGGGTCTTGCCGCGCACGTAGTCGAGCACGAGCACCGGGTGTCCGTCGTGCTCGAACTTGTCGCGCAGCCGCACGAGGTGCGGCGAGTCGTTCCGCGCCAGCAGGTCCGCCTCGGCGCGCAGCAGCGCGTCGACTTCGGCGTGATCGAACAGGTCGATCCGGAAGCCGTTCGCCTCGAGGAACACCGCCTCGCCCGGCAGCTCGTCCGGGCTGATCCCCTCGGGCGTCTTGCGCGACGTCACCTCGATCAGCCGGGTGACCTGGCGCCCGCCGCCGGACGGGTGACCGAACTTCAGCGCGACCTTGTCGCCGCTCTCCTCGTGCTCGGCCAGGAACACCGAGGAGAAACCACCGCGCCCGAGGAACCGGGCCAGTCGGTAGCTGCGCACAACCTCCCCGACCGCGAGCTTGATCATCCGTTGCGAATCCCCAGGTGTTGCAGCGAGCGGTCTCCCCCCGCTGGGGCCTTTTTCGGTATCTCCCTGCCGGATGTTGAGATACGGCCGGGCGCCTGCCGGACCCGCCGGTCCGACCGGCGGCACGCGGTCCCACTGCGGGCCATCGCTCGCGCCGGCGATCTCAGCCGCGCCGCAGCCGGACCGGATTCGGCGCCGTTGTCGTCACGCCGCTCCGCGTCGCCGCCCGGACGACCCAGTAGAACTGCCCGGCCTCGCGCAGTTGCGCCGCGACCTCGCGGGATGGGGCCCACGCGGTCGCCGCGCCGACCGGCACGACGGCGAGTTCGGCGAGCTCGCGATCCAGGAACAGCAGCTCGAACCGGGCCGGCTCGCCGCGCCAGCCCCATTCGAAGCGTGCCGGGAGCTCACTCAGCTCTCCCGACGGCCGCGGATCGAGCGCCCAGCGCTGTACCCGCCGCTCCAGCTCGGCCGCCGACATCGGCCAGTCCGGCCCGAGCGCCGTCGCGGCCGCGAGCACGACCAGCAGCAGCCCGAGCCCGCGCGTCCATTCGCGCCACGGCACCGACCGCTCCGATCTGAGTTGCAGTTTCAGTCCCATCCCCCTCGCCGGCCGATCGGTATATCGGACCGGCGATGGGATCGACTGTTCGCAACCTGCTCGGTGTCTGCGTGTTGCTGGCCGGCTGCAGCGGCAGCGGTGGCGGCGGCAACAATCCACCACCCGTGTTGATCGGCGCCGCGTTCAACGGCGTCGGCTCGACGCCGGCCGCCGGGGACTTCCTGCTGCTGTATCTGTCGGAAGCGATCACGGTCGCGACCGGCAAGCTGCTCGACAGCGCCGACCTGCAGCTCAGCAGCGGTTCGCTCGGCGCGATCTCGGCGGCGCCGGTGCAGATCACGAGCAGCGCGGTGCGCGTCACGCTCGGGCCGGGCGTCTCGTTCGTGCCGGGGACGACGACGATTGCATTCCGGCCGGAGAATGACGTCGTGTTCGACGCCGGCGGCGCCAAGCCGACCAGCAACGCGATGACGATCACGCCGGGGGACGGGCTCGCGCCGGCGCTGACGCAGGTTTCGATCGAAGGGATCGAGGACGCGATGAACGGCGAAGGGCCGGCCGGCGGACGCATGCAGGTCCCGGTGCAGGGGTTCTCGATCTCGCTCGGCTACTTCGACAATGGCGGCATCGACCATGCGCGCACGGTGATCCGCAGCAGTTGGGACGTCGTCGTCGGCGGGCTGACGCGCACAGCCGGCACGAACCTCGCGCCGGACCTGCAGGCGACCACCAGCGCGTCGTCGTCGAGCTACTTCGTGCCGGGCAGTGTCGTGTTCCCGGCGGCGGCGCTCGACCTGACCGCGCAGGTGTTCGACCTCAGCGGGCTCGGTTCGATCGAGGTGACGTTCCCGGTCACGGTGAAGCCGTTCAGCGATGCGACGCGGCCGTTCGAGACGAACGTGAATCCGAGCCAGCTCTGGTATCTCGACCTGACGCGCGACGTCGAGAGCTACACGTATGCCGGCGGCAGCGGCAACACGGTCGTCGCGACGCAGGGGGCCAACGGACGGCCGGACTTCGACGATCTGCTGCTGATCCTCGGGCTGCACGGCAGCGACGGCGGCGTCAACACGACGGTCAGCGCGCAGCTCCGCCAGCGGATCCAGGAGAACCTCGCCGCGCTGTATCCCGGCGTGAACCTGACGGTGACGTTCAGTTCGCCGGGGACGTTTCCGGGCGGACAGAACTCGGTCGCCTACGCGTCGCTCGGCTGGTCGCAGATCTGCATCGCCGGCGTCGAGGATCCGGCCAACCAGACCAGCGGCGTGCTCGGCGTCGCACTGTTCGATCCGAGCAACGCGACGCAGAACAACAACTGCCTGCTGAACTTCGGCGGCGCGCAGCGGCTCGGTGTGTTCCTGCACACGGTCGCGACGTTCGGGCTGCGGCCACCAGGGTCGAGCCTGTTCCGCACGACGTTCGATGCATTCGTGCCGGGCGCGCTCGGGACGCCGATCGGCAACTTCCCCGACGGCTTCGACGACGAACGGCTCGCCGGCACGCAGGTCGACGCGCGCCAAGGGCAGATCGATGCCGCGATCCGCGGCTGGGCGCGCATCGCCGCCGTCGTGACCGCACACGAGTGCGGGCACTCGATGGGCCTCGTCAAGAACGGCGCGATGCCGGTCGGGTTGTACGGCGGCGATCCGGTCAACTTCCCCGGCTCGTCGTCGGGTCACATCCGGAACACCGGCTTCCCTGCGGGCGCCAGCAACGTCATGAGCCCCGCGATCAGCTACGACTCCGCCCAACACGCGGGGACTGCGTTCAACAGCCTCAACCTCGCGTATCTGCGCGAACGGGTGCACCATGATCAGTGATCGGCTCCGCTGCTGCAGTCTGCTCTCGATCGGCGCGATGCTGGCGCTCACTGCGCCGGCGCAGGGTCTGCGCGACGCTGTCGCGTCGGCACCGACCGTCGTCGTCGCAACCGACATCGGGGTGCGGCCGGCGAAGGACCACCTGCTGCACCGCCTGCGTGTCGAGCAGACGCTGCGCGGTGAGGCGCGCGAGTTCGTCTCGGTGGTCGAGTGGAAGGAGCTCGCGCTGCACGCGCGCCCCAGGCCCGCGGAGCGGCGGCTCTACTGCCTGACGCCGCTGCCGCAGCAGGCGGCCGAGCGGCTGCCGGGGGCGTACGCGCCGTACTTCGAGATGAGCGCGCTCCCGCAGGCCAACCCCGACGTCGGCGCCACTCCCGACGCCGATCCGCACGTGCGCCTCGCCAAGGTCGTGATCGCCGCCGAGGCCGGCGCAGCGCCGGCGGCGCAGACGATCGAGCTCGTCGCGCTCGCGCTCGCGCCACAGGCCGGCGCGCGCACCGAAGCGGTCCGCCTGCTGACCGAGCGCAGCAGCCTGCGTGACGCGCTGACACCCGTGCAATGGGGTTCGCTGCTGATGCGCGCGGTCGGCGAGACCGACGACATCGAGCACAAGATCGCGCTCGCCGAGCTCTGCGCCGAGCAGCGCCTGCCCGGCCTCGTGGACTCCCTCGTCGTCGCGGTCGAGAGCGTCGACGACGAGCGCTTCCTCGCCAGCCTCGGCCGCATCGCGCGTTACCTGCACGGCGAGGACGCGATCGACACGCTGCGCCCGCACCTGCAGCGCCCGCAGCGCCAAGAGACCCGCGACCGCCTGCTACGCGTCCTCGGCGAGACCCGCACCGAACGCGCGCTGCTCGCGCTGATCCGCATGCGCGACCTCGACCGCGACGACGCCGCCGTCGAAGCCGCGCTGCGCGCCAACGGCACCACGCGCGCGCTCGAAGCCCTCGCGCGCAAGTAGCCCGCCGCGTAGGTGTCTGACACCCGGTGTACCGGTACACCAGGTGTCAGTTCTTTCACCGCCGCGACGCGGCGACCACGACGCCGTGAAACCGACGGACCTGGCGCCGCTGCGGCGGCGACGTTCGCCGACGGGGCGTATGACCAGTTTCCAAGGAGACACCTACGCGGCGGACTTGCTCACTTCAGCTGGCGCGCGAGGAATGCGCGCGCCTCCGCCCACGCGGCGGCGGCGTGCTCGTGGTCGTAGCGCGCGCCGGAGGGGTTGGCGAACGCGTGCTCGGCGTCGTAGCGCAGGATCCGCACTTCGCGGCCGGCGGTCTTCATCGCGTTCTCGAACGCATCGACGGCGGCCGGCGGGATCCCGCGGTCGCGCGTCCCGAAGATCCCGAGCACCGGCGCACGGATCGACGCGAGCTGCTCCGGATCGGTCACCAGGCGCCCGTAGTAGATGACCGCCGCGGACAACTCCGGCTCGGCGATCGCGCAGCGCAACGACCACATCCCGCCGAAGCACCACCCGATGCACGCCCGCTTGCGCGCGCGCACGCGCGGATCCTCGCCCAGGAACTTCATCGCCGCGTTCAACACGCCCTGCGCGTTCGCCTCGTCCACCGACTGCATCGCCTTCGACGCGGTCTCGCGGTCGGTCGCGACGACGCCGCCGTACAGATCGACCGCCAGCGCGGCGTACCCATCCGCCGCGAGCCGGTCCGCCCAGTGCTTGATGTGATCGTTCAACCCGTACCACTCGTGGATCAGGATCACGCCCGGCAGCGGCGCCTCCTTCCCCTGCGGCAGGCTCAGATACGCCTTCCCGTCACGCAGCGGAACCATCTCGCCGCGCAACGCCGGCGGCGCATCCTTGCGCAGCTCGTGCAGCGCCGCGAACTCCTTCTCGTCCAGCACGCCGGTCAGCGGCAGCGGCGTCTTCAGCGCAGCATCGATCGCCTCGCGCAGCTTCGGATCGTCCGGCGCCGTCCGCGTCGGGAAGAACCACGCGCGCTTCCCGTCCCGCGCGACGACGTACTTCCCGAAGTTCCACTTCGGCAGCTCCCCGGTCAGCTGTTGCAGCCGCTGGTACACCGGCGCCTGCGTCTCCCCCGCCTTGACCTGCACCTTCGCCAGCAGCGGGAACGTGACCCCGTAGTTCTCGGTGCAGAACTCGCGGATCTCTGCCGCCGTCCCCGGCTCCTGACCACCGAAGTCGTTGCTCGGGAACCCGAGCACGGTGAACCCCTGCGGCGCGAGCTCCTCGTGCAGCCGCTGCAGGCCCGCGTACTGCGGCGTGTATCCACACGCACTCGCGACGTTGACGACCAACGTGACCTTGCCGCGCAGCGAGCTGAGGTCGAACGTCTCCCCATCGAGCGCTTGCACGCTCCCGGAGTAGACCGAAACGTCCGCCGGAGCCTTGGCCGAGGCCGGAGCCAGTGCCGGAGCCACGACCGGCGGCTCCTGCGGGGCGAACACGGCGACGAGGGCGAGCGCGAGGTTCATGCCGCGGCTGTAGAGCCGCGGCCCTCACGCCGCAAGCACCCCGCGCTACGGCGCGCCGCTCAACGATCGCCCTGCGGCGCCAACGCCTGCACCGGGCTCCCCCCGAGTTGCACCAGCAACCGTTTGGCACGCTCGAGCTCGACCGCCGTCGGCTGCACCGGCAGCAGCTCGCGCAAGCCCTGGCCGACGTCGAGACCGCCGAGCATGTAGCGCGGGCCGCCGCCGACTCCGGCGTCCGGTCGCACGAACCGGACCTCGGTGCGCAGCGCGATCGTCCATTCGACGCACGGCGTTGCGCCGGCGCCATGCGACAGCCCGATCGTCAACATCGCCGGGTGCACCGACACCTGCACCCGCCAGTCGTCGGCGAGCGGGATCACCAGCGCACCGAGCGCGCCGGGTGGCCGCGCGCGCACCCCATCGGCGAACAGCCGCGGCGCGAGCGAGGCCAGCTCGACCGCCATCGGATGCAGGTCCGGGAACTGCACCGAGCGCTGTGGGGCGTGATCCGGCAACCGCTGCAACGAGTCGCGCAACACATCGCCGACGACGATGGCGACGACCGGCGGCGCCGACGCACGCGCCTCGCGCGGCACCAGCACGCGCTCGAGCACGACGATCGGCCCGATCGGCGTCGGCCGGTACAGCCAGGTGCCGTCACCGAGAGCACACAGTGTCAACCCCGCGAAACGCCGCACGAAGCTCGCCTCGGCGACCGCCTGGTCCTGCTGCCACAGCACGTGCGTCGCGCCTTCGACCTCGACTTCGACGCAGCGCAGTGCGCCGCGCAGACCGGACTGCGGCCAGGCACGCACGATGGCGCCATCGGCCAGCAGGATCTGCACGCCGCCAAAGCACGGCAGCGTCTGCTCACCGTCGCGCAGGTGCACGCGCCCGGTCGGCGACACGAGCAGCTCGGCGCCGCCGGGGAAGTCGAGCTTCATGCCGGCATCGCGCGCGCGCACGCGCACGCCGCCGGATGTCACCGCATCCCCCGGCGCCACGACCGGGCGCAGGCGTTCTGCGCGCACGCCCCCATCCCCGAGTCCGAACGCGTCCAACCGCAGCCGCCCGCCGTGCAGCGCGCCGGTGACGACCGCAGCCTGCGGCGCGGACGGCGTTCCCTGCGGCGCGGCGAACGCGCTGACCACACCCAACAGGCCAACAGCCAAGGATCCCATGCCATCGCATGGATCGGCTGCACGCCCCACCCGACTGGAGCACGGATCCAACGCTGGCATCGAGCCAGTGCCGCTGGTGCAAGGACCGCTGGGGCATCTCCTGGCAGATCACGCCGCGCAGGCTGACCGACGCGCTGGCAGCCGGCGGCGGCGAGGCGAAGCGCGCGTTCGAAGCGATGTTCCCGATGCGGAAGATCGACGTCGCGGCGATCGACGCAGCCCGGCGCGGGTGACCGGCGCCGCGTCCGCGCGCCCCTACAACTGCGCCGCCAGCTCCGCGAGGAACGCGCCCGCGTCCGTGACGATCCCCTGCGACTGCGCCGACCCGCGGTCCGCCAGCTTCGCGACGACAGCCGGATGGATGTCGACGCAGACCGTCCGCACTTCGGCCGGGATCATGTTGCCAACGCCGATCCCGTGCAGCATCGAGCCGAGGATCACGACCATCCCGGCACCTTCCAGGATCTCGGCGTAGCGATCCTGCGCGCGGATCAGGTCCATCTCCGTCTCCGGCAGCGGCCCGTCGTCGCGCACGCTGCCGGCCAGACAGAACGGCACGCCGCTGGTGACCAGCGCGTGCATGATCCCGCGCGTGAGCTGGCCCGCCGCGACCGCCGGCGCGATCCCGCCGGCCGCGCGGATCCGGTTGATCGCGCGCATGTGGTGCATGTGTCCGTGCACGATCGACTGCCCGGTCGCGAGGTCGACGCCGAGGCTGGTGCCGAACATCGCCGCTTCGATGTCGTGCACGGCGATCGCGTTGCCGGCCAGCAGCCCGTCCACGAATCCACGCCGGATCAGATCGGCGAGGCGGGCGGCCGCACCGACGTGCACGACGACCGGACCGGCGACCAGGATCACCTTGCGCCCGGCGGCGCGAGTCTCGCGCCACGCGCGCACGACCTCTTCGACCTGCGCCGCGAGCTGCCGCTCCGAGCTGATCCCACCGGTCATGAACCCGAACGCCGACGTGCGCCCGCGCCGCGCCGCCGCCGGTGTCAGCAGGATCCCCTTGAACCCGACGACGACCTGCATCCCCGCGCGCAGATCGCGCAGCTTGACGCAGCGCGCACCGTCCGCGTCGACGACGACCGCCGCGTCCATGCGTTGCCGTTCGACCGGCATCCAGCCGTGGGCGAGCCGCACCTGCGTCGGCAGGTTGGTCGTCGAATAGAACGCATCCGGCGCAACCCCGTCGCTCGTCACCGGCTCGAGCTGCGCCGGCTCGCCCGCCACTTCGCTGAATCCCAGCGACAGCAGATCCGCGGTCACGCGCTCGTAGGTCTCCTGGTCCGGCGACACGACCGTCAGCTCGACCTGGCTCTCCATGTCGCGCTGGCTCCCGATCTCGAACCCGCGCACGTGGTAGTCCGCCCCCTTGGCGAGCACGGCGTCGAGCGCGTCCGACAGCAGTCCGGAGTCGATCAGGTGACCCTTGGCCTGGAACACCGACGTGATCACCGGCGAGCGCATGCCGGAAGGAGAATCTCCCGCGCCGCTTTTTCCACGCCCCCGCCCCACCTCGCTACGTTCTCCCGCGGTGCCCACGCTCGACCGCCCGCTCGCTCCGATCCTGGCCGAAGCGATCGGCCGCGTCCTGCTCGGCAAGGAAGACGCGGTCCTGCACGCGGTCACGACCCTGCTGGCCGGCGGCCACCTGCTGATCGAAGACCGACCCGGCGTCGGCAAGACGCTGCTGGCCCGCGCGCTCGCCCGCAGCCTCGACCTGCCGTTCCAACGCGTGCAGTGCACGGCCGATCTGCTGCCGAGCGACATCCTCGGCGGCATGGTCTACCACCCGGCGACCGGTGACCTGACGTTCCGGCCCGGGCCGGTGTTCACCAGCATCCTGGTCGCCGACGAGCTGAACCGCACGCCGCCGCGCACGCAGTCGGCGCTGCTGCAGTGCATGCAGGAGCGGATCGTCACGATCGACCGCCACCAACACGCGCTGCCGGATCCGTTCTTCGTCGTCGCGACGCAGAACCCGCTGACGTTCGCCGGGACGTATCCGCTGCCCGAAAGCCAGCTCGACCGCTTCCTGCTGCGGATCCGGCTCGGCTATCCGGACGCCGAGACGGAGAGCCGGATCGTCGCCGGTGCCGAAGGGCACGTCGCACTCACCGGCCTGCAACCGGTGGCGACAGCCGACGAGCTGCGCCGCGCGCGCGAGCAGGTCGCCGCAGTCCACGTCGATCCTGACCTGGTCGCCTATGTCGTCGCGCTGGCACAGCGCACGCGCGCGATGGCGGACGTGCGGCTCGGCGTCTCGACACGCGGCGCGCAGGCGCTGCACCGCGCCGCGCAGGCGCGCGCGACCGCGCTCGGCCGCGACCACGTCGTGCCGGACGACGTGCGCGAGCTGGTCGGGCCGGTGTTCGGGCACCGCCTGCAGGTGCGTGGCGGCGACACGGCCGTCGACGCCGTGCTGCAGGAGCTCGTCCATACGGTGCCGGTCCCGCAATGACCGCGAAGGCACGCAGCAGCGGCACCGAGCTGACGGTCGGCGGCCGCCTGCTGCTGCTGCTGGCCTGGGTCACGGCCGGCGCGGCCTGGATGACCGGCAGCGAAGCCTCGCGCCTGGTCGCAGCGCTGTTGGCGGCGCCGCTGTTGATCGACCTGCTGTGGAAGGGGCGCCGGCTGCCGCAGCTCCAGATCCTGCTCGCGCCCCGCCGCTGCGAGGCCGGCGCACCGTTCGTCGAGCAGCTCGTCGTCGTCAGCCCTGCGCGCGCGCGCACGCTCCGCGACGTCGTGCTGCACGAGCCGCGCACGCGCGTGCAGCTCGGCGGCGCGGCGATCGGGCGCCTCGGCGCCGGCGAGCAGGTGCGGCTCGCGGTGCGCGCCCGCGCGCGCAGCCGCGGCCGCATGCGGCAGCGGCTGTTCCGCGTGGAGACCTGGTACCCGTTCGGCTTCATCCGCCAGTGGCGCGACCTGCGCGTAGAGACCGACTTCGTCGTCGAACCGGCGCGCGTCGAGCCGCCGCCGATCCCGGCCAGCGAAGCCGAGGCCGGCCGGCGCGAAGAGCCGCGCGGCCTGCACGGCGTCGAGTTCCACAGCCTGCGCGAGTACGCGGCCGGCGAAGACGCGCGCCTGGTGCATGCGCTGCGGTCGGCGTCGGCCGGCGTGCTGCAGCGCCGCGTGCTGCTCGGCGAGGATGCGCGTGCGCTGCTGATCATCGTCGATCTGCGCCTGCCACCCGGCAGCCGCCGCCGCAGTGCGGGCCGCCGGCTCGAGTGGTCCCTGTCCGCGGCAGCCGCCTTGATCGACCGGCTGCTGGGCACGCGCCGGCCGGCCCGGTTCGCATTGCTCGGCGAGACGATCGAGCTGCACGACCTGAGCGGCAACGGCATGGAGCTGCTGGCCCGGCTCGCCGAACTGCGTGCGGTGCCGTGGCGCGCGCTCACGCCGCGCGAGCTGGACGAACTGCGCTCCGACGCAGCGCTCGCGTGGCTGCCCGCCGGCGGCTACGCCGCCGCCGACGACCGCCTGGGTCTCGGCTCGCCTTTGCTGTTGGAGCCGGTCCGGTGAAGGCGCTGCGGTTCGATCCCTGGCTGCTGCTCGCCGCCGCCGCGGCGCTGGCGAGCCTGCCGATCCGCGTGTTCCCGCCGGACCTGCTGCTGTGGTTCGCGGTGCCTGGACTGTTGTTCGCACTGCTCGCGCTGCCGCCGTTCGCGGCAGCGCTGCGGTTCGAGCTGCGCGTCGGGCTCGCGCTGGCGACGCAGATCGCGCTGACCGCGATCCTGGTGACACGCGTCGTCCCGCTGCCGGTCCACCACGCGTTGACGCTGAACCTGATCGCGCCGCTGGTCTACCTGACCCTGCGCCGCCGGCCCGGCAGCCTGCGGCTCGCGCTGTTTCTCGCGCTGTGCATCCTGTGGATCGGCCTGATGGCCGACCGCGATCCGGGCTTCCTGCGACCGGCGCTGTTCGCCGCGGCCGGAGCGTTGGCGTTGCAGCGGGAGGCGCGCCGCGAGGCCACGCAGGTGCGCGGGCTGCAGCGCTTCAGCCTGGCGCGCCCGCTGCGCGTGCATGCCGGCGCCGTGTTGATCGCGCTGGCGACGTTGTGCGTCGTGCTCGGACTGCTGCCGCTGCTGCGGATGTTGAAGCCGCCGTCCGGCGCGCGCCCACAGCGCACGGTCGGCGTCAGCTCCGAGTTCCAGCTCGACCAGGCGGACGCCGGTCCGCTGCGGATGACCGGCGATCAGCTGCTGCTGGTCGAGCCGCGTTCGCGGGAGCTCGTCCCGGACGATCTGTACCTGCGCTGCGCCGCGTTCGAGGTGGCGGCGCTCGACGAGTGGAGTCCTGGCGATGCGAACTTCGAGCTCGTGCGGGAGGACCCGCTCTACCTGCCGGACGCTGGCGGCGATGGGCAACGCCTCGCGATCTCCCACCTCGATCTGACCGGGGACCTCGTGTTCCTGCCGATCGGCGCCAGCGCGCTCCGCGGCGTGGCGCCGATCCAGGTCGACTACCGGCGCGGGCTGTTGCGGGCCGCACCGCGCAATGGCGTCGATCGTTTCGAGGCGGAATGGTCACCCCAGGCGTTCACACTGCGTGACCGGATCGACCTGCGCGACGCATCGGGGCTGCTGGCACTGCCTGCCTCGATGCGCGGCGGCCGCTTCGTCGCGCTGCTCGAAGAACTGGGTGGCCCCGCGCGCCGCGCCGACCTGCGCACCGCCGTGCGGATCGCACGCGGGCTGCAGCAGCGTTGCAGCTACCAGTTGACGGAGCCGACCGGTCCGTACCAGCACGCACTTGAGAACTTCCTGTTCGGCGACCGCACCGGGTACTGCATGCACTTCGCGTCGGCGTATGCCCTGCTGCTGCGCCTGCAGGGGATCCCGTGCCGGATCGGCGTCGGTCTGTATGGCGGCGCACCGGACGTCGATCTGCCGCGCGCGCGGCTGTTCGGGTCGCGGCACGCGCATGCGTGGGTCGAGATCCCGCTGCACTACCACGGATTCACCGTCTTCGATCCGACCCCCGCGGCGCAGCTCGCGCCGGAGGAGAGCCGCTGGCCGGAGGCGAGGCTCGGCACCGGGACGACCGAGACCAGCGACTGGGCCGGGTTCGACGCCGTGCTCGCGCCGATCGGTGCGCTGCTCGGCGAAGCCTGGCCATGGCTCGCCGTCCTCGCGTTGCTGGTCCTCGCGCGCGCCGGGCCGCGGCTGCGCCGCCGCGGCCTGACCCGGATCTCGGTCGAGATGGCGAGCGCCCGGCGCCTGCTCGAACGCCTGCTGCGCGAGCTGGCGCGGCAGGGCCATCGCCGCGACCCGACGCACACGCTCGAAGCCTTCGCGCGGACGCTGCCGGTGCCGCTGCGCGAGCAGGTCGCGCCGGCGTTCACCGCATACCAGGAGGTGCGGTTCGGCGCCCACTCACTCGACGAGCCGCGCGTGCAGCGGCTGGAACGCGGGCTCGCCGCCGCGGCGGCGATTCACCGCGCGACCGCGAACGGCTGATCGTCGACCTCGTCCGGAGCGAGCTCCTGCAACGTGCACGCTTCGACCCGCGCGTGCGCCGGCCCGCTGCGGACCTGCACCACGAACTGCTCGACCGCCGCCGGCGGACCTTTGACTTCGCACAACACCGAGCCATCCCGCTCGTTGCGCACCCAGCCGCACAGCTCCAGGTTCCGCCCGATGCTCCAGGCGAAGTAGCGGAAGCCGACCCCCTGCACGACCCCGGAGATCCGCACGCGCAACGCCGCCAGTGCCATGACGGGCGGGATCATGTAGGAAGTGCGCCCCATCCGTGAGCCCTACCCTCACGCAACTCCGCCGCGCGTTGCCGCTGCTGCTGTTCCTGCTGACGGCCGCAGTGTTCG
This sequence comes from uncultured candidatus Brocadiaceae bacterium, assembly GCA_964483245.1. Lineage (GTDB taxonomy): Bacteria > Planctomycetota > UBA1135 > UBA1135 > UBA2386 > CAZABP01. The sequence goes on along the minus strand of CAZABP010000002.1, from coordinate 10,411 downwards.
TGCCAACGATCTGGTTCGAGTTCCTGCCGGACTGGGACGACGGGTCGAACGTGCTCGACCACGACTCGTTCCGCGGCTTCGGCGCCGAGCAACTCGGCTGGATGCTGACGGCGCGGCACATGGGGCACTGGCATCCGCTGACCTGGCTCAGCTTCGCGATCGACGATGCGATCGCCGGCCGCAGCGCGGCGATGCACCACGCGACCAACGTGCTGCTGCACGCGCTGAACGCCGTCGTCTGCCAGCGGGTGCTGCTGCGCGTGCTGCAGATTGGTGGGCACCGCGAGGGCATCCGCCTGCACCTCGCAGCCTCGGTCGCAGCACTGCTGTGGGCGCTGCATCCGCTGCGCGTCGAGTCGGTCGCGTGGATCACCGAGCGGCGCGACGTGCTGTCGGGGCTGTTCTTCCTGTTGACGATCCTGTGCTGGCTGCGCCGTGGCGAAGGCAGGCGCTGGTATCTGCTCGCACTCGCGGCCTACGCCGCCAGCCTGCTGAGCAAGGCCTGGGGCATCACGATGCCGGTGCTGCTGCTGTTGCTCGCGTACTGGCCGCTGCGGAGCTGGCACCTCGAAGGCTGGCGCCCCCGCGGGATCGGTCGCGTGGCGGTCGAGCTGATCCCGTTCGTGCTGCTCGCACTCGCGGTCGCCGCGATCGCGGCGACGGCACAGGCTGAATCCGGGGCAAAGCTCGCCTACGAGCACTACGGGCTCAGCAGGCGCCTGCTGCAGGCGTGCTACGGGCTGTGGTTCTATCCGCTCGCGACCTTGTTCCCGTTCGGACTGTCACCGCTGCACGAGCTGTGGCCGGGGCTCGATCTGCTGGCGCCGGAGTTCCTGCTCGCCGCCGCCGGCACGGCCGCGGTCGCACTCGCGATGCCGTTCCTGCTCCGCTCGCATCCCGCGGTCGCGACGATGCTGCTGCTGTACGCGGTCACCGTCAGCCCGGTGCTCGGGCTGCACCAGAGCGGCCCGCAGCTCGTCGCCGACCGCTACAGCTATCTGGCGACGATTCCGTTCTTTGGCGCGGCGGCGGCGCTCCTCGCCGTGCGGCCGGGCTGGCTGCGCGCGTCGCCGCTGCTGCTCGCGTTGCTCGCTGTGCTGACGATCGTGCAGAGCACGCATTGGCGCGATAGCAAGGCGCTGTGGCGGCGGATCCTGCACGTCGATCCGCAATCGGCGGCGGCGTCGTTCAACCTCGCGCGGCTGCTGATCAACGAAGGGGTCCAGGTCGGCGCGACCGACCGCGCCGCCGCGCAGCGGATGTGGCTCGAAGCCAAACGCCTGCTCGAGACGTCGATGGTGCGCTGGCCCCGCGAAGCGGATGCGCTGTCGTCGTACGGGATCGTGCTGCTCAACCTGTACGGCCCGCACCAGGGCTACGAGCTGGGGCTGCCGTGGTGGCTGCGCGCACTCGAGCGGAATCCGCAGCATCCGGACGCACGGAACATGCTGCAGGCGGCGCGGCAGGCGCGGCCGGATCTGTTCAAGTAGCGCGGGTCACTGCCCCAGCACCTGCAGGAGGATGCTGCGCGCATGCCCGGCGAGCCGGTGCTCGTACAGGTAGATCCCCTGCCAGGTCCCGAGCGCCATCTTTCCGGCCACGACCGGGATGCTGAGCTGCGTCTGCGTCAGCGCCGCACGCACGTGGCTCGGCATGTCGTCGGGACCTTCGGCGTCGTGCGCAAACATCGGATCGCCATCGCGCACCAGCCGTGCGAAGAACCGCTCGAGATCCGCGAGCACGTCCGGGTCGGCGTTCTCCTGGATCAGCAGGCTCGCCGATGTGTGCTGCACGAACAGCGTCAGCAGACCGGCCGTGATCCGCTGCTGCGCGAGCCAGGTCTCGACGTCGCGCGTGATGGGGACGAGCCCGCGCCCGCGCGTGCGGACCTGCAGCTGGTGCTGGCGCACGTCCACGGGCGCGCGGGTCCGGCGGCTACTTCGCTGCCAGCGCCTTCTCGATCAGCGCGTCCACCTCGGCTTCGTTCGGCCCGACGACGGAGCCGACGATCGTGCCGTCGCGGCCGACGACGAACAGCGTGGGGATCCCGGAGACGTGGAACGACTGACTTGCCATCTTGGGTCCGGCGACGACGACGGGATAGCCGATCCCGAACTTCTCGGCGAACGCCCGGTTCACCTGCAGCTCGGCCTCCGGCGTCAGGTTCCGGACCATCGTGCCGCCGTTCGGCGTCGTCGCCTCGGGCGCCGAGAAGTCCATCCCGTACCCGTACAACCGCGTCACGCCGACCACCTGCAGGTCTGCCGCATGCTTGTTCTGCAGCGCGATCAGGTGCGGGAGGACACGGCGGCACGGGCCACACCAGGTCGCCGTGAAGTCGAGCAGCACCACCTTGCCACGCAGCTTGTCGAGCGAGAACGACGCGGCGTCCGGGAACTCCGACCCACCGCCGAGCACGTGCACCGCCTCGATCGCCGGCACCGGCTTGCCGGTCAGCGCCGCCGGCGTCGGCCCCTGCGGCTCGGCGCGCGCTGCGCGCGCCGGGCGCGCCTGCACGGCCGGCGCCTCGCCGCCGTACAGCGCCTTCGCGAACGCGTCGATCGCGGCGGCGTCGGCGCCGCTGGCGAGTGCGCCGCGCAGCAGGCCGACGCGCAGGGTCTGCTGGTCGACCCCTTCGGTCGTCAGCGCGGTCTGCGCCGCGCGCGCGATCATCGACAGATCGCCGTACAGCTTCGCAGCCCGTTCCCCGTGCAGCGCGAGCTTCGCCGCAGGCTCGCCGCTGCGCGCACCCTGCACGAGGCCGGTCATGCTGATCCGGCCGAGCATCCGCCGGTGCTCCTCGTTCTCGATCGTGTCGTGCGCGGCGAAGAACCGATCCAGCTCGGCGATTGCGCCGGGGTAGTCACGGTCCAAGTAGAGCTGCAGCGCGCGCGCGTAGCCGAGCGGACCGAGGTCCTGGCCGGCGTACTTCTGCAACCACTCGGCCAGCTTGCGCTTGCCATCGGCGCCGATCGGCGTGCCGGCCGGGCGGTCGAACGCATGCGCGAGCTCTTCGGCAGCCGCCTTCTGGTCGATCTGGGCGCTGAGCGGAGCGAGCAGGAACGGAACGAGCCACAGGGCGTGGCGGCGGAGATGCGAGGTCATGGCGTGGTGCGGGTCGGAAACCGAAAGCGGGAGGGGCGGGCAGTCTAGCCCGGCTCGTCACCCACCACCGCCCCGGTCATCAACGCCCCCACCTGCTCCGCGCTGGCGCCGCGCGGCAGCTCGCCGGCGAGGCGCCCCTGGTGCATGACCAGGATCCGGTCCGCCAGCGCCAGGATCTCCGGCAGGTCGCTGCTGACCAGCAGGATCCCGGCCCCGTCGGCGGCGAGGCATTGCAGCAGCGCATGGATCTCCGCCTTCGCGCCGACGTCGATGCCACGCGTCGGTTCGTCGAGCAGCAGCACACGTGGCTCCGCCAACAGCAGTCGTGCGAGCAACGCCTTCTGCTGGTTGCCGCCCGACAGCGCCGCGATCGGCATCGACAGCGACGCGGCGCGGATCGACAGCCGCTGCTGCGCGCCGGCCGCCGCGTCGAGCAGGCGCCGCCGCGACAGCAGGCCGCCGCGCGCCAGCCGTGGCAGCGCCGCCAGCGTGACGTTCTCCTCGACCGAGCGCTCCGGCAGCAGACCGAGCTGCTTGCGGTCCTCGGCGAGGTAGCCGATGCCGAACGCGAGCGCCGCTGCCGGGCCGGGGATCCGCACCGGCACCCCGTCGAGCCGGATCTCGCCGTGGCGCGCCGGCGGGCTGCCGACCAGCAGCCGCGCGAGCTGGGTGCGCCCCGAGCCGACCAGCCCGGCGACACCGACGATCTCACCAGCCGCGAGCCGGAACGTCACGCCGGACACAAACTCCCCGTCGCCGACGCCGCGCAGCTCGAGCAGCGGCGCACCGGCTCCGCGCCCCAAGACATGCGCGCTCTCCGGCAGCTCGCGCCCGACCATGCGCCGGACCAGCTCGCCGCGGTCGATGGCGGTGACCGGATCCGTCGAGATCCATGCACCATCGCGCATGACCGTGACGCGGTCGCAGAGTTGCTCGATCTCTTCCAACCGATGCGTCACGTATGCGATCGCCGCACCGGCCGCGCGCAGCTCCCGCAGGATCCGGAACAGCCGCTCGACGTCGGCCGGCACCAGCGCCGCCGTCGGCTCGTCCAGCAACAGCACGCGCGCGTCGTATGCCAGCGCGCGCGCGATCTCGACCATCTGCTGCTCGCCGACGCTGAGCCGCCCGGTGCGGGCATTCGGAGGCAGCGCGAGCCCGAGCCGGCCGAGTACGACTGCCGTGCGCAGCGCCGCCGCGCGTTCGTCGACGAGGCCGAACCGCCGCGGCTCGCGCCCGAGCAGCACATTGGCCGCGACGTCGAGCTCCGGGATCAACTGGAACTCCTGGTGGATCAGGTGCACGCCGGCGCGCAGCGCGGCCGCGGGATCGGCCGGCGCATACGGCGCGCCGCCGAGCAGCATCCGACCGCTATCCGGCACGACCGCGCCGGCGACGATCCCGAGCAGCGTCGACTTCCCGGCCCCGTTCTCACCGACCAGCCCGTGGATCTCGCCGGCGCGCAGCTCGAGCTGTCCCTCGCGCAGCGCCGTGACGCCGCGGTAGTGCTTCTCGAGCCCGGTCAGCTCGAGCATCACCCCTGCTCCATGCGCAGCCGGCCCCCGTCCAACACGGTGCGGCAGCGCAGCAGCAGGTCGGCGCCGAGCACGCCGTGGACCGGGAACGACGCGAGCGGAGCGCGTTCGACGACCAACAGCGCGACGCCGGTGAACCGCACCTCCGACACGGTCAGGATCAGGTCGCGCACCTCGCGGACCGCGTAGCCGCTGCCGCCCGGGGTGCGCACCTGGCGGAACGCCGGCGTCGCCCGCGATTCCCCGCCCGGCAGCACGCGCAGCCCCGGGCCGGTCAGGCTCGATTCGGTCGCACCGGTGTCGACGACGAACCACAGCTGCTTCCCTTCGATCCAGACCGGCGCGAGCAGGCGACCTTCGACGCGCAGGCATGGCACCGACTCGGTCGGCTTCAACGTGCCGCCCGGCGTGATCCCGATCGAACCCCGGCTCGGGCGGAACGTGACCTGGAACTGTCCGAGCACGTCGATCCCGACCACGCCGAGCGGCGCGCGCTCCGGTCCGCCGCGCGCGTCCTGCATCGCCAGCCGTTGGTCGTCGACGACGAGCACCGGCCGCATCCCGAGCCGGATCGCGCCGAGGCCGAACGCGCGCACGAGCCCGGCCTGCAGCGGGATCTCACGCCCGCTGCCGTCGCGACCGACGCCGGCCGGCAGCAGCGGCCGCACGCCGAGCTCGGTCGCCAGCGTCTGTGACAGCGTCGTGAACGTTGCCCCGGTGTCGAGCACGAACGGCCGCTCCGCCTGATCGAACCGGCAGAACAGCTCTGGCATCGGACCAGGCCGCAGCGCGAGCTCGGCCGCGACGTCGCGCGGGACTTCGGCGACCGGGGGCAGCAACGTCGCGAGCTCGGCGAACGCGCGCCAGCGCGCCGCGTCCGGCCCGCGCGTCGCTGCGAACAGGTGCGGCGCCGCGTCGCCGTAGCGGCCGAGGCGGAACAGCACGTCGCCGAGACGGCCGTGCACCTCGGTTTCGTCGAGCCCGCCGCGGTCGGTGCTCCGCAGCACTTCACGTAGATGCAGGACCGCCTCCTGATCGCGGCCGGCCATCTCGGCGAGGGCCGCGGCCCACAGCCGCACGCTGGCCGAATCCGGCTCGCGCGCGAGGGCCCGGCGCATGAACTCCTCCGCCCGCTCGAAGTCGCCATCGGCGAGCGCCTGCGCGAGCACGACGTCGTGCCCGGTCACCGGCAGCGGCTCCGGCGCGCTGTAGCAGCCGGCCGCCACCGACAGCGCCAGCGCCAGCGCCGCGGCCGTCCGCGTCACTGCGTCGTGACCGTGAACTCGGTCGTCGAGATCGCCTCCACCTCGCGCTCGCACTCGTGCAACCCGACGTAGTTCGTCAGCATCGCCTGATAGCCGACCGTGAACTCCTTGATGAAGCCGCGCCCGACCCGCATCGCGCTGACGCGCAGCCGGTATGTGCGCCCCGGCACGATCGGCTGCGGATTCTCCGGTGCGAGCCGGCGGAAGTCGAAGCTGTCGAGGTAACCCGGCACGACCGCGGTCCACTCGCGCACGTTGCCGTCCAGCTCCGAGAACAGCTCGAGCTTCATGTAGAGCGCATTCGGCGGCGTCACCCAGCGCACGCGGAAACCAGCGGCGCTGACCATCGCGTCCGGCGGCGGCTCCAACACCTCCGGTACCGGCATCAGCGGCAGCGCCGCGGTCACGGTCCCGGTCAGCGGGGTCCAGGTCCGCTGCGTGTGTTCGCCGGCCGCGTCGGTGAACCGTCCGACCAGCGCGACGTGCCACTTCGCGCGGGCGAGCGGGCCGGTCAGCGCCGGCAACCGCAGGCCGAGGTCGCTGCCGGTCAGATCCAGTCCACCGATTCCGCGCGCAACGTCGACGATGCGGCCAGCCCCCAGTTCGAGCGCGAGATCGACCGCGATCGCGGTGTCCGGCAGCGCCGGATCGCGGTTCACGAGCGCCTGCTGCAACCTGTGGTCGGTGTTGCAGATCCGATCGAGCGGCAGCTCGAGCGCGCTGTAGGTCCCGCCGACCGGGCGCAGGCCGCTGCGCAGCCCGACCCGCTCCAACACGAACTCCCCGCCGCCCGTGAATCCCTCGACCGCGGCGAGCTCCCCTTCCGGCACCGGGACGCCGACCCGGTACGCAGTGCCGCCCAGCACCTGCGGGTCGATCGGCTTCGGCATCGGTGGGATCGGATCGCGATCCAACATCACCGCTTCGTACCAGTCCTGCAGCGCGAGCCGGCGCGTCGCGCGCACGCGCAGCTCACGGCCAGGCGCACCGCTGCCGAGCAGCGTGCCGCCATAGAGACCGTGCCGGTCGTAGACCCCGAGCGGCGTGCGGCGCACGCGCCCGACCGGCATCTCCAGCCGCGCCGTGTCGACGTAGACGAACGACATCGCGCTGACAGTCGAGCGCCCGCTGAGGCCGCTGTTGAAGTACCCCGTCGCCTGGTCGTCGCCGAAGTCCATCTCGATCGCGCCGAACTCGTTCGTGTAGCCGTTCAGCCCCTGCTCCGGCACCGCGCCACGGATCACGGCCGCGTCGCGCACCGGGCCGGTGCCGAGCGCATCGAGCACGTACACCGACGTGCCGCCATTGCTGTCGCGTGGGATCCACCACCCCTGCCGCGAAGCGAACATCTGCACGTTGTAGAACAGGCTGCTGCCGCCGAGATAGAACGCCCCGCGCGTGACCAGCATGTACTCGCGGTCGTACGGCCGCGAAGTCATCGTGCCGAAGTACCCGAAGTCGTCGATGTCCTCGAACACCGCCGTCGCCTGATCGTTGCCGGCGTTCAGGTGCACGCCGCGGAACTCCGACGAGCTGGCGCGCATCACGCGGCCCGGGTCGAGCGAGCCGACCGCGACGAGCTGCATCCGCAGATCGGCGACGCGCGACGTCTCCAGCCGCTGGTCGATCACGGTCTGCGCGCCCGGCACCAGCGTGACGTCGGTCGCTCCGCTGCGTGGCAACCACAGACGGCCACCGGTGTACGTCACGCGCACCGAGCGCGGTGTGCCCTGCGCATCGCACGCCGCGATCGGCGGCAGGGTGAAGCGGCCGTTGTCGTCGGTGCGGGTGATCGCGCCGTCGGCCCGCACGAGCGTCCGCGTCAGCGGCAGCGCGTTCGCCAGCGCGCCTTCGCTGCCCACGATGCGGCCGGACAGCGTCGTCGTCACCGGTTCGACGCGAGCAAAGCAGTAGAAGCCCCCGCCCGGGATCGGCACGTCGGCGACGATGCTGCCGGCCGACGCAGTCCCGGTGCCGAGCAGGCTCCAGGTTCCCAGCAACGGATCGAGGCGCCACAGCTCGGCCTGCGCGCTGTCCGCAAGCCCGAGTTCGTTGGCGAGCGCCAGCGTCGCGCCCGGGCTGAACGTGACGCCGGTCGGTGCCAGCATGACGCCGCGCGTCGTGTGGCGCGCGCCCGTGGCAGGCGCCGGGATTCCGAGCGGGATCCGCTGTGGGCCGAGCGCGCCGGTCGACAGCGTCACGGTTGCCGCCGCGCCGTAGCCGACCGAAGTGCCGGCCGGGATCGTCAACAGCGCGCCGGAGGTCGCGCGGTCGTCGAGCGTGCCGGTGACGGTCTGGATTCCGGTCGGGATCACGAGCCCGGTGCCGCCGCCGAGGTCCGGCACGCTGGCAACCCAAGGCAACTCGGCCCCATCGCCGGTCTGCGCTTCCACGACGTAGGCGTCGTAGCGGTCACCATCGCGCGCGGTGCCGAACCGCGCATCGATCGTGATGCGGCGGATCCCGCCCGGCGTCGTCAGCAGCTTGGCGCGTCCGTGCCGGTCGGTCGCGCCGGCAGCCTGCTCGTATCCCTCGATCGAGATGCGCGCGCTGCTGATCGGCCGGCCGTCCTGATCCTGCACGACGATGCGCCAGTCCTGCTGGACGTCGGTCTCGAGCTTCGGCCCGATGTCCGAGCCTTCCCCCTTGCAGGCCGTGACCAGGAGCAGGGACCCGAGCCAGAGGCTGGAAGAACGGCTTCTACGGCTCATCGGCCGCGCCCCGTCGGTCGCAGCTCGACGTTGTCCGGTTCGGGCGGTGTCGTCACGCGGCTGCGTGCACCGTTGGCTGCGACGCTGCGCACGCCGACGACGAGGTCGTCGAGCAGCAGCCCTTCGAGCGTCGCCTCGAGCCGGCCGCGCTCGCCGTCGACCGGCTCGAGCAGCTGCGCACCCTGCCAGTCGGCGGCGGTCGTGTCGCGCCAGACCGCTTCGTAGGCGGTCGCGTCGTCGACGCGCGGCCAGCTCAGCCGGATCGCGTAGCGATCGGTCACGCGCGGGACGCGCAGTGTCGCTGGCGCACGCGGCGCCGACGCGAGCTCAACCAGCAGCGCGAGGTTCAGCCGCGTCACCTGCGCGAGGTGGTCGAAGTCGACGAAGGCCGGCAGGTCACCATATGGCTGCCCATCCCGCTCGGTGACCCGCTGGTGTTGGCGCGTCCAGTCTTCGCGCGGCTCGCTGAGGCGCACGGAGGGATAACCCTCGAGAAAGAACGGCTTGTGATCCCCGCCGCGCCCATAGCGGTCGCCGCGGTAGATCAGGCGGACCGTGAAGTCCGGCACGTGCCGCCGCGCGGCGTACGCCGCCGCGCGCGCGAGCTGACGGCTGGTCGAGTCATTGCCGCGCACGGAATACGAGAAGCAGCGCAGCGCGCCGCGGTAGCGCTTGCCGTCGATCCCGAGCGTGTTGCCGACGATGTCGTTCGTCACCGTCCCGTCCACGACCGCGCCGGCCTCGCGCAGCGCCTGCGCATGCGCCGTCGAACCGAGCAGCCCCATCTCCTCACCGTCGTAGCAGACCAGCTGCACGGTCGCCGCGAGCTCGTGGGGTGCCAGCACCCGCAACAACTCGAGCACGACCGCGGTCCCGGAGCCATCGTCGTTGGCGCCCGGCGCATCGCCGGTCGGATCGCGTGGGTCGGAGTGGATCGAGTCGTAGTGTCCGCCGACGACGTAGATGCGCTGCGGATCGCGCGTGCCGCGCAGCGTGGCGACCAGGTTGACGACCTCGACGTCGCGGCCGAGCCGTGTGCTCGGGACCGTGAACGCCTGCCGCTCGACCTGCAGGCGGCCGCCGCTGGCCGGAATCGCGGCGCGCATCTGCTGCTCCAGCCAGGCGCGGGCGGCGCCGGTGCCGCGCTGCGGATCGTCGGTCGGCGACAGCACGTGGCGGGTGCCGAACCCGACCAGCGTCTCGATCGTCGCGCGCAGTTGCGGCACCGAGACCTGTTGCGTCAGTGCGGCGATCTGCGTGTCGATCGCGGGCGGCTGTTGCGGCGGCGCAAGTGTGAGGATCAACGCGAGCACAGATCGATACCTTCCATCGCGGGGTCCTTGGCGAGACCGAGGAACGGCAGCAACGTCGGCGCGATGTCGCACAGCCGGCCGTCGTGCAGTTGCAGCTTCTCCAGGCCGGGGCCGGCCAACAGGAACGGGACGCGGTTGGTCGTGTGCGCCGTGTGCGGTTGCCCGGTCTCCGGATCGACCATCATCTCGGCGTTGCCGTGATCGGCCGTGATCGCGACGACGCCGCCGAGCGCCAGCACCTGCGGGACGATCCGTGCCAGGCAGGCGTCGATCGTGCGGATCGCCGCAATCGTCGCCGGGATGTCGCCGGTGTGTCCGACCATGTCGGCATTCGCGAAGTTCAGGATCACGACGTCGGGTCGCTGCGGCGAGGCGAGCTCGGCGAGCAGCCGGTCGGTGACTTCGTCGGCCGACATCTGTGGCTGTTGGTCGTAGGTCGCGACCTTGGGGCTCGGCACCAGGATCCGCCGCTCGCCCGGCAG
>CAZABP010000001.1:207505-238076 GCA_964483245.1 uncultured candidatus Brocadiaceae bacterium | reverse complement strand
GCGGTCCTGCTGCTCGGCACCGCCATCTTCATCCTCGGGTTCAGCTCGATCTTCACCGGGCTGAACTTCATCGTGACCGTGCACAAGCTGCGCGCGCCCGGGATGACCTGGTTCCGGATGCCGCTGTTCGTCTGGGCGATCTACGCGACGGCGATCCTGCAGGTGCTGGCGACGCCGGTGCTGGGCGTGACCGTGCTGCTGCTGGCATTCGAGCGGATCTACTCGGTCGGGATCTTCGATCCGGCGCTCGGCGGGGACCCGGTGCTGTTCCAGCACATGTTCTGGTTCTACTCGCACCCGGCGGTCTACATCATGATCCTGCCGGGGATGGGGATCATCAGCGAGATCATCACGACGCACTCGCGCAAGCCGATCTTCGGCTACCGGATGATCGCGTTCAGCTCGATCGGGATCGCCGTGATCTCGTTCCTGGTCTGGGGACACCACATGTTCACCAGCGGGCAGAGCGAGTTCGCGATGATGGCGTTCTCGTTCCTGACGTTCTTCGTCGCGATCCCGTCCGCGATCAAGGAGTTCAACTGGGTCGCCACGGTCTGGAAGGGCTCGATCAACCTGTCGTCGCCGATGTACTACGCGTTGGCGTTCCTGATCATCTTCGCGATCGGCGGGCTGACCGGGATGCACCTCGGCACGCTGTCGGTCGACATCCACCTGCACGACACGTACTTCGTCGTCGCCCACTTCCACTACGTGATGATGGGGTCGACGGCGCTGGCGTTCTTCTCCGGGCTGCACCACTGGTGGCCGAAGATGTTCGGCGTGCACTACTCCTGGCTGTGGAGCCGGATCGCCTGCGCGCTGATCTTCATCGGGTTCAATGCGACGTTCTTCCCGCAGTTCATCATGGGCTCGCAGGGGATGCCGCGCCGCTACGCCAGCTACATCGACGAGTACGAGCCGTGGCACCGCGCCTCGACGATCGGCACGATCATCCTCGGGGCCGGGATCCTGATCATGGTGATCTATTTCGTGCACTCGCTGTTCGCGGGGCGCAAGGCGAAGAAGAACCCGTGGGGCGGCGTCACGCTCGAGTGGTACGCCGACACCCCGCCGCCGCTGGAGAACTTCAAGGAGACTCCGGTCATGACGCGCGAGGCGTACGACTACTCGCACATCCCGCACGCCAAGGAATGACCACGCCACCGCCGGCCCGACGCACATGAGCCACGCCGTCCACTACACGCCAGCACCGCCGGGCTTCGTCCCGCATCCGATCGCGCACCACTTCGACAGCGCGGAGCAGGAGTACCAGTCCGCCAAGTTCGGGTTCTGGCTGTTCCTGGCGACCGAGATCCTGCTGTTCGGCGGGATCTTCGCCGCCTACTTCTGGTTCCACGCGGAGTATCCGGAGACGTTCCGCCAGGGCGGCCAGCAGCTCAACTGGAAGCTCGGCGCGCTGAACACGATCGTCCTGCTGATCAGCTCGTACACGATGGCGATGGGGGTCCGTTGCGCGCAGGTCAGCGACCGCAAGCGCACGATCGTCTACCTGACGATCACGGCGCTGTGCGCGCTCGGATTCCTCGTGGTCAAGTACTTCGAGTACTCGCACAAGATCCATTACGGGCTGCTGCCCGGGAGCTGGTTCGGCAACGCCGCGCGTGACGTGCACGGCGTCATGGCCGGGACCGAGTTCCCCAACATGTTCTTCAGCTTCTACTGGACGATGACCGGCATCCACGGCTTCCACGTGCTGGTCGGCGCGATCCTGATCGGCTGGCTGATCCTGCGCGCCCGCAAAGGGCACTTCCACGAGGGCTACTACACGCCGGTCGACCTGGTGGGCCTGTACTGGCACATCGTCGACCTGATCTGGATCTTCCTGTTCCCGCTGCTGTACCTGGTTCCCTGACGCGCTCCGATGACGACCCATCCGCAAGACGCCAGCCATCACGACGCGCACGCGTTGCACCACCACCACGTCTGCTCGCCGCAGTTGCTGATGAAGGTGCTGGTCTCGCTGCTCGTGCTGACCGTGATCACGGTCGGGATCTCGCGTGTCGACTTCGGCGGTGCGAACCTGCTGATCGCGATGGCGGTCGCCGCGATCAAGGCCTCGCTGGTGCTGACGTTCTTCATGCACCTGAAGTGGGACACCGCGATCAACAACATCACGATCATCAGCTCGTTCCTGTTCCTGGCGCTGTTGTTCCTGTTCACGCTCGGCGATGTCCACACGCGGGCGATGGCCGACAAGGGCTACAACCGGCCGGCGCCGCTGCAGAACGTCCCGCGTGAGTTCACGCCGGTGAACATTGGGCACAAGTAGGCGGCCCGAAGACACGCGCACGCTCACACCGCCCGCCGTCTCGCTGCAGCAGCTCGAAGCCGCCTACCTGCACGCGCGTGCGCCGGCCGATGCGCGCGTCGTGTTGTTCGCCGGCGCCGGCAGTGCCGGCGTCGCGGAGCTGCTGCCGCAGGCGCTGCGCGACACGGCGGCCGAGGTCGAGTTCCAGATCCTGCTGCCGACCGAAGAGGCATCGCTGCGGCCGGCGCGCGTGGATGGCAGCACCGACGGCGAGACCAGCGGACGCGTCGCACCGGCGCTGTGGCGGATCCGCGGGCTGGGGATTCCGCTGCCGGCGGCCGTGGAGTTCCTGGCGGCGCTGCCACACACCTCGCTGCCGCCGACCACGCGACTGCTCGCCCTCGCGGCGCGCGTGGTGCGCCATCTGGTTGCGAGTGGCAGCTTCGCTGCGCCGCTGCGCCCGGGGCTGTTGCGCTGCGTCCCGGTCTGGAGCGAGCCGGTGGTCGGCGCCGTCGGCGCGCTGGCGTTGATCGTGCCGGAGACGCTGCAGACCGCGCGGTTCTTCGCCGGCGAGGCGCCGGTCTACGCGGTCACCGCGCGCAATCTGCTGGTCAGCTTCATCGGGCACGCGGTCGATGCGGTCGGCTGCGAGCGCACGCCGCCGCACGCGGCGGCCGAACCGTTGCCGCGTGAGTTCTGGCGGCCACGGCCAAAGCCGGTCCTCGAGATCCAGAAGCCGGAGCGCGAGCTCGAAGAAGGGGTGCCGTGGGGCATCCAGCTCCGGCTGCGCCCGGTGCAGGGAGTCGCGCTCGACCTGCCGGTCGGCGAGCTCCAGGAGCTGGAACGCAACCGGCTGTTCCCCAACCCGATCAGCATCGAGCTGTTGGCGGATCTGGATGCGCAGTTCGAAGCCGTGGCCGCGGAGGTGCCGGCGCTGCGACGCGCGCTCAGCATGACCGACGGCCGTGCCTCGCTGAACCGCGCGGAGCTGGACGAGGTGCTCGACCACCTGCCGCTGCTCGAGTCGCGCGGCTTCGACGTGCGGCTGCCGGGGCTCGACGACGTGCAGCGGCTGACGGCCGAAGTGGAGCTGGTCGAATCGCCGGGCGCCGACGAGGGGGCGCGGCCGTGGTTCGAGTTCGACTGGAAGCTCGCGATCGGCGGCCGGCCGGTCGGCAAGGAGGAGTTCGAGCGCCTGGTGCAGGCGCGGGCGCCGCTGGTGCAGTTGCAGCGCGGCCTCGTGCTGCTGTCGCCGCGCGACCGCGAGGCCCTGCAGACCTGGCGCAAGGCGCAGCAGCGCGGCTCGCGCCGGATCGGGTTCTTCGAAGCGCTGCGGCTGCGGCTCGGTGGCGCCGAGCACCTGCACGGGCTGGCGCTCGAGCGGTTGCAGACGAGTCCGCGGCTCGAAGCGGTCGTCGCCGCGCTCGAGCAGAGCCGCGCGGTCGAGCCGAGGGCGGCGCCGCCGGGGTTCATCGGCTCGCTGCGGCCGTACCAGGCGCGCGGGCACGCGTGGCTGTACTTCCTGATGGACCAAGGCTTCGGGCCGTGCCTCGCCGACGACATGGGGCTCGGCAAGACCGTGCAGGCGATCGCCGTGCTGCTGGATTGGCGGCTGCGCGCGGACCGTCGCGGCCCGGTCCTGCTGGTCTGCCCGGTCAGCGTGCTCGGGAACTGGCGGCGTGAGCTGGCGCGGTTTGCGCCGGAGCTGCGCGTCGTCGTGCACCACGGCAAGGGGCGCGCGCGCGAGCCGCAGGCGTTCGCGACGATGCTGCAGAACACGGACGTCGTGCTGACCAGCTACAACCTGTTGCAGCGGGACGAGGAGAACTTCGAGGGCACGGTGTTCGAGGGCGTGGTCCTCGACGAGGCGCAGAACATCAAGAATCCGTCCACCCGGCAGTCGCGTGCCGCGCGCGCGCTGGAGGGGAAGTTCCGCCTCGCGTTGACCGGCACCCCGCTCGAGAACCGCCCGCTCGACCTGTGGTCGATCATGGACTTCTTGAACGAAGGCCTGCTCGGCACGCGCACGTCGTTCCAGCAGACGCTCGAGCATCCGATCATCCGCCAGCGCAACCAGGGTTCGGCGTCGGCGCTGGCGCGGCTCGTGCGCCCGTTCGTGCTGCGGCGGCTGAAGACGGATCCGGAGATCGTGACCGACCTGCCGGAGAAGACGGAGCAGATCGTCCCGGCGTCGCTGACGCGCGAGCAGGCGGTGCTGTACGAAGGGATCGTGCGCAAGGGGATGGCCGAGGTGGAGCAGGCGCTCGAGGGGATGCAGCGCCGCGGCGCGATCCTGACGACACTGCTGCGGCTCAAGCAGATCTGCAACCATCCGGCGCACTTCCTGATGGACGGCTCGCCGCTGCCGGGCCGCTCCGGCAAGTTGGATCTGCTGCACGAGATGCTCGAGGAGGCGCTCGACGAAGGGGATCGCTGCCTGGTGTTCACGCAGTTCCGCGAGATGGGGTCGCTGTTGCGCGCGCACTTCCAGGCGTCGTTCGGCGACACGATCCTGTTCCTGCACGGCGGCGTGCCGCAGCGCGAGCGCGAGGAGATGGTGGCGCAGTTCCAGGAGGGACGGCCGGAGGGGCCGAAGATCTTCGTGCTGTCGCTGAAGGCCGGCGGCACCGGACTCAACCTGACGATGGCCAACCGCGTGTTCCACTTCGATCGCTGGTGGAACCCGGCGGTCGAGGACCAGGCGACCGACCGCGCGTTCCGGATCGGCCAGAACCGCAACGTGTTCGTGCACAAGTTCGTCTGCAGCGGCACGCTCGAGGAGCGGATCCAGACGATGCTCGAGCGCAAGCGCGAGGTCGCCGGCGCGCTGCTCGGCGCCGGCGAGGGCTGGCTGACCGAGCTTTCGAACGAGGACCTGCGCCAGCTGCTCGCGCTCGACCGGCAGGAGGTGCTGTCGTGACCGAACGCCGTCCGGTCAGTCTCGGCGAGCGCTGGCGTCGCGAGGCGAACCGCGGGATCGATCCGCGCCGGCTCGAGCAGGCGCTCGCGACGTTGCCGTCGGTGCGCAATCCGAACCTGCGCGTGCGCGGCGGCGCGATCCAGGCGGAGATGGAAGGGGCGATGGGCTCGATCCACGAAGTCAGCGTGCGCGTGCCGACGCTGCAGAGCCGGATCTGGCCGCAGGTCGCGCGCGTCATGCGGCGCAGCCCTTCGATGATCCATGCGCTGGAGGCGGGGCGGGTGCCGCGCTCGTTCGATCGGCTCGTGGCGCGGATCTCTGGCGAGCCGCTGTTCCCCGAGGCGCGCCGGGTGTCCAGCGGCTGCACCTGCGGGGAGCCGGTCCAGCCGTGCCGGCATGCGCTGGCGCTGCACGAGCTGTTCGCACGCCGGCTGGACGAGAAGCCGTACCTGCTGCTGGCGCTGCGTGGACTGGATCTGCACGACCTGCTCGCGCGCGCGAGCACCGAGCAGCCGGACGAACGGCATCCGGCGCTCGCCTATGCGGCGGTCGAGGAACCGCTGCTGTTCCCCGAGGGTGAGGAGGGGGACCTCGAGTACGTGCTGACGCGGGAGCAGGTCGCGCGGCTGCTCGGTCTGCTGCCGCCGGACCTCGTCGCAGCGGCCGCGGCCGCGGTCGAAGGACTGGTCGCGGAATAGCGGTCGGTTCTCTCCTGGACGCCGGCGGAAGCGCTGGCAAATGATGCGGACGCACGCATCATCAGCCCGCCGCCCCCCCGGTCCCCTGCGCCTCGTCCCGATCCGTGACCGCCGCGAACATCTTCGAAGCAGCGCTCGATCTCACGTCCAGCGGCTTCGCCTTGGCGAGCCTCCTCGTCTTCTGCGGCGCCTATGCGCTGGTGGTCATGGAAGACGTGATCCATCTGCGCAAGTCGAAGCCGGTCATCGCGGCGGCGGGCGTGATCTGGATCTTCGTCGCGCTGGCGTTGCACCAGTACATCGGCGCGGAGGGGTTCGATCGCGCGCTGCTCGAGCAGCGGGTCAAGCACCAGCTCGAGGATCCGTACCAGGCGGTCCACCACCTGGTCTCGCACCACGTCGCCGAGTACGGCGCGCTGTTCCTGTTCCTGACCGTCGCGATGACCTACATCAGCGCGATCACGGAGCGGAACGTGTTCCTACGGTTGAACGCGTGGCTCGTGTCGTCCGGATTCGGTCTGCGTGGCGTGTTCTGGCTGACCGGCCTGCTGGCGTTCGTGATCTCGCCGATCGCCGACAACCTGACGACGGCGCTGCTGATGGGTGCCGTCGTGACGACGGTCGGGCGCGGGCACCCCCGCTTCATCGCGATGGCCTGCGCCAACGTCGTCGTCGCTGCCAATGCCGGCGGCGCGTTCTCGCCGTTCGGCGACATCACGACGCTGATGGTGTGGCAGGCCCAGAAGGTCGAGACGCTGCAGTTCCTGGCGTTGATCCCGCCGTCGATCGTCAACTGGCTGGTGCCGGCGCTGATCATGCACTTCGCAGTCCCGAAGCTGCGCCCGGAGCCGATGCGGGAGGAAGTGCACCTGAAGGAGGGCTGGTGGGTCGTGATCCTGCTGTTCCTCGCCACGATCGCGACCGCGGTCGTGTTCCACATGTACCTGCACCTGCCCCCATTCCTCGGCATGACGACCGGGCTCGGGTACCTGATGGCCTACAACTTCATCCGGATCCGGCGCAGCCACCGGACCACGGTCGCGAACGACTTCGACGTGTTCCAGCACGTCGCCGAGGTGGAGTGGGACACGCTGCTGTTCTTCTTCGGCGTGATCATGTGCGTCGGCGGGCTCAACGAGCTGGGGTATCTCGCGATGACGTCGGAGTTCCTGTACCAGGATCTCGGCGCGTTCACGGCGAACGTCGGGGTCGGCGTCGCGTCCGCGGTCATCGACAACGTGCCGGTCATGTTCGCGGTGCTGAACATGGATCCGCAGATGAACCTGAACGAGTGGCTGCTGGTGACGCTGACGGCCGGGGTCGGCGGCTCGATGCTGTCGGTCGGTTCGGCGGCCGGCGTCGCCCTGATGGGGACGGCGCGCGGGCAGTACACGTTCACGAGCCACCTGCGCTGGACGCCGGCGATCGCGCTGGGGTATGCGGCGTCGATCGGCGTGCACGTGCTGTTGAACGGGATGTGACGGGCGCGCGCGCGCCGCGGAGCGCGGTTCGCGGATCGCCGGGCTAGACGCCCAGCGAGAGGCGGTCGGCCAGGACGCTCGGCAGGCCGGCGGCGCGGATCTTCGCCTGCACGCTTGCGATGTCGTACGCGACGCGGTGGATCGCGGCTTCGCCGGTCTCGGTGTCGTAGATCGCGTACGCCGCGCGCGGATCCTCGTCCCGTGGTTGCCCGACGCTGCCGACGTTCATCAGGACGCGCTCGTAGCCCTCGGTCTCGACCGTGAGCTCGGAGTCGTACAGGACCTCGAGATCCCCCTCGCTGGCATGCCGCTGCAAGTAGATGGCCGGCACGTGCGAGTGGCCGACGAAGCAGACCTTGGTCCGCTGATGGCGTAGCGACTCGAACGCCTCGACCGGCGTCAGCACGTAACCGAACAGCTCCGGCATGTGCAGCGTGCCATGTACCAGCGTGTAGTGCCGGTGCTCGACGACCAGCGGCAGGCCCTGCAGATAGTCGCGCTCCCGCTGGCCGAGTTGCTTGCGGGTCCACTCGATCGCCTGGCGCGCGTACGTGTTGAAGTACTCGCTGTCGAGCAGCCCGACGACCGCGGCGTCGTGGTTGCCGAGGCAGACGCTGCAACCGAGTTCGCGCACGATCTCGATCGCGCGTGCCGGCTCGGGTCCGTAGCCGACGATGTCGCCGACCTGCACCCAGTGCTGCACGTCCTGTGCGCGCATGCTGCGCACCACGGCATCGAGTGCCTCGATGTTGCCGTGGATGTCGCCGAGGATCCCGATGCGCATGCGCGGAGGTTCAGGTGCGGGGGTTCATGCTGGTTCGAGTTCCTTCAACATCCGCGCCGGCGCCCGGCCAGCGCAAGGCAGCCGAGCATAGTTCCGCCGGTTGCCAGGACGCTGGCGAGGACTGCATGCAGCGCCGGAGGCTTCGGATCGGCGGATTCGAGCCAGAACAGGAGGCGGATCGGGATCGGCGCCCCCCACAGCGCACCTGCGAGGACCGCCAGGATCCACAGTGCGATCAGCACCGGCGCGGAGAGCCGCGTCCACCACAGCAGATTGGCGAAGGCGCCCGCGCAGCCGAGCACGAGCAGCAGTTGCGCCAGGATCCAGAACGGGGGAGCGCCTACGGGCCCGACTCGAATGCGGTCGAGCGCATAGGCGCAGGCGAGGATCAGGATCGCATGCGCGCATCCGTAAGCGACTTGGGCACAAACAGTTAGGAGCGAATGACGCAGCGGGTTGCGGATCAGCCGCTGCGCGTCGTCGCGGCCGTCAGCATGTTGCAGGAGCCAGGCAAGCGGAAGGAGCAGCGCGAACAGGACCGCGATCCCCTCGAGTCCAGTCCAGAACAGCTGGTACTCGAACCGGCGCAGCAGCGGCGGCTCCTGGAGCGCGGTCACGGCGATCCAGATCAGGATCAGTAGGGTCGGCAGGAATCCCCACAGCCGATGCAGCTGCAGCCACGCAAGCGTCAGCATCTTCGCCGGCTGCGTGACACGCAGAATCTCGTCAGCGTCGTTCTCATCGCGACGTTGCGGCGGCAAGATAGCGGGCCTGCACGATGCAGTCGCCGCGGTTCTGGGAGGGACCTACGTGAGGTCGCTGGCACTCGCCAACCAGAAGGGTGGCGTGGGCAAGACCACGACCGCAGTCCACCTCGCGCACGGCCTTGCGATGGCGGGGGCACGCGTCGTGCTGCTGGACCTCGATCCGCAGGGCAATGCGACGCTCGCGGTCGAGGGGATGAGCTGGGCAAGCGGCCAGGCTCACGAAGACTCCGCCCTGGGCCTGCTGCGGCCGCTGGCGGAGCGGTTGTGGGTCCTCCCCTCGCCTGGTGCGCAGATGAACCTCGGGCGGGACGCCAGGCCGGACGCCGATGCGCTGCTCCGCCTGACCCAGGACTTGGGCGAGGAGGGGATCGACTGGCTGCTGGTCGACTGCCCGCCGCGAATGGACATCTGGGGCTGGACCGGGATCAGGCTCTGTCAGCAAGTGCTGATCCCGGTGCAGTCGGAGTTCTTCAGCATGCATGGGCTGTCGCAGATGATGCGGACCCTCGAGCAGGCACAGCGCGAGTTCGAGGGGCAGGGTGAGCTGTTCGGGATCCTGGCGACCATGGTCGACGGGCGCGAACCGATCACGCTCGAGGTCCTGGAGGATCTGCGTGAGAACCTTGGCTCCCGAATGCTGGAGACCGTGATCTACCGCGATGCACAGTTCGTAGAGGCGGCGTCGCACGGGGTCAGTCTGTTCGATTACAACCTGTTCGCCATGGGAGTCCGCTCCTACGGCGAGCTAGTCAGGGAGGTGATGCATGGTCGAGCGTAAGTTGGGGCGTGGGTTGGACTTCTTTCTGCCTGGCGACGGCGGGCAGGGCGCGGCAGCGGCGGACGAGGTCCGGCAGATCGAGGTGGGCAAGCTGGCCCCGAGCCCGTTCCAGCCCCGGCGCGAGTTCGCCGAGGCGGAGCTGAAGGAGTTGGCTGAATCGATTCGGTCGGCAGGCATCCTGCAGCCGATCCTGGTCAGGAAGGCAGGCGACCGGTTCGAGATCGTCGCTGGGGAGCGGCGGTGGCGCGCAGCGAAGCTCGCCGGGCTCGAGCGGATCCCGGCGCTCGTGCAGGTGATCAGCGACGAGCGCGCAGCGGTGTTTGGCCTGGTCGAGAACCTGCAGCGAGCCGATCTGAACCCGATCGAGAAGGCGCAGGCATTCGCGCGGCTGCAGGAGCTGACCAAGGCCACGCACGAGGATGTCGGCAAGCAGGTCGGCCTCGACCGGACTTCGGTGACGAACTTCCTGCGCCTGCTGGAGCTGCCTCCCGCGGTCCAGACGATGGTTTCACGTGGAACATTGTCGATGGGACATGCCCGCGCGCTGCTCAGCCTGGAGTCGGAACACCAGGCAACCCTCGCCGACCGCGCTGTGCGCGAACGCCTCAGCGTCCGTCAGGTCGAGCAGCTAGTCCGCGACCATGCTGCGAAGGCGCCCGACTCGAAGCAGCCGATCCGCGACGCAAAGGGGCGGCCAGTCTGGCTGAACGAGTTGGAGGAAAACCTCGTCGAGGCGCTCGGGACGGCGGTCCGGATCCGCTACGGCAAGAAGCGCTCGCAGATCCTGATCGAGTGCGTCGGTCGCGAGCAGTTCGAGCGGATCTACGGGAAGCTGAAGGGACTCGCCGAGGCGGAGTAGGCGCCCGGCGAGGTTCTCAGCCCTCGATCACGATCGACGTGATCTCGATGTTGTCGCGCGGCTTGCCCTCGCCGCGCTCATCCTCGGCGGTCGTCGCGAACAGCGTCTGCGTGATCCGATCGACGACGTCCTGGCCTTCGACGACCCGCCCGAACACGATCCGGTCGCCGTCGTACTGCCGCGATGCATCGGTCGAGTTGATCCAGACGCGCTCGCCCGAGGACTTCCCCTCCGCTTCCGGTGCGAACGAGACCATGTAGGGGAAGTGACTCAGGCTCGTGTCCGGGAAGTCCAGGATTGCGGTGCTCTTGTCGGTCGTGACCCACTTGCCGCGGTCGTCCTCGCGAGAAGCCGGGAGTCCGAAGGCGAACTCAGACGGCCGATCGCCGGAGGCGAACGGATCGCTGCTGGTCCCCTTCCGCTTGACCTCGTGGACGCGCATCTTGTCGAACCAACCCTCGCGCGCGAGCTTCAAGAAGCTCTCGACGGCGGCCGGTGCGGCCTGGCTGTAGAACCGGATCTTGAACACGCCCTCGCTGGTTGTCACGACCGCGGTCGGTTGCGCGTCCGGCTCCGGCGCTTCGAACAGCCGCGGGTTCTCGGTGCGGAACCGCTTCTCTGTCTCGATCTGCTCGCGCAGCAGCGCGACCGGCGACTTGCCGGTGACCGGCGCCACGAGCTCCGGCTTGGGCTGCTTGCCCGGGTTCTTCTGCTCAGGCGGCTTGGCCTCGCCCGGCTTCTTCTCCTTCTCGACCGGCGGGCGGAACTGCACTGGATACGGCGAGGGGCGAGTCAGGAAGTGTGACGGGAACCCCTGCTCGAGCTCGGTCAGGTGCGCCAGCGCATCGTCGTAGCGGTGCTCGACCGCTGCCCGGTTGGCCTGGATCCAGATCAGCAACGGCTCGGCGACTGTGCCCTTCAGCTGCTCGCGCCCGCGCTGCAAGTCGGCGGTGCTCGCGTTGTCGAGGTGATCCTCGAGCTTCGTCAGCAGCTCCTGATTGGTCCGGACGGCATACCCGATCGGGCCCGGCATCCAGCCGGGGGAGAACTGCACGAGCATCCGGTCGAGTTCGGGATTCCGCAGCGTGTTCGCCGTCGACCCGTCAACCGAATACGCTTCATCGAAATTGGCGGCCGTAGCGAACGTGGACCAGCGATCGTCCCTTTCCGCCTGCTGCATATACTGCCAAGCGTAAGAACCAGCGAGCGCAAGGCAGAGGACGACCAGCAGCGCGAGGATCGCGCGCCGGTTCTTGTCCCAGAACATCTCGATCGGGTTCGGCGCCCCGATCTGGCCTTCCGTGCGGGGGGGGAGGGTTTCCGTCATCTGCAGCTCGTGGAGGACCGCGCGCGTGCGGGCGCGCGGCGCTGGGGGATCACTTCGATTCGATGCTGGACTTGACCGTGACGTGCAACTTGGTGGTGCTCTCGTCGCGCTGGATGCTGCACTCGGCGATCTCACGCCCGCGCCGGAACCGCAGGACCTGCACGTCCGGGACCGGCATGCTGCGATCGACCTGTTGCCACGCGTGTTGCGGCATCCGCTCGGTCATGTAGGCCCCGATCTCCGCAACGGACAGATCCCCCTCGTAGACGAACTCTGCGAAGCGGTACTGCGAACCGGCCTGCACCGAAAAGCTGCGGTGCTCGTGCTCGCGCATCGTCATCCCGTGCGGGACCGGGATGTCGGCGAACTGCACTGCGCTGACGCCATGCGCCTCCGCAGGAACAGGTTCCATCGAGTTCATCGTGGATTCGCATCCGATCGACGTCATCGCGAGCAGAAGGCTCGCCGCGAGCATGCTGGCGCGCTGGATTCGCATGTTCCTCGGAGGCTTGGGGCGGAAGGGGGGCGAGGAGTCTAGCCGTCGCAGCAGAAGGCCGCAAACGCGCTGCGGGAGGCTTGCGGCGGCCGCCGCGGGTATTGCGGGCCCCCGGGCCATATCTAGACTTCCCGCACGCTCGGCGGACCCCCGCCGGTCAATCCCGCATGGAACGGCTAGAGCCTGTACAGAGGTCGGTCCTCGACATGCCCACGCTGGTCCTGAACCGCTCCTGGGTCGCGGTCCACATCACGTCCGTCCGCCGGGCGCTGTGCATGGTCTATCAGGAGGCGGCTGCGGTCGTGGCGCCCGACACCCTGCAGACGCACGAGTTCGCCGATTGGGTGATGCTGGACGAGCCACCGACGCAGCGGTTCATCAAGACGCCGAGCTACCTGGTCCCGGCGCCGGAGGTGATCCGGCTGAACCGCTACGACGCCGTGCCGGTGCACGAGGCGCCGTTCACGCGCAAGAGTCTGTACCAGCGCGACAACTACACCTGCCAGTACTGCGGGCGCCGGGGCGGACCGGACAAGCTGAGCATCGATCACGTGCAGCCGCGGTCGAAGGGCGGCCGGACGAGCTGGGAGAACTGCGTGCTCGCCTGCGTGCGTTGCAACGCGCGCAAGGCGGACCGCTCGTTGAAGGACTCCGGCCTGCGCCTGCTGCGACCACCCAAACGCCCGCGCTGGTCGCCCTACATGCACCTGTCGAAGCTCGACCGGTTGCCCTCCTGGAGCCGCTTCGCACCCGCGGAGCTGCGCGACGACCTCACGTTCTGGCCGGTGTCCGACCCGGTCCACTCCTGACCCACTCCCCCGATGGCGCGCCACCTGCTGATCGCTTTCACGCTGCTCGTATCTCTGTTGTCCGCGCAGCGGCCGACCGACCTGAAGAAGGAGCTGACGACCCGCGAGACGCAGGCGCGCAACGATGTGACCGCCCTGCTCGAGGTCGCGAAATGGGCCAAGGAGCAGGGGCTCGCGGCGGATGCGACGCGGATCTTCCAGAAGATCCTGAAGGTCGATCCGGAGAACGCCGCCGCGAACGAAGCGCTCGGCATGGTCCAGTTCGACGGCAAGTGGATGCCCAAGGAGAAGGCGCGCATCCTGATGAAGCGCGCGCAGGAGGCTGAATTCGCCGCCAAGGGCCTCGTCAACGTCAACGGCATCTGGGTCGAGAAGGACGAGGTCGCCGACGCCAAGCGCGGCGTGTTCCGCCACGACGGTGAGATCGTCAGCAAAGCGGACAAGCAGGCGCTGCTGGAGGGGAAGGTGCGCCATCCGCGCACCGGCCAGTTCGTCGACGCGGCCGACGCCGAGAAGGCGCAGACCATGTTTCCTGCCGGCGACGGACGCTGGATGGACGAGGAGCGGGCCGACTCGTTCCACTCCGATCCGAACCGGCCGTGGATCGTGCGCACGCACTACGTGACCCTCCTCAGCACGCTGCCGATCAAGACGATCGAGAACGACGTCAAACCGCTGATCGACGGCACGATCGACCACGGCGCCCTGCGCGCGCTGTTCAACGACCGCAAGCCGCATCCCGCCCACCGGCCGTACGTCATGGTGCTCGCCAACGACGAGCAGTTCCGCGCGGTCGGCAACGCGATCGGCGCCGAAGGATCGGCGCACGGCGCGTTCCTCGCCGACGGACAGATCAACGTCGCCGGCAATCCCGATCCGGTGCGCCCCGCGGTGGCGTACTGGCACGAGAGCTGGGGTCCGTACTACGTCCGCGACGCCGCAGCGCTCGGCTACCTGCATGCCCTGACGTCGGAGTCGAAGGCGGAGCTGCCGCTGTGGTTCCAACGCGGCGTCGGCGGAATGTTGGAACGCCACAGCAACGAGGAGCACGCGAAGTTCTTCGGCAAGCAGCACCTCGCCAAGGGTGGCGTCAAGGATCTCGCCGACTGGTTCTCCGGCTTCACGATCAGCGGCGACCTGGAGACGACGCAGATCGACTTCAACATCTACCAGGCCGGCCTGCTGCTGATGTTCTGCCTGTACGGCGGCGATGCCGAAGCGACCGCGACGATGCAGGAAGTCACGGCGGCCTTCGGCAAGGACGGTCGTGCGCTCGAGCGGGCGGTGCAGAAGCTGGAGAAGGTGCTGGTCAAGAAGGAGGCGGAGCTGCGCGCCTACCTGCACCAGGTCACGACCAAGGGTTCGTGATCGCGCCGGCACCGGCGGGCCCGGCGGCCGGCACGCGGCTGCGGCCCCGGCGCCACGGGGCCGGCCTGCGCCGGTGCGACAGTCCCCCCGAGGCAGAGGCCACGTAGGGCCCAGGCCCGGTCCGCCCTGGCGGGTGCGGACCAGACTCTCGAAGGAACCCTGATGCAAGTCCCGAAGCAACGCCCGCAAGGGCGCCGAGCCAACCCGATGTCGATGCTGCCTGACCGTCGCCTGATCCCGATCCTCGCGCTGCTGGCCGGCACTGCGGCCGTCCCGGCCCAGTCGCTGCAGCTGAAGCAGCTGCTGCCCGCCGACACGATCTTCTTCGCCTCGACGCCGGACCTGACCGCGTCGTTCGAGCGGTTCCACTCGATGCCGCTGGCGCGGATGTGGCGCGAGCGCGAAGTGCAGGACTTCTTCGCCGACCTGCTCGCCTACGCGCGGAACATGTACGACGAGAACCTCGCCAAGGCGCGGGACGCGCACGAGCAGGGCATGCTGCCGTTCAAGCCGGACGACCTGCTGCAGCTGCGGCTGCGCGGGGGCGGGATCGCGCTGACGCGGCTGGGGATCGGCATGGGCCCGATGGGCCCGGTGCCGGAGCTCGGGCTCGTGCTGCACGCCGACTTCGGGCAGAGTGCCCCGACCTGGCGCGCGTTGATCGATCACGCGCTGACGCAGGCAGAGAACGAGAGCGGCGGCGAGCTGACCGTGAACCGCGGTCAGTTCGAAGCCGGCGGGCGCAAGTTCGAGACGATCTCGGCCGGCAACCCGATGGTGCCGCTGTCGCTGAACCTGGGCTGGGTCGGCGACAACCTGCTGATCACGGCGACGCCGGAGGACCTGCAGGGACTGCTGAAGATCGCCAGCGGCGAAGCCGAGGGCGGCCTCGTCCAGTCGGCGAACTACCAGGCCACCTGGAGTCGCGTGAAGAGCGAATCGGTCGAGATGGAGGTGTACATCCAGCCCGGGCCGATGCTCGACTTCGCGATGGAGGTCGTGCATCTCGCGGCCGAGATGCAGCCGGAGTTCCGCCAACACGTCGATCCGGCCGGCGTCGAGCGCGCGCTCGATGCGCTCGGCCTGCGCTCGATCCGCGCCAGTGGATTCGTCTGGAGCTACGAGAACGGAAGCGGCGTCACGCGCAGCTACACGTACTCGCCGGCTGGTGAGCGCAAGGGTCTGTTCGCCGGCACGACGAAGGTGCTCGACCCGAAGATCCTCCGCTACGTCCACAAGAGCGCGTCATCGCTGAGCGCCAGCACGTTCGACATCGCCGCACTGTGGGACGGGCTGTGGGGTGCAGTCGAGGCCTACGACCCCAAGCTCGCGCAGATGCTGCAGGCGGAGCTCGGACGCCATGAGGAAGCGCTCGGCGTGAAGCTGCGCGAGGACCTGGTCGCCTCGCTCGGCAACAGCTACGCGTGGTGGTCGATGCCGGTCGCCGCGATCATGCAGACGCCGCCGATGTATCTGTTGATGGAGGTCAAGGATCCCGAGCGGCTGACGCGCGCGCTGAAGGCTCTGGCCACGCTGACGCAGGGCGTCGTGGAGATCGCCGACGTCGAGCGCCGTGGCATGAAGATGCTGCACGTCCGGCTGACCCCGCCGGCGGGCATGCTGGGCAACACGCCCTTCGACATCGGCACGATGTTCAGTCCGTACCTCGCGTTCCGCGACGGCTACATGCTCGCGGCGCTGTCGACGTCCGACATGAAGCGGCTCAGCGAACGGCTCGGGCGCGAGGACGACCCGAGCGACGACATCCGCAGCAGCGCGGAGTTCGCGCGCTACGCCGAGACGATGCCGACCGAGCAGATCTATGAGCTGTCGTTCGACGATTGGAAGGCGCAGTTCGAGGGTATGTATCAGCTGTTCACGAGCGTCGCGGCATTCATCCCGATGGACGCGGACGTGCCGATCGACTTGAAGCTGCTGCCGGACGTCGGCACGCTGACGCAGCACCTGGCGGCATCGGTCTCGTGGTCGCGGGTGGACGGCAACGGATGGCACACGCTCTCCTACAGCCCATGGGGTCCGGAACTGATCGTGCTCGGTGGTGGCGCCCTGGCTGCGGGCGCGACGGCGATCGCGCTGATGCCGCGATCGGTGATGCGGCGGTTCCGCTGACCGGGGTCCTGACCGGGATCCCAGCGCCTCGGGCAGCGGGTCTGCTCGGCGCAGTCCTGCTGATGACGTCGCTCGCCGGGCAGGCGTTGCCCGGCCCGTCCTATGCGCGCCTAGCGCAGGCGCGCGAGCGCGGGCATGTCGCGCTGACGCAGGCTGCCGGCGATGCAACGACCGACGTGCGCGTCCTGGTCCTGGCGTCGCACCCCGACGACCGTTGGGTGCTGCCGGCCGCCTGGTTCCGGTTCCAGCAGCATTGGCGCGTCGACACGCTGCTGCTGACCCGTGGCGAAGGGGGCCAGAACATCACCGGCCCGGAGACCGGCGACGTCCTCGGCGCGATCCGCACGCTCGAAGCGGAGCTCGCGGCGGCGCGCGTCGATACCGAGCTCCACTACCTGAACCGCCAGGACGCCGGCTTCTGCCGCACGGCTGGCGAGGCACTCGAGCTGTGGGGTCGCACGCGCACGGTCAACGATCTCGCCCGGATGCTGCGCCTGCTGCGGCCGGACCTGATCGTCACGACGCACCACGCGGCCGAGACGCACGGGCACGACCTGGCGCTGCTGCGCTTGATCCCGGAAGCGGTCGCGCTGGCGACCGACTCCGAGCACGCGACCCCGGGCCTGCCCCCGCTGCGGGCGCCGCGGATCTTCGTCGGCGCAGCGCCGGACGAGATCCCGACCGTGACGATCGATCTCGATCAGGTCGATCCGGTGCGCGGCGACACGATCCGCCGGCTCGCGTATGCCGCGCATCTGGAGCACCACAGCCAGCGGCCGATCCCACCGATCGACGAAGTGTTCGAACGCGAGCTGCGGCTGCTCCGGCTCGACCACGGCAGGTCCTCCGATCCGCTGTTCGGCGGGTGGCCTTCGGTCGAGTCTGCGCTCGGCACCGATGCCGAGACGGCGCGTGCACTCGCGAGCCGCATCCTCGCGCTCCCGGTGCACGTCGCGTCGCCGAGCAAGCTGTTGCTGCAGGCGCTGGAACTGCGCGCGGACATCGCGGCGCTGCCGGCGAGCGACGACCGGGATCTGCAGCTCCGCCGCGAGGCGCGGCTGGCGGCGCTGGAGCGGATCGTGCAACACGCGGGTGCCATCGCGCTGCGCGTGGAGCCGGCCAGCGATGTCGCCGTGCCGGGTACTGCGTTGCCGCTGCGCGTACACGTCGATCTCGGTGGGAGCGAAGGGCTCGAGCAGGTGCGGTTGCACGCGCCGGAAGGGGCGCGCCTGCAACCGGTCGAGCCGGCGGATCCCGGGCCGTTCCTGATCCCGCGCCGCGGCCGGCTCGTGCTCGATCAGTTGCTGCATCTGCCCGCCGGGCTGCCGACGATGTCGGAGCGCGTGCGCTCGATGTACCAGGAACGGCGCTTCCGCTGGCCGGTGGCGCTGTCGCTGTCAGCGAAGCTGCAAGGTCAGGAGCTGCAGTTCGAGCTTCCGGTCGGCGTCGACCTGCTGCCGCGGGTCGAGCTGGCGGCGACTCCGCGCACGCTGCTGCTGCCGCGCGGCGACGAGGACGTGCGCCTCGCGATCGAGGTCCGCCGGCACGTCGCGCAACCGATCGACGGCATGCTGCGCGTGCTCGCACCCGCGGGTTTCCTCGTGACGCCGGCGCACGTGCCGGTCGCGATGACGCACGAGCGCGCGATCACGGTCCCGTTCGAGCTGCGCACGCCACCCGGCCTGCGCCCCGGCGTCTACTCGGTCGTGGTCGAGCTCGCCGGAACGCGGATCAGCGTGCCGCTGCACAAGGTCGACGTCGGCTTCCAGCCGGCGTTGCGCGTCGGACTCGTCAAGGGCGTCGACGACACCGCCGAGGGGGTCCTCGCGGGCCTCGGCGCCGAGGTCGTGCCGCTGCGCGACGAAGATCTCTCGCTGCGCCCGCTCGACGAGTTCGACGTCATCGTCTGCGACGTGCGGTCGTTGCGGTTGCGCGAAGCGGCACGCGCGTCGTTCCCGCGGCTGCTCGCATTCGCTGCCGCGGGCGGGCGGCTCGTCGTCTTCTATCACAAGGACGTCGAGTTCAACTTCGAGCAGGCCGGCTTCCGCGGCGCGCCGTTCGAGCTGCTCGTCGGCAAGGGCCGCGTCACGCGCGCCGATGCGCCGGTGCGCGTACTGCAACCGGAGCACGTGCTGCTGACGACGCCGAACCGGATCCGCGCCGAGGACTGGGACGGCTGGCATCAGGAACGAGGGTTGTACTTCGCCGAGCGCTACGACGACGCGTACGAAGAACTGCTGGCGATGTCGGATCCGAACCAGGACGAGGAGCGTGGTGCGCTGCTGTACGCGCGCTACGGCAAGGGGGAGTACGTCTACTGTGCGCTGTCGCTGTGGCGGCAGCTCAAGAACCTGCATCCGGGCGCGTGCCGGCTGTTCGCGAACCTCGTGCAGCGGCCGCTCTGAATCGGGCCTGCGCCACTCAGCCGTCGTTGCGGCCGTATGCGACGGCGCCGCAGCCGAGCGCGTTGCCGGCGAGCAACAGCCAGAACGCCAGCTTGGCGTCACCGGTCTTGAAGTAGGTCGCGACGCTCCAGCACAGCATCAGCACCGCCATGCCGGCGAGCACCCAGCGCAGATCGCCGGCGTAGACGACGGCCTGCGCTTCTTCGAGCAGCGCGCGGTCGCGGCGTGCCGATGCGCGGATCGCATCGAGGGCCTGACCCATCTCACCGACCGTGCCGGCGAGGCCGGCCTGCTTCGCGCGGCAGACCTGCACGTCCTGGCCGAGCTCGCGCACGCGGGGGACGAGCTCGTCGACGCGAGCGGCGACCGGCACGACCGCCTGCAGGACGGAGATGTCGACGGCGGCCGGACCGGGCGGCATGCGCCAGGTCTCGTCCGCGGACGGCTCGGACGCGTCGTCGTCGTCGATCTCCGTTGCTGTCTGCCGTTCGGGTCGTGCGCGCGGCTCCGGAGTGCTTGCCGGTTCCGTGTCTGGTTCCGGTTCCGGTTCCGGCGCGCGGTCCGCGGCGCGCGGGCGCGCTTCGGCGAACTCTGTTTGTGCCGGTGCCCAGTCGTCGGCGCCGGCGGACGCTGCTTCCATCGCGGAGAACAGGTCTTCGTCCGGGCCGGCCGAGGTGATCGTTGTCAGCGCGGGTGCGTCCGGGTTGCTTTCGTGCACCGGCGCATCGTGCACCGGCATGCCGCGCGGCGGCGCCTCGTCAGCCGCGCGTTGCTCCGCGAGCGGAGCATCCGCCGGCGCCGGTGGCGCTTGTGCGAGCAGCTCGTCGAGCGCCATCGGCGGGTGCTCGATCGGCGGGAGTGCCAGCGATTCCGCTGCCTCGAGCAGGGCGGTCGCGGCGTCTTCGACTTCCGCGAGTTTCTGTTCGGTCCACGGCTTGCCGTGCGTGTCCGGTTGCGCCTCGTCCGCCGCGGCGCGCAACTCGCGCAGCTTGCGGTTCGTCGGCACCTTCTTGGTCCGGCGCCGCGGCGGCTTGGCGAACAAGCCTTCGGCCAGCTCCCCGAGCTCGGCGTCCTTGGTCGCGGGCGGGCGCCGCTTGCTGCGCTTGGATCGTGCGCCTCCGGCTGCCGGCTTCTTCGCCTTCGCAGGCTTGCGCCGCTTCGCTGCGGTTGCCGTCGTCTTTGCTGCCGTTCGCGCCATCCTTGCACCGTGCCGTTGCGACGCCGGCTCCGACCCTCCGCCGGCGTCTTTTCGGCCACGCACGCCTCCAACTGGACCGTTTCCAGCCGTCCCCCGGCTTTGTGCGTGACGCTCTGCGCCGCACGCCGCAGCATCCCACCCCGGGCATGAAACTGCGACGCTGGCAACTGCCGCTGGTGAGCCTGCTCGGGGCCGGCTTCCTGCGCCTGCTGGGCGCGACCTGGCGCTACCGCGTCGCCGGCTCGCCGTTGCCACCGATGCCCGATGCGATCGGCGCCTTCCTGCACGGGGACATGCTGATGCCGGCGATCCAGTTCCGGCGGCTGCGCGTCGTCGTGATGATCAGCCAGCACGGGGACGGGGAGGTCATCGCCCGCGTCGTGCAGCGGCTCGGGTTCGGCGCGGTCCGCGGATCATCCACGCGGGGGGGTGCGCGGGCCTCACTCGAACTGTTGCGAAAACATCACGACCGCCCCTGGGCGATCACTCCGGACGGCCCGCGCGGGCCGCGCGGGACGGTGCACGAAGGCGTGATCCAGATCGCTGCCGAGTCGGGGCGACCGATCGTTCCTCTCGGCTACGCCGCGAGTTCCGGCAAGCAGCTCAGCTCGTGGGACCGTTTCATGATCCCCGCGCCGTTCGCCCGGATCGCCTGTTGGCAGGGGGAGCCGATGGCCGTGGCCGCAGGACTGGACCGGGAAGCAAGGGCCCGGTTGGCCCTGGACCTCCAACGCCGGTTGACCGAAGCGCACGAGCAGGCCGTGCGCACTCTGCGCCCTGCAAGGTAGTCTTCTCCGTCATGCAACCTCTCGGCTGCCAGCTGCCGGCCTGCCCAACTCTCGCCGGCCTGCTCCTGCTGCTGCTGCTGGGGCTCGGAGGTTGTGTTCATCACGTGCATCGGGTCGGAACCGGTCCCACGGGTATCGGCGAGACCAGCGAGCGTCAGGTCTACGTTCTGTTCGGGTTGTTCCGATGGAACGTGGTCGAGACCGAGCGCCTGGCTGGTGACGTCACGGGTTATGAAATCGTGACCGAATACTCTTGGACGGATCTGCTCCTGACGCCTGTGCTGCTGGTGCTGACGGCGACGAGCCGGACAGTCACCGTCCGCAAGTGAATCAGACGCTCGTCTACACGCTCGATCCCAAGCAAGCTGTCATCCTGCAGAACCGGCTGCGCGCCGAGTTGCCACCCGAATCGGAGTGGCGGCCAGTGCCGTACGCGCGGTTCTCGGTGCGCAGCAACGGCACTGTCCTGACCTGCTACGAGAGCGGCAAGGTCGTCGTCCAGGGCGCCGGCGCGCAGATGCTCGCCGCGCGGTTCCTGGGGACACAGGATGCGGTGCCGGTCGTCGAAGAGAGGCTCCCCGCCGAGATCCTGGAGACCCGGATCGGCTCCGACGAAGTCGGCAAGGGTGACTACTTCGGACCGCTCGTCGTCGTCGCTGCCTACGTCGACCCGGTGCATCTGCCGGAGATGAAGCAGATGGGCGTCACCGACTCGAAGAAGATCGGGGACGACCGGGTGCGACGGATGGCCGGGATGCTGGCGGAGTTCATCGACCATGTGGTGCTGACGTTGGAGCCGGAGGCCTACAACGCGCGCTACGCCGTGGTCCGCAACGTGAACCGGATGCTGGCCGAGCTGCATGCGCGTGCGCTGCAGGAGCTGATGGCCAAGCGGCCGTCCGAGGCCGTCATCGTCGACCGGTTCGGCGACGAGCGGGACATGCTCGACGCGTTCGCCGATCTCGGCATCCGCACGCGCGGCCCGCGCTATCCCAGCGCGCTGAAGGTGCACCAGGTCGTGCAGGCCGAGCGTCATCCCGCGGTGGCCGCGGCGTCGATCATCGCGCGCGCGCGGTTCCTGACCGGGCTGCAACAGTGCGTCGAAGCCAGCGCCAGTGACCTGCCCAAGGGTGCGGGTGAGAACGTCGACGCCGCTGCCCGCCGCGTCGTCGCGGTCGGCGGCAAGGAGCTGCTCGGCAAGGTGGCGAAGCTGCACTTCCGCAACACGCAGCGCGTGATGCCGATGCAGAACACGTGACCGGGCGCGAGCTCGAGTTCACGAAGATGGAGGGGGCGGGCAACGACTACGTCTATGTCGATGCGATCCGCCGCCCGTTCGATTCCGCTGCTGGCCCGCGCGTCGCGCGCTGGATCGCCGATCGGCACTACGGGGTAGGTGGCGACGGCCTGATCCTGCTGACGACCGGCACGCAGGCTCCGGTCCGCATGCTGATGTGGAACGCCGACGGCTCGCGCGGCGCGATGTGCGGCAACGGGCTGCGCTGCCTCGCCAAGCTGGCCTACGACCATGGCCACGTGCGCGAGCTGGCGTTCGCCGTGGAGACCGACGTCGGAGTGCGGCCGGTGGCGCTGCTCACCGATGCTGCCGGCGCCGTGCACGGCGCGCGCGTCGAGATGGGCGCCGTCGCGGTTGCGCCGGAGCCGGCCCCGTTCGCGCACGGTGGGCGCGAGTGGCGCTACCACGCCTGCGACGTCGGCAATCCGCACGCCGTCCTGTTCGTCGACGAGGATCCGGAGCGCGTGCCGGTCGCCGAAGTCGGCCGCGCGATGCAGCGCTCGCCGCGGTTCCGCGATGGTGTCAATGTCGAGTTCGTGCAGGTGGTGCCGCCGGACCGACTGCTGCAGCGAACCTGGGAACGCGGCAGCGGGGAAACGCTGGCATGTGGTTCCGGCGCCGTCGCTGCTGCGGCAGCCGCACTCGCGACCGGACGGCTGCGCGGCCCGCGCGTGCGCGTGCAGCTGCGCGGCGGCGAGCTCGCCGTGATCCAGACCGGGAGCACGCTTGCGATGGAGGGTCCGGCCCGTACGGTCTTCAGCGGCCGTTGCGTGGTGCCGGAGCTGCAATAGTTCCCGGACGCGCGCGCAGTCCGGCGACCTTCCACGGAGAACTGAACATGGGCTGGGCCGTACTCGGCGTCGTCGTCGTCCTCTTCTTCATCGTCGTTGCGATGTACAACGGGCTCGTCAGCTCGCGCAACGAGACGAAGAACTCCTGGAGCCAGATCGACGTGCAGCTGAAGCGGCGGCACGACCTGATCCCGAATCTGGTCGAGACCGCCAAGGGCTACATGAAGCACGAGAAGGAGACGCTCGAGGCGGTCATCCGCGCGCGGCAGGTCGCCGTCGACGCCAAGAGCGTCGGCGAGCACGCCAAGGCCGAGAACATGCTGACGCAGACGCTGCGCTCGCTGTTCGCCGTCAGCGAGAACTATCCGGATCTGAAGGCGAACCAGAACATGCTGCAGTTGCAGGAGGAGCTGACGTCGACGGAGAACCGGATCGGCTTCGCGCGGCAGGCCTACAACGACTCGGTCATGCGCTACAACAACAAGATCGAGCAGTTCCCGACCAACCTGCTCGCCGGCATGGGTGGCTTCCGGATGGCGGAGTACTTCGAGATCGAGGAGCCGTCCGAGCGGAAGCCGGTCGCCGTCAAGTTCTGAAGCGGTACACGGGATCTCTGAGACGAACTCCGTCACTTACCGCGAGAAAATCCGCGCGAAGTACCGGAGTCGGTCTCAGAGACCCGGTGCACCGGTAGGCGCTGGGCGGAGCGCGACTGGCGCCGGCATCGCGGCAGCGGCGCCACGAGGACGTGAGTCGATGCTCGACTCCCCCGCACTGAGGGGGCACCTGCCGGACCGATGGTTTGCCGGCTATGACTCCGCACGTGATGTCGCGCCGGGAGCTGCAGATCTCGCGCTGGGAGGCCCGGCGTCAGCAGGGGAAGCACGCGTTCATCTTGCGCCACGGTGTGTTCGGCTTCGGACTCGTGCTTGGACTCACGACGATTGGCCGGGCTCTCGCGGAGGCGGACCCTCAGCCAGCCTTCGACGAACTGCTCGGAAAGGGCATCTTCCACATGCTGGTCAGTGGCTCGCTGTTCGGTTGGGCCATGTGGTGTTCCAACGAAGCGGCCTGGCTCAAGCACCTGCAGCGCCGCGGCACCGGCACGTGAGTTGCACCCATCCGCATGCGTTCGCATCGGCGGAACCCCTCCCCTAGACCTGCATCATGACCGCCGGTGCGAGCGTCCTTTCCTCGCAGGTCGTGCTGCTCAGCGGCGCGACCGGGGCGGTCGGCTCCGCGCTGCTGCAGGTGTTGCTCGCCGGTGGTGCGAGGATCGGCATCGCGCTGCGCAAGCCGCGGCACCTGCCTGCGATGCAGGATCTGCCGGCCAGCCGGGTGCTGGCCGGTGTCGTCGGTGCAACCGATGCCGAAGCCGCGGCTGGTTTCGTGAAAGGGGTCGAAGACTCGCTCGGCCCGATCACGGCATTCGTCTCGACGGCCGGCACGTTCCGTGGTGGCCCGTTCGCAGCGGAGCAGACGGGAACCCTGGCAGAGCTGCTGGAGGCGAATCTGCTGAGTGCGGCGACCCTGGTCCGCGCCGTCGTGCCGCCGATGCTGCGTCGGCGTTCCGGCGCCGTCGTGCTGACCGGTGCTGCGGCGGCGGAGCAGCCGGCGGCCGGCATGGCCGGCTATGCCGCCAGCAAGGCAGCGCTGCACGCCTGGGCCCGCGGTCTCGCGGCGGAGCTCGGCACCGCAGGGCTGCGGGTGACGGTCGTGGCGCCGGCCACGATCGACACGCCGGCGAACCGTGCGGCGATGCCGGCGGCCGACCCGGCCGCATGGACGCCGTTGCAGCGCGTCGTCGATGCGCTGGTCGGCGGCATCACGCGCCGCGACGCGCCGGACGACCCGATCCGGCTGCTCTGAGGCAGTTCAGACGCACTCCGGAGCACACAGGACGGCGCCCGCCACGCTACAACCGCGCCCCATGCGCTGGTGCGGCTGCCCCGGAATGCTGTTGCTCGTGACGCCGGCGGCGCTGGCGCCACCGCCGGCGTTGCCGGCGCAGGACGCGAGCGCGGGGACGCAGCAGGTGGTCCACGACTGGCTGGCATCCGACCTCAAGGACGTCGAACTGCGCGGCAAGGCGACGCAGGCGATCCTCGCCGAGGGCGCACCGGCACTGCGCTGGTTCGGCCGCCTGCTGCAAGGCGGTCCCGCCGAGCAGTCGTTGCCGGAACCGCTGCGCGGCCGCACGCGCGCGCTCGATTCGCTGCTGTCCGACGTCGCGCTGAGCTTCCTCAAGCACGAGAGCGGTCGCGGCGTGTTCTACGCGGGGCAGTACTCCCCGCTCGAACCGCTGATGCCGAAGGTCGGCGAGGTCTATCTCGGGCTGATGCTCGACACGCCGCAGTGGTTTCCGAGCGACCGGCGCGTGCTGCTGGTCCCGGCGCTGCGCGACCTGTTCCCGGGACCGCCGGCCCAGGAGCAGCTCGACCGGCTGCGCCAGATCGCCAACGACGAGGAGTTCGAGCCGACACCGCTGCGCACGGCGCTCGGGCATGCGTTCGCACAATGGGGTGACCGCAGCTTCGTGGAGCAGCAGTTCGCCGAGCTGCAGCGTCAGCTCGAGGACGAAGCTGCCGCGGTCGGCGCCCGCAAGGCGCTGGCGGAGCTGCATTACGAGCTGCGCGAGTACCGGCAGGCCGCCGAGCATGGCGTGCAGTGGCTGCGCGCCGGCGAGCAGCACGGCAGCCGCATCGTCCCGCTCGATTACTACAACGTGACCTGCTACCTGAGCCTCGCCGGCCGGATCGACGACGCGTTCGCCGAGCTGAAGCGCGCCGTCGACCTGCACGCCGACGAGCACACGGATCCGAGCTGGCGCATCGAGCGCAAGCTGTTCGTCGAGGATCCGGAGCTGCGCGCGCTGCGCAAGGACCCGCGCTTCGCGGCGCTGCAGGCGCGGGCGTTCCCGGAGCCGCGCAAGAGATAGGTGGCTTGGGGCTGCCGCTCTCGTTCCTGCTGGGTCTCCTGCTGTTGATCGCGCACGACGCGACCGAGTGGAGCCTGCCGGGTGCAGGAAGCTGGAGCGTCCTGCTCGCGCTGTCGCCGCTGCTCGCGCTGCCGGCATGGCTGGCACACCGGACCTGGCGCGCGGCGTTCGCGGAGCTGCGGCGCACCGGGCACGACCCGATCCGCATCGTGCGCCGCCTGCGGCTCGTGCCGCTGTGGATCGCCGGTGTGTACGCGCTGCTGCTGTTCGCGGGCCATCTGCCGGACCTCGTGCTGCGGATCGCCGGGCGCTCGCACTTCGTGCAGCTTGCGGGTCTCGCCGGACCACTGCTGTTGATGGAGCTCGGCGTACATGCCGTGCAGCGCGCGCATGCGCCGCGGCACGGCGTCGAACAGCTGGTGCTGCTCGGCTTCCTGCTGCTGCCGTTCGCGCTCGTGACCCTGCTCCTCGATCTGCTGATCGAAGTGCGCGAGCTCGAGGTGTTCGTGTTGGCGACGTCGCTCGGCCGGCTCGCCGGCGGCGTGAGCCTGGTGTTGTTGTTGTCCTTGCTGCTGCCGCTCGCGTTCCGCTGGCTGTTGCCGACGAGCCGGCTGCTGCCGGGGCGGCACGAAGCGAGCGTCGCCGCGACCGTCGCGGCGCTCGGCTTCCCGCGCCGCAGCGTGCTGGCGCTCGACTCCGGGCACCGGCTCGTCAACGCGGCGCTGGTCGGACCGCTGCGTTGGCCGCGCTACCTGATCCTGTCGGACGGCATCCTGTCACTGCTCGAACCGTTCGCCCTGCGCGGCGTCGTCGCGCACGAAGTGGCGCATGCGCGCGCCGGGCATCCAGCGTTGCTGGCACTCGTGTTCGTCGTGATCCCGTTGCTGCTGCTGCAACCGGTGCTCGCTACCGACACCGGCGACCTCGACCCGTCGTGGGTCCTGGTCGCACTGGTGGTCGTGCTCCCACTCGGATTGCTGCTGGTGCGCGCGCTGGCGCATCGCTGCGAACACGAGGCGGATCTGCTCGCGGCGCAGGCGCTCGGCGGCGCGGACGCCTGCATCGAGGCGCTGCTGAAGGTCGGCGAGCTGGTGCCGGGCGCCGTGCACGAACGCAGCCTGCGCCATCCGACGACGATCCGGCGCGTCGATCTGCTGCTGCGCGCGGAGCGCGAGCCGGGGTTCGTGCGCCGGTTCTGGCGGCGCGGCCGCGCGATGCGGTTCGTGGTCCTGGCGACGTTGCTCTGTGCGGCGGCGGTCAGCGCCGCGCACGAGATCGCGGCCTGGCCGCTCGACCGGGTCGTCTGGTCGCTGCGCACCGGCCGGTTCGACGATGCAGCTCTGCGTCTCGCGGCGCTGACCCCGGTCGACTCGCCGGACGAACAGGCGCAGCGCGAGCGGCTCGCGCGTGAGATCGCGCTCGCCCGCGAGCTGGCGCCGGCCGGCGGGAGCTGGCCGGAGCTCGCGGCGCGGTTCGGCGATGCGGGTGTGCGGCGCGGGCTCGACCACCTGCGTGCCGGCGACACGACGTCGGCTTCGGCGTGCTTCTCGCTGGCGCTGGCGGATCCGGCGGCGACGCCGCTGGTCGAGAGTCTGCAGCGCTACGCGGTCGCACTCGACGATGGCGACGACGCGCGCGCGGCGCGGCTGCGCGCGCACATCCTCACGCTGGCGCCGCCGCCGGACGTGCAGGCCGCGCTCGGCGGGTGATCAGTCCTTGGTCAGGTCGAGCTGCACGGGCGTCTTGCCGTCGCAGTCGAACTTCTTCTGCTCAGGGCGTCGGATGCCGGGTCCGGAGATGGAGAGCTGGTACGTCCCCTGTGGCAACGCAGCAGGCGATGGGAGCACGTAGTCCTCCTGCGCCTCGTCGATCCGGTGCGCGATCTGGAACTGCACGTGAGGCCCTCGTGCGTTGGTGTTGTAGAACCACAGCATCCACCTCGCGCTCCCCGCTGCGACTCGCTGTAGCTTCAGCTCGACCCGTGATCCGCGCTGCAGCCGGGCTTCGATTGGCACATCGTCACCAGCAGCCGGAATCTGCAGCTCGTGCTGCACGTGGTCGGGATGCAGGATCAGCACGTTCCAGGCCCGTCGGTCGCGGGACACGAAGAACGTCTCGTCCCCATCCCGCTCGACCATCGTCGCACCGTCGATGCAGAGCTGCGGCGGATACTGCGGAATGCAGATGAAATCACGCAGGCGTGCGTCGCCCGCATCGAACACATGGAGTGCAGTCCGACGTTGCGAGCGCCGCAGATCCAACCGCACGACGCCGTCACCCTGCGGAAGGCACTCGTCGTCGATCCGCAGTGGCTGCCCGCCGGCCGGCCACAGCAGCATCTCCTTGCCGAACACGGGCCAGGTGACGAGCAGGTGTCGGCAGCCCCGGTCATCATTGGTCACGCCGCTGCTGTTCCCGACCCGGTACGCCAACTGCTTCCATCCGCTGATTTCGCCCGGATCGATCAGCAGCGTGCGCAGCTCTGGCACGAGCAAGGCCTCCGGCGCGCCGCCGCCAACGCACTCGGTCCGCTGCTGAGAGCCTGCAACCGCCAGCAGGCCGGATTCGTGCCGTGTTGCCTGCGGGATGTGGATGCGACCGAACGAGTCCGAAAAGACTCGCGCAGTGCGTGGCATTCCAGGCTGCGCCGCCTGCACGAACCACTGCAGCGGCAGGAACGCCACCGGTGCGTCAGCCGCACTGCGCGCATTCATGCGCACCGCTGCGGCAGGTTCCAGCTCGACGCGCAGGCGCTCGCGGCGGTCCGGCGCATGCGTGAACTGCACGAACTGGCTGCGGAAACCAGGGGCGACGGCCAGTGCCGTGTGCCTGCCATCGGCGATCGACGGCAGCAGCAAGTGTCCCTGCGCATCGCTGGTATCGATCTGCGCTGGGGCTCCGCGCACGAGCAACAGCATCCCCCCCGCGATCGGCGCGCCACCCGGATCCACGAACTCCACCTCGACATCCACTGCGCGCAGCGCCTGCAACCGCAGCGGCTCCTCGCCGACGCGGCGCGGATCGAGCACGGCGATCGGTTCGAAGCCAGTGGCGCGCGCGAGCAGATACACCGGCTCGTCCGGCAGCGGTGATGGCAGTTCGCAGCTCCCATCCGCACCGCAGCGCCGTCGCGTGAACGGCCGCGTGTCGATCCGCCCTTCGCCCAGCACACCGTCCCACGCATCCGCCGTGTACAGCTCGATCTGTGCCCGCGGGATCGGTGTGCCGTCCGCATCCGTGATCTGCAGCCGCGGCGCGCGCCCGCCGCCTGGCAGCGGGTGCAGCATCCCTTCCTGCAGCCGATCGGTCGCTGCGCAGCCGTCGGCGACGACTGCGACGAGCCGGCAGAACACGTTCTCCGGCGCTTCGCTGCCGCTGAGCTCGAACCAGCGCAGCCGGCGGTCCTGTGCCCGATACAGCCCGCGCAGGCCGGTCACCTCACGCGCATCGCTGCGCACGAACGCATAGCGCGTCGACACGGCCGCGCGTGGCACGTCGAGCGCGATCGGTTCCGCCGCCGGCACGATCGGATACTCCTTCGTCGCCGCCGCGGGATGCAGCAGTTGCGCCGACACCGTGACCGGCTGCAGATCGCTGTCGGCGATCAGCGGGTCCGGCACCAGCGGGAGGTGGAGCTCGAGTCGGCCATCGGAGGGAACGACGTGCTCCTGCGCCAGCAACGGCTCGATGCTGTTCGTGATCAACAGCCGCATGCCGGGCAGCGGATCCGGGATCTGCACGGTCACGCGATCGCGCGGATCCGGACGGCGCAGCACGACGCGCGAACCGAGCCAGGCCCGCAGGCCGCCCGGCAGCGGCTCGATCCACGGTGCGTAGCCCGGATGCTCGACGACCAGCGCGAACAGGTTTGCGACCTCGTCCCCGAGCAACCGCTGCTCCGGCGTCAGCGGCAGGAAGAAGCTGCCATCGTCGTTGCTGCGCGCGGACGGCAGCGGATGCCGCGCCAGGATCGCGCGCAGCATCGCGTGGCGCGACGGGTGCCGATCCCGCGCCGCGAGCCGGATGCTGGCACCGCGAATCGGCGCCCGCTGCTCGTCGAGCACGACGCCCTGCCCGCCGGGCAGGTCGTGCCACAGCTCGAGCGGTCGCTCCTGCGCCACCGCCGCACCCGCCAGCAGCAGCAGGCCCAGCGCGCGGCGCAGGTGTGCAACGGGACCCCGGAGCGGCGCCGGAGCGCTCTCGCGCCCTCGCCGTGGCGCCGCGTGGCGGCGTCCGGAGCTCAGTAGCGGTTCGCCTCGAGCGCCCACTGCGCCGCGCGGGTCCAGACCACCTTGCCGGCGCGGTCGTACTCCCGCACCGCCCCGTTCTCGGACACCAGCGTGTTGCCGTTCGGCAGCCGGTCGGCGTCACTGGGGCTGTCGAGGTGCTCGAGCTGCCACACGACGCGGCCGCCGCGATCGACCTCGACGACCTTGCGCAGCGTGCGCAGCGTGATCAGCGTGTTGCC
>CAZABP010000001.1:0-207495 GCA_964483245.1 uncultured candidatus Brocadiaceae bacterium | reverse complement strand
TTGGGCAGCCGGTCGGCGTCGTGCACGTGCGGCATCGACGTGACCTCCCACACGACGCGTCCCTGCGGATCCACTTCGATGACGCGATCCTTGAGGATGTCGGCGATCAGCGTGTTGCCACTCTGCAGCCGCTCGACGTCGTAGGGTCGCACGCCCTCGGCGAACTGCCACACGATCTGCTTGTCCGGCGTGACCTCGATGACGCGCTGGCGGTACGCATCGGCGATCAGTGTGTTGCCATTCTGCAGGCGGTCGGCGTCGGTCGGATTGCGCAGTCCGTCGTCGTAGAACCAGACCGTCTTGCCGTCGCGGTCGACTTCGAGTACGCGGCTCGCCGCGAACTCGACGATCAGGATGTGCCCGTTGTCGAGGGCCTCGGCATCCCAGGCGCCGAACGTGTCCTCGAGCCGGAACACCTCGTTCCCCTGCTCGTCGACTTCGATGACGAGGTTGTCGGAGTAGTCCGCGATCAGCGTGAAGCCCCACTGCGCGCCGCCGCCGATCCCGAACTCGATCCGCTTCACCTCGCCGAGCGGGATCGATGTCGCGCCGAGCAGCGGCACGTGCAGTCCGACGCCGCCGGCTTCGGCGCGGCCGAGATGGCCCAGCAGCCGGTCGCCGTCGTGCGTCTCGACCCGGGTCCAGGCCGTCGTGTCCGGCACCTGGTTCTGCGCGCGGCCGAACGAGAGGCTGGCGACATCGGTCAGCGCGAGATGCTGCTCGCCGACCTGCAGGCGTTGGTCGGCGACGACTTCGATCGGTTGCTCGATCTGCGTGCCGCTCTTGAGGCGCACGCGATCCCCCTGCCCCTGACCGCCGAGGATCCGGTCGAGCGCCGGATCGAGCAGGATCCCCTGCACTGCGCCCCGCGGCAGCCGTTGCGTCCCGAACCGCGCCGTCTGCACGATCACGGTTTCGGCATCGAGCGCGATCAGCTGGCCGTGCACGAGGGAGCCCTGCCGCAGCGCGATCCGGCAGCCGGGGCGCGGAGCCTCGACCTCGGCCGTGGTCCGCACCGACGTCACCTGCGCGAGCGGCAGCTCGATCCGCGGCAGCGCCGGCAGCTCCGCCGACTGCACCAGCAGCAGGCAATCCCCGAGCACGCCTTCGAACGCGCCGGCGACCTTGCCGCCGTCGGCGAACCCGACCTCGACCGGCGTCGGCGCGAACGCGGCGAGCGGCTGCAGCCGCGCCGCCTCGGCGACGACCGGGTCCGCGGCGCCGGCGCACTCCGCCACCAGCTCGGCCGCATCCGGTCGTGTGTGCAGCACGCGCACGACGCCGGCACGCTCGGCCGGCAGCAGCGCGCTGCCGAGCAGCAGCTCGCGCAGCTTGGGCAGCGCCGCCGCCGCCGGCAGACGCGCCAGCGCGTGCAGCGCGGCGATGCGGTGCGGCGCGGGCGACCTGGTCACATGCGCATGCAGGCGCGCGACGTCGTCCTGATCTCCGTGCACACCGAGCGCGCGCAGGCTGCCATCGACGACTTCGAAGTCCGCATGGTCGCAGGCGCTGCGCAACGCCGCGCGCAACTGCGGGTCGGTCTTCAGATACAGCGTTGCCTGCACGAGGCCGCGCAGGATCGCCAGCTCGTTCTCCTCGCGCGTCGTGCCGCGTGCGTCGAGCGCTTTCAGGATCCGCTCGCAGCGCAAGCGCTCCTCGAGCGTCGCGCCGTGCTCGCGGCGGTCCTCGATCGTGGCGCGGGCGCGGGCACCGATCTCACCGAGCTCTCGTTCCGCCTCTTCGCGCGCGAGCCAACGTTCGTCGGCGAGCTGTGACAGCAGGCGTTCGATCTGCAGCTGGTACTCCCGGTGTTGGCCGTGCACGCGCAGCGCGATCGCCGGCAACCATTCCTGCTGCCGCTGCACGAGTTGCGCGAACACGTCGAGCCGCTCACGCAGCGTGGCGCCGATCAGCCGCTGCGCGACCGCCTGGAATTCCTCGCCACCTTCTTGTGCAGGGACTGCGTTACCGCCGCCGGCCAGCAGGCAGCAGGCGAGCAGGCCGCGCGACGACCAGGAACG
This sequence comes from uncultured candidatus Brocadiaceae bacterium, assembly GCA_964483245.1. Taxonomy (GTDB): domain Bacteria; phylum Planctomycetota; class UBA1135; order UBA1135; family UBA2386; genus CAZABP01. The sequence goes on along the minus strand of CAZABP010000001.1, from coordinate 205,474 downwards.
GAATGGAGGAATCATCACGCAGCTGCGTCGGAGGGGCACGATAACGGACGCGGGGCTCGCCCGTCGTCGGACCTCGACGTAGATTGCGCGCGGTCCTTCCCGCCCCGGATCGCGAATCCAGCCCAGAACGATCCGACATGTCGAGACGACTCCTCGCGCTGCTGGTCGGCGGCCTGGCCGTTGCGGCGTCGATCCCAGCGCAGATCCGGATCGAGCGCGTCGCGATCCCGGCACCCGGCACGCAGCCGGCGGAGGAGGAGCCGGACGACGGCGTGCGCGTGCAGATGTTCGAGAGCGCGAGTCTCGACCGCTACCTGCGCAAATCCCGGGAATTCCTCCAGCGTGAGGACTACGTCGGCGCGATCCGCCTGCTGCAGGACGTCATCGAGGGGCGCACGCAGCAGGAGCTGGCCGCGCCGGTGGAAGGGGAGGCGCCGCCGCCGCCGGTGCAGGAAGAGGTCGACCCGTCGCGCGCCGTGTTCAGCTCCGACCTGCGGCTGTATCGCCCGGTCCGGTTGCTGTGCCACGAGCTGCTGGCGGAGATGCCGGAGGCGGCGCGGCTGCTGTACCAGCAGCAGTACGAGGTGGAGGCGCAGCGCGCGTTCGAGACCGCGTTCGCCGCGTCCGACGTGCGGCTGTTGGAGCAGGTGTTCGAGCGCTACTTCCTGACTCTGGGCGCGGGGCGGGCGTTGTTGGCGGCCGCCGACCTCCAGCTCGCGCGCGGCGCGCTGCGGCCGGCGATCCTGAGCTACCGCCGCCTGCTCGATGCGTATCCCGAATCGCTGCGCACCAAGCTGACGGAGATCGACCCGCTGTCGCTGCGCGTGCGCATCGCGATCTGCCATGGGCTGCTCGGCGAACGCGCGCACGCGGCCGCGTTGCTGGCCGAGCTGCGGGCCGAGCACCCGCGCGGCACCGTGCGGATCCTCGGCGAGCTGCGCTCGCTCGAGGACATCGCGCAAGCGGACTGGTTCGCGGCGACGCCGGCTGCCGCCACCGGCGGCGGCGCGCCGGATTGGAGCCATGCTGCGTCACGCAGCGACGATCCGTTGCTCCCGCTGTGGGAGCTGCGGTTCACGTCGCCGAGCCCGTACCGCGGCGCACGTGCGTCGAACGGGCAGATCGTGCGGATCAACGGCGGTGGCGGGGGCGCGGTTCCGATCGCGAACCAGCACGGACCGGGGACGTTCGTCGAGATCGGCGACGAGTCGATCTTCGTCATGGACCACTACCGCGTGCGCGAGCTCGATCCGCTGAGTGGCAGCCACCGGCTGATCGGTGAGGGGCAGGACGTCGCGCCCGAGCCGAGGCAGGGACAGGTCCGCTCCCGGATCCCGACCTACGACTGGCTGGCGCACCGCGTCGTGCCGGCAGGCGACCTGCGGTTCGCGATCGTCGGCAGCGACTCGTCCCGCTTGCAGCCGGGGCTGCGGCCGCTGCTCGAGAACGAGCTGGTCGCGTTGGATGCGGCCTCGGGTGCGCGGGTCTGGTCGTCGCAGGACTGGGAGCTCGGCAAGGAGCTGACGATCCTCGCCGCGCCGACGCCGCATGGCGCGATGCTGCTGGTCCCGGTGCAGCGGGACGACGCGGTCTATCTCGCCGGTTGCGCCGCCAAGGATGGGGAGCTGGTCTACCTGACCCCGCTGCACAGTGGTGGCACGGAGCTGGCGCGCGCGCCGGTGGCGCCGGTCGCGTTGGGCGGTGGGACGGCATTCGTGTTGACGCATGCGGGTGTGCTCGCGGCCGTCGATGCCGTCGGCGGCGAGCTGCTGTGGGCGCGTCGCTACGAACGCGGCCATCCGTACCACGACACGGCCCCGATCCGGCGCCGCGGGCGCGCACAGATGGGCTTCGTGCAGGCCATGACGCAGGAGGTCTCGCTGCTCCGCGGCTTCGCCCCGGGTGAACTGTACGTCGTCGACGGACGCGTCATCGTCGCGCCGGTCGATGGCACCGTGATGCTGGGCGTGGATGGCGCATCCGGCGAGCTGCTGTGGCTCGCCGAGAAGCCGGCCAACGCAGCGATGCAGCAGCTGGTCGGCCTGGACAGCACGCATCTGTACGTCGCCGGCGCGAAGCTGACCTGCATCGACCATCGCACCGGCTTGCGGTTGTGGGAAGTCGACATGCCCTCCGGCACGCCGGGCGGGCGGGGCACGGTCGGCGAAGACTTCGTGTTGATCCCTGGGGCGCGGGAAGTCCTGCTGCTGCGTCCCAGCGACGTGCAGATGGGGCCCGCGGCGCGCGCGAACTGGCGGCGGATCCCGCTGCCGTCGCTCGGCGTCGGCGCGTCGTCGATGGAAGGGCCCTGCAACCTGTTCGTCGACGGGCCCCTGCTGGTCGTCGCCTACGAGGCGGGGATCGAGGTCTACGCCGACTGGCGCGCCCTGCAGGAACGCAGTGCACGGATCGAGGACGCCGCGGCGCGCGCGCGCCTGCTCGCGATCGGCGGCGATCTCGTCGGCGCGAGCGAGCAGCTGCTGCGCGCGCTCGCAGCGGCGGACGAAGAGTCGCGGGGCAGCCTCGCGTTCCGTCTGCTGCGGTTGTCGCGTGAAGTCGCACTGGCGATGGCTGCGCACGGTGCGCGCGACCAGGCGCTCGCCGCGCTCGACCGGCTGCGCCCGTGGCTCGACGTCCCGCTGCGCGCCGGCCAGCGGCTGCGGCCGCACTGGCACCTGGCGCGGCTCGAGGTCCTGCGCGCCGTCGAAGATGCCGCTGGCGTCGCCGCCGAGACCGCGGCGCTGTACTCCCCCGGAGGTTCGCGATGAGGATCCCGCCGTCCGCCGCCTGGTTCGTGCTGTTGCTGGTCCCGGCTGCGCCGGCCCAAGACGACGCCGTGCGTCCGCCCGGCGTCACGCCGGAGATCGAGGCCGCGATCGCGCGCGGGCTCGACTTCCTGGTGCGGACGCAGAACCGCGACGGCTCGTGGCGCGGCTCCGGCGGCTACGGCACGTATCCGACCGCGATGACCGGGCTGGCCGGCATGGCGCTGCTCGGGTCGGGCGCGACGCCGACGCGGGGCAAGCACTGGCGCGCGGTGCGGCAGGCGGTCGACTTCCTGATGCGCAGCGCGCAACCGGACGGCGTGATCACGGCGGTGCAGGAGGAGGGGCGCAGCATGTACGGCCACGGCTTCGCGACGCTGTTCCTGGCCGAGGTCTACGGCATGGAGGAGGACGCCCGCCGCCAGGAGAACCTGCAGGGTGTGCTGTCGCGTGCGGTCAAGCTGACCGCGCGCGCGCAGTCCTCGCTCGGCGGCTGGTACTACGCGCCGGAGTCGAACTCGGACGAGGGGAGCGTGACGGTGACGCAGCTGCAGGCGCTGCGCGCGTGCCGCAACGCCGGGATCACGGTCCCGATCGAGACGATCCAAAAGGCCGTCGGCTACATCGCGAAGTCGGCCAACAGCGACGGTGGCATCCGTTACGCCGCGCGCAGCGGGGGCGCGAGCCGCCCGCCGATCACGGCGGCCGCGGTCGCCGTGCTGTACTACGCCGGCCGCTACGACGATCCGATGGCGGAGAAGGCGCTGCAGTTCGCTGTGCGCCACCTGCCGGTCAACGGCAGCAACAACGGCCATCACTACTACTCGCACCTCTACCTCGCGCAGGCGCTGTACCAGCGCGGTGGCAAGGATTGGGACGACTACTGGCGCCGGATGTCGGCCTGGCTGCTCTCGCAGCAGGGTGCCGACGGCTCCTGGCAAGGGGATGGCGTCGGTACGACCTACGGCACGGCGATCGCGCTGACGATCCTGCAGCTGCCGTACTCGTTGGTCCCGATCTACCAGCGGTGACGGCGTGCTCGGCTTCGGCTTCCTGAACCCGATGCTGCTGTGGGCACTGCCGATCGCGGCGGTGCCGATCGTGATCCACCTGCTGAACCGGCGGCGCTACCAGCGGCGGCCGTGGGCGGCGATGACGTTCCTGTTGGCGGCGTTGGCGCGCAACCGGCGGCGGCTGCTGATGGAACAGTGGCTGCTGCTGCTGCTGCGGGTGCTCGCGGTGCTGCTGCTCGTGTTCGCCGTCGCGCGCCCGCAGTGGGCCGGCACGATCCTCGGTGAGCGGCGCACGCACCATGTCGTCTGTCTCGACGACTCGGCGTCGATGGCGCAGCGCGTCGGGGCCGGCAATGCGATGCAGCGCGCGGTCGCGGCGGTGACGGCCCTGGCCGAGGGATTCGGCGAGAACCGCACCGGGGATCTCTGGACGCTGTTGCTCGCTTCCGCGCCGGATCGGCCACAGCAGGTGGCGCTGCCGATCGACCGCGGTCTCGGGGCGCGCGTGCGCGAGCAGCTCGCGACCGTCGCGGTCGGCGATGGTGAACTGGAGCTCGGTGGTCTGCTGCGTGCGGCGGTCGCCCAGGCAGCGGCGACGCCGGACGCGCGGCGGACGCGGATCCACGTCGTCACCGATTTCCGTGCGGTCGACTGGTTGGACGCCGAAGGTCGCGCCCGCAACGACGTCGCCGCGGTGCTGGCACAGCTCGATCCGCAGGAACAACGCGTCGAGGTGCTGGTCGTCGGCGAACGCACCGCCGAGAACGTGGGCATCGTCGACGTGCGGCCGCTCGACCGGACGCTCGTGGCCGGCGTTCCGCTCGAGCTCGCAGTCGACGTGCACAACTTCGGGTCCGACACGTCGAACGCGAGCGAGTTGGCGGTCGAGGTGGACGGGCGGGCGCAGAACGTGCAGCCGTTGCCGCCACTCGCCTCCGGCGAGACGCGCACGCTGACGCTGCGGCACACATTCGCGACCGAGGGTGGACACGGGCTCGTCGCGCGGCTGCCGGTCGATCGCTTCCCGGTCGACGACGCCCGCGCGCTCGCGCTGCCGGTCGTCGAGCACTCGCGCGTGCTGCTCGTGGATGGCGCTCCGGGCGATGCGCCGGAGGACAGCGAGACGTTCTTCCTGACGGCGGCGTTCGCGCCAGGCGGCGATGCGCGCAGCGGGATCGCGCCGACCGTGATCCGCGACCATCAGCTCGGCGAGACGCAGCTCGGCGACTTCGACCTGGTCGTGCTGTGCAACGTCGCGGCGCCGGGCGAGGCGGTGGTCGGCAAGCTCGAGGAATACGTCCGCGCCGGCGGCGGCATGGTCTGGTTCCTCGGTGACCAGGTCGATCCGGGTACCTACACCGCGCGGTTGTGGCGCGGCGGGGCCGGCCTGCTGCCAGCTCCGCTCGGCGAACTGGCCGGCGACATGGATGCGCCGCTGTCGGTGCATCTGGGGGACCGGGATCACCGGATTTTCGTCGGCGCGCAGGACCTGCTCGAGCAGTGGTTCGCGCGCGTCGTGCTGGTCGGACGCTGGTTCACGCTGGCGGCCGATCCGGGCGAAGGGGCGCGCACGTTGCTGCGAGTCCACGATCCGGGTGGTGCCCCGTTGATGCTCGTGCGGCAGTTCCACGGCGCCGACGACGAGCCAGCGGGCGAAGTCGCGCTGATCACGACGACGGCCGACATCGCGTGGACGAACTGGCCGGCGACGCCGGCGCTGCTGGTCGTCGCGCACGAGACGCACCGCGCGCTCGGGCGCCGGCACGATCCGCGGCCGTACAACCACGGACCGCTGGGGACGCACGAACTGACGCTCGATCTGGCGCGGCTGCGGCCGGACGTGATCGTGCGCGGGGTCGGTCCGGATCCGGTCGTGCGCACGTTCACGGCGACGATCGAAGGGGACGGGACCGGCGATGCGCGGCTCGCGATCCCGATGCGGGAGCTGTCCGGATTCGGGTTGTTCGAGCTGGAGCTGACGCCGCACGCCGGCACCCCGGAGCGCCGGGTCCTCGCGCGGCTGCCGCCGCTGGCCGAGAGCCGGCTCGCGCCGATGACGCGCACGCTGCTGCAGCAGACGTATCCGGAACCGGCGCGCGCCGTGCTGGACGTCCACGAGAGTGACGAGCTGCGTGGTGCGGCGCTCGCCGGAGCGCAGAGCGATCTGTGGCGGGTGTTCGGGCTGGCGCTCGTGGCTGCGCTGGCGTTGGAATCGCTGCTGTCGGGGTTCTGGCTGACACGGCGGAGGGTCGCCTGATGGACGAGCTGTTCCGCTGGATCCTCGGGATGCGAGGTGTCGACGTCGAACCGGGCACGGAGCTGCAGTTCGAGCTCGCCGCCTGGCCGAGCGGGGGCATCGTCCTGCTGTTGCTGCTCGGGATCGCCATCGTGCTGGCGGGGGTCGTGTTCGCGTACCGCCGCGAGGCGGCGAACCTGCCGCGCGGGCGCCGGCTGCTGCTGGCCGGGCTGCGCTGCACGGCGCTGCTGTTGGCGATCCTGCTGCTGTTCGCGCCGCAGCTGGTCGCCGTGCGCAAGGACGTGCGTCCGGGTCACGTCGTCGTGCTGGTGGACGCATCGCAGTCGATGACGGTCAAGGACCGTTACCGCGGCGGCGACGTGCTGCCGCTCGCGCAGGCCTGGCGCGATCTCGGGATCGCCGACCCGGCCGCGGTCAGCCGGTTCGATCTGGCACGCCATCTGTTGACGGCCTCCGAGCAGGCGTTCGCGCGTGCGATTACGCCGAAGAACGAGCTGCGCCTGTTCCGCTTCGCCGCGGGGGCGGATCCGATCGATCCAGCTGGCCTCGGAATGCTGGTGGCCGACGGGCGCTACACCAACCCGGGCGCGGCCGTGCGGGCTGCGCTCGAGCGCAGCCGCGATGCGAGCATCGCGGCGGTCGTGCTGATCGGGGATGGGCGGCGCAATCTCGGGCCGAGCGGCGTCGAGAGCGCGCGGCTGATCGGCCAGCGGCGCGTGCCGGTCACGCTCGTGCTCGGGATCGGCGATCCGTCACCGACGACCGCGGTCGAGCTGGCGCGCGTGGATGCGCCGGAGAAGGTGTTCCAGAAGGACCCGTTCCGGATCAGCGCGACGCTGCAGGTGCAGGGCTACGACGGGGTCGACGTGCCGGTCACGTTGTCGCGCGTCTCACCGGACGGCACCGCGGTCCAGGTCGCGACCAGGCACGCGCGGCTCAGCGCGGCCGAGCCGCAGGCGCGGATCGAGTTCGACGCGCTGACGTCGGAGGAGCCGGGCCCGAGCAACTGGTTGATCGCGCTGCGGCCGCCGGACGGCGAGGCGTTCCTGCCGGAGCGGCACGAGCGGCAGGTCCGGATCGAGACGCTGGCCGAGCAGACACGCGTGCTGCTGCTGGCCGGAGGGCCGACGCACGAGTACCGGATCCTGCGCGACACGCTGCTGCGCGACAAGACGATCGACGTCTCCTGCTGGTTGACCAGCGCGGCTGCCGACTTCCCACAGGACGGCGACACGGTGCTGGAGACGCTGCCGGACGACCGCGCCGGGCTCGAGCCGTTCGATGTGTTCGTGCTGCTCGATCCGGACTCGCAGCACATCTCGAAGGAACTCGCCGAGCTGATGCACGCGCAGGTCGTCGACCGTGGCGTCGGCCTGTGGTGGATCGCCGGGGAGAAGTACACGCTCGACGCGCTGCGGCAGACCGCGCCGACGCAGCCGCTGGCCGACCTGCTGCCGGTCGTCGCCGACATGCAGGAGGCGGACTACCGGTTGATCAACCTCGGACGCGCGTTCCCACGCCCGTGGCCGTGGGAGCTGACGCCGGATGGCTCCGGCCATCCGATGACGCAGCTGTTGCCGGAGCGTGACGCCAACGAGCGGCTGTGGTCGATCCTGGCCGGGTCGCACTTCGCGTTCCCGATCCGCCGCGCGAAGCCGGCCGCGCTCGTGCTGGCGCAGCAGAACAACCCGACCGTGCGTGGGGACAGCGGCCCGATGCCGCTGGTCGCGACCCAATTCGTCGGCGCCGGCCGCGTCGTCTATCTCGGCACCGACGAGACGTTCCGCTGGCGGTCGGCATTCAAGGATGCCTACGACCGGTTCTGGGTGCGCGGGATCCGCTGGCTGCACGAGGGGCGGTTGCTCGCCGGCCGCGGTCGCGTGCGGCTGCAGCTCTCCGAGACGCGGGTCGAGCTCGGCAACGTCGTGCGTGTGACGGCCGACGTCCGCGACGACCAGTTCCGTCCGCTGGTGGCCGACAGCTTCGAGATCGAGATCGCGCGCGGCCGCGAGCCGGCGCAACGGCTGAAGCTGCTGCCGCGCGAGGAGTCGCCCGGCGGCTACGCCGGGATCCTGCGTCCGGAGCGGCTCGGGTTCCACTTGGTGCGCGCGGCTGCCGGCGGCACGCAGACGGCCGAGGCTTCGCTCGAAGTCGTCCCGGCGCAGATCGAGACCGAGGGCCCGCTCGACCGGCCGGAGCTCGCGGCGATCGCGAGTGCGCGCGGCGGCAAGCACTGCGCGACTCCGCAGGAGCTGCTCGCGGCACTGCGCGAGATCCCGTCGGCGACCTCGGTCGAAGTGCATCGGACGCCGCACCCGATCTGGGACGGCTGGCCGACGGTCCTGCTGCTGGTCGGCGTGCTCGCGATCGAATGGTGGCTGCGCAAGCGAGGGAACCTGCCATGACCGCTCCGGTGCTGTCGCGGACCGAGAAGCCGGTGCTCGGCCGGCTGCGCCTGCGCGCCCGCCGCGCGATCCTGCTCGAGGGCTGCGCGCTCGCCGTTGCGGCGGCGGCGTTGTTCGGCTGGCTGAGCTGGGTGCTCGATCGCTCGCTGCGGCTCGAAGTCGGCTACCGCGCGGCGCTGCTGCTGCTCGCGGTCGCCGGGATCGTCTGGCTGCTGCGCCGGCGGCTGTGGCAACCTCTGGCGGTCCGCCTCGACGAGGACGAGCTGGCGCTGGCACTCGAACGGGTGCGCCCGGATCTGCGCCAGGAGCTGATCAGCGGGGTGCAGTTCGAACGCGCGCTGGCCGGCGGAACCGCACGCGGCGACAGCTCGATGGGACTGATGACACGGGTCGTCGCGCAGATGCAGGCGCGGCTGCCGGAGCTGCGTGCGGCGACCGCGCTCGACCGCCGCCGCGCGCGCGGGTACCTCGCGACGCTGGGGGGCGCCGCCGCGGTGATCCTGCTGCCGCTGCTGCTGGCGCCGGAGACGGCGGCGCTGTGGCTGCGCCGCAACCTGCTGCTGCAGGACGTCGCCTGGCCACGCGCGACGACGCTGGCGTTCCTCGATGCGCCGCAGGGACAGCTGCGGATCGCCGAGGGGGACGACCTGACGGTGCGCGTCGCCGCGAGCGGCGTCGTGCCGGAGCAGGTCGAGCTGCATTGTGAATTCGCCGGCGGCGAACGGAGCACCGAGCCGATGGCGCGGATCGGCGGCGAGTTCTCGGCGACGCTCTCGGCGCTGATCGAGCCGGTCACGTTGGTCGCGACCGGCGGCGATGGCGAGACCGGCGAGCTCGCGGTGCTGCTGGTCCCGCGGCCGCGGCTCGAAGAGCTGCAGATCCAGATCACGCCGCCGGAGTACATCGGCGCGCAGCCGCGTCCGTTCGATCCGGCGGAAGGGGATGTGCGCGTGCCGCGCGGCGGCAGCCTTCTGGTGCGGGCCCGCAGCGACAAGGCGCTGCGTCGCGGGCACGCCCAGCTCGGCACGGCAGAGCCGATCGCGGCGGTGCTCGGCGAGGACGGCCGTTCGCTGCGCGTCGAGTTGCAACCACAGGAGAGCGGCGTGCTCGAGCTCGACGTCGTCGACACCGACGAGCTCGGCTGTCGCACGCCGCCGCGCGTGTTCGTGCGCGTCGTCGAGGACCAGCGTCCTGGCGTCACGTTCGCGATCCATGGCGTCGGCTCGATGATCACGGCGGTCGCGCGGATCCCCGGCCGCGTCACGCTGCGCGACGACTACGGACTGGCGACGGCACAGGGCTGGCTGCGGATCACCGAAGAGCGCACCGAGACGAGCGAAGAGCCGCTCGCGCCGCCGGATTTCGAACCGGCGCCGTTCGAAGGACTCGGTGCGATGGTCGAAGGCGCGCCGGAGTTCACCAGCGAAGTGCTGCTCGACCTGCGCCAGCTCGCACCGGATGCCCCGGCCGAGCAGGCGAGGATCCGACCGGGTCAGACGCTCGCGCTGAAGCTGACCGCGACCGACCGCACGCCCCCGCCGGCGCAGGAGGGTGCGAGCGAGGTCGTGACGCTGCGCGTCGTGACGCGCGACAAGCTGCTCGAGGACCTGCAACGCCGCCAGGCGGAGCAGCGCCGCGAGTTGCACGAGGTGCGGACCACGCTGGCGATGCAGCGCGACGAGCTGGCGACGATCGTGTCGCCGGCCGCAGCCGACCCGCGCGCCGTGAAGGCCGCCGACCGCCTGCGCACGCTGGCGCGGGACCTGCGTTCGCTCGGCCGGCGGGCCGGCGGCGTGTCCGAGCGGTATGCGGTGATCGTCGCCGAGATGCTCAACAACCGGCTGTTCGAGCCGAACGAGATCGGCAGCCTGACCGACAAGATCGTGACCCCGCTGGCCCGGGTCGCCGCGGAGGATTTCCCGAACTGCGCCACCCGGACTGCAGACTTTGCGACCGATGGGGACGAGGCCACGAGGGCAGGTGCCGTCGGGCTCTGCGACTCGATCCTGCTCGTGGTCGATCAGGTCCTGGCACAGATGCAGGAGGCCGAGACCTTGGCCGCCCTGCTGGAGACCCTGCGCCAGGTGATTAGATTGGAGGACGAGGCGATCCGCGGCGTCGAACAGCGCGTTCGAGAGCTCGGTAGCCAGATCTTCGGACCGGACCAACCTGCCGCCGACCCGCAAAAGGGCGACGGCCGCAAGGAGTGACGCTGATGGAAGCTGGACGGATCCTGCGGGTGGGCCTGCTCACCCTGTTCGCTTTGACCGCGGCGCCGATGGCGCAGGTCGAGTCTGCCCAGCGTCAAGCCGAGCGGATGTTCACCGAGCTGCACGAACGCATGCAGCGGCTGCAGGTGGCGCTCGCCGAGCAGGAGCCGGAACAGAGCCGCGTGCTGCAAGCGGGCAACCGCTTCATCCAGGAGCAGCAGCTGCGCGAGTCGCTCGGGAAGATCCAGGAGCTGCTCGCCGCAGAGCGGTGGGACGAATCGCTGGAGCAGATGCGTGGCGCGCGCAAGGAGATGCTCGCGCTGATGGACCTGCTGCTCGACCGCAACGCCGACCTGCGCAAGCTGCTCGAGGAGATCGCGCGGCTGGAGGCGTTCAAGGCGCGCGTCGGTGAGCTGCTCGAACAGCAGAAGGCGGAGAAGGCGGACGCCGCGCGCGCGCAGGCACTGCAGGAACAACTCGAGCAGCTCGCCGCGTCGCAGGCAGAGCTCGAAGAGCTGATCCGCCGCCAGGAGGCGCTGCGCGCCGAAGCGAACGCTGCCGGCATGGCGGCCAAGCCGGACGCGGCGCAGCAGATGGAACAGCGTGAAGGGGAGCTGAAGCAGGCGACCGAGGAGGCCGCGAAGAAGCTCGCCGAGCTGGACCAGAAGCAGGCGGAGCTCGGGGCGAAGCCGCCGGAGAGCCAGCCTGGCGCGCCGAACGACGCCAAGGGTGGCGGGTCCTGTGCCGGTTCCTGCCAGTCGGCGGCCGGCGCGATGGGCAAGGCGCAGCAGAAGCTCGGGCAGAACAAGCCGGAGAACTCGCTGCAGGACATGGATCAGGCGCTGCAGAAGCTGAAGGAAGCCAAGCAGGCGATCGAACAGATGAGCGAGGAGGCGCGGCGCCAGCTGTTGCAGCTCCCGTTCGAGCTGCAGGCGAAGAAGCAGGAGTCGACGCGGATCGACACCGACAAGCTCGCGCAGGACATGGAGCAGTCGGAGCAGGCCGAGAACGGCGAGAGCAAGCGCACGCCGGGCCGCCAGAACGTCCAACAAGCGGTGCCGAAGCAGCGTTCCGCCGCCGGCAGCCTGAAGGAATACAAGCCGGCCAAGGCGAAGCAGGACCAGCAGGACGCGCAGGACGAGCTCGAGAACGCCAAGAAGGCGCTCGAGGACGCGCTGGCGCAGCTGCGCCAGCAGTTGCAGGACGGGGTCCTGCGTTCGCTCGAGGAGCGGTTCGGCGCGATGCTCGCCAAGCAGAAGGAGCTGTCGCAGCAGACCAAGGCGACCGAGCGGCTGATCGCCGAGAGCGTGACGGCCGGGAACGCACTGCCGAATGCCCTGGCCGAACGGTGCCGGGGCGTCGCGACCGGCGAGGCGGAGCTGGCCTCGGAGGCGGCCGACGCGCACAAGCTGTTGATCGAGGAAGGGACCACCGCGGTGTTCCCGGAGCTGGTCGAGGAGCTGCAGGCGGACCTCGCCGCAGTCTCGCGTCGCGCCGCCGAACAGAAGGTCGGCACGGCGACGCAGGCGATGCAGGCGGAGATCGAAGCGAACCTGGCGCTGTTGATCGACGCGCTCCGCCGCGCGGTCGAGACCGGCGAGGGGGGTGGCAACTGCAACTGCAACGGGGAGCCGGCGCTGGTGCCGACTTCGGCCGAGCTGAAGCTGATCCAAGGTCTGCAGAAGCGCGTCGCGAAGCGGACCAAGCAGTACGACACCGAAGTCCCGCCGGTCGTGCGCGTGACCGAGGAGGCGAAGGACGAGGCAACCGAGATCGCCCGCAAGCAGGGGCGCGTCGAGGAGCTGACGCGTGAGCTGGCGAACCGGATCACGCGCACCGCGGAGGACGGCAAGTGATCCGCACCGGCGCGGTGCTGCTGCTGGCCGGCGCCGGGCTCGCGGCGCAGCAGGATCCACCGGTCCCGCAGCCGCCGGTGGTGGAGCAGGCGGCGCCAGCCGAGCCGGCGAGGTCGCCGTTCCTGCCGTTCGACGCGGCTGCGTTCCGCGCGCACTTCCAGGCGCAGGGCGTTCCGGCGGCGCAGCTCGATGCGCTGACGGCGCGGATCGGTGAGGTCGGCGCCGCCGCGGCCTGCGACGAGTTCCTGCGCACGTGGTCCGGCGACTACGGCGCCGCCGCGAAGCTGGCGGAGGCCGGCGATCCAGAGGCCGCCCTGTCGCTGGCGAAGCTGCTGGCCGGCGATCCGGATCCGTATCTGCGCGCGCATGTGCGCTACCACCTCGGTCGCGTGTTCCTGGACGGCGACGATCCGGAGCGCGCGATCGTCGTGCTGCGCGAGTTCCTGAATCAGGACCTCAACCGCACGCCGCTGGACGGGGAGGCGTTGTTCTTCCTCGGCCAGGCGATGCGCGATCTGCCGCAGCCGGAGCAGGCGCTGCGCGCGTTCGCCGCGTTCCTGCAGTTCTTCCCCGCCGCGCCGGAGCGCTTCCGCAGCGCGGCCGAGCAGCACGTCGGCGAGCTGCAGGCGCAGATGGACAGCCCGCTGCACGGACTCGCCGACGAGATGAAGGGGGTCGAGCGCCGGATCAAGAAGACCGACACCGGCGAGGAGACGCAGAAGCGCCAGGACGCGATCGTCAGCGAGCTGCAGAAGATCATCGAGGAGATCGAAGAGCGCGAGAAGCAGATGGGCGGCGGACCGGGCGGACTGAACAACCCGAGCAACCCGGCCACGAAGTCGGCGCTGCCCGACGCCGGCGCGACGCGGATCGGTGCGTTGAACAAGGTGCCGGGCGTGGCCGACCGCTGGGGTCGCGCCAAGGACCAGGACCGTGCCGCGGTGGAGACCGACGTGCAGCAGAACCTGCCGCCGCACTACCGCGCGTTGCTCGAGGAGTACTACCGGCGGCTCGGCACCGGCCGATGAGATCCGGCGCGGCGCTGCTGCTGGCCGCCACGGTCGCGGCCCAGGAAGCAGCGCCGGTGCAGGTGGAGCTCCACCGGCTCGACGGCGGCACGGAGCGGATCGCGCTGGAGCGGATCCAGGACGACACGTTGCACGCCGCCGGCGGCGCCGCCGTGGCGCTGCGCGAAGTCTCGTCGCTGCGGTTCCTGCCGGCAGCTGCCGTGGAGCGCGTGCCGACGACGAGCGGCGAACTCTGGCTGCGCAGCGGCATGCAGCTCCGCGGGCGCGTGCTGGGCGGCAAGGAGCGCCTGCTGCGCTTCAAGCCGGTCGTCGCCGACCGCTGGTTCGACGTGCCGATCGCCCGGGTGCGCGCGATCCGGTTCGAGGAGCCGGCGCAACCGGAGTTCATGCAAGCGCTGGCGCAGCGATCCGCCGGAGACATGCTGTTCGCGCGCAGCGGCGAGACCGTCCGGCGGCTCGGCGTCGCGTTCGAAGGTTTCGACGCCGACGCTGGCGAGCTGCTGGTGAGCTTCCAGGGGAAGACCCAGCGGCTGCCGTACGCGCGCGTGCACGGGATCCTGTTCGGTGAGGAATCCGGTGCCGCCGCCGACCCGCTGACCGGAATGCGCGTGACCGCAGTCCTCAGCGAGGCCCCGCCCCTGCAGGGGCGGCTCGTCGAGCTGGCACCGCCGTGGCTGCGGCTCGAGCTGGACGACCGCGTCACGACCGCGATCGAACTGAAGCATCTGCGCGCGCTGCACGTGCAATCGGACGCGATGCGCTACCTGTCCGATCTGCAGCCGGCAGTCGAGCAGACGCCTGCGTTCGATCGGGTCTGGCCGTGGCACGTGGACCGTGCGCATGCCGGCGGCGCGATCCGGGTCGGCGGCAGCGAGCACGAACGTGGGCTCGCATTGATCCCGCGCACGCGGCTGACGTTCGACCTCGGCAAGCGCTACGACTGGTTCGGCGCGGTCGCCGGCCTCGAGGAGCGGGCCGGGCAGCAGGCCCACGCGATCCTGCGCGTGTATGGCGACGGACGGCTGTTGTTCGACTCCGGTGCGCTCACGCCGCAGACGGCGCCGGCGACGCTGAAGCTGCCGGTCACCAACGTCGAGAGGCTGACGCTCGAGGCGGACTTCGGCGAGCGGTTCGATCTGGGCGATCACTGCGTGTTCGCGTCTGCACGCGTGTGGCGTCAGGAGAAGGACTGAGCCGATGCTGGTGCTGGCGTTGTGCTCGGCGTTGGTGCCGCAGGAGGACGCGCTCGCACGGGTCCGCGCGGCGGAGCAGCAGCGGGTCGAGATCATGGAGTACGTCGCGCCGGCCGTCGTCGCGGTCATGCCGCTGCAAGGGCAGGGGGGCGGCTCCGGCGTGATCTTCGATCCGGCCGGATTCGTGCTGACGAACTTCCACGTCGTGCAGGCGCAGCGGCGCCGCGGCCAACAGGACGATGGCGATCCGGCGCAGAAGACGATGCGGCTAGGTCTGCCGGACGGGACCCTGCAACTCGCCGACGTGCTCGGCATCGATCCCGGCAGCGACCTGGCCGTGATGCTGCTGCGGCCGCGCGAGGACGGTGGGGCCTACCGCTACGCGCGGCTGGGAGACTCCGAGCAACTGCTGGTCGGGCAGAGCGTGTTCGCGATGGGCAACCCGTTCCTGCTGGCGACCGACTTCGTGCCGACGGTGACCTGGGGGATCGTGTCCGGCACGCACCGTTACCAGGGCGGCGGCCAGAACCGGTTCCTGGTCTATCCGGACTGCATCCAGGTGGATGCGCCGGTCAATCCGGGCAACTCCGGGGGGCCGCTGTTCGACCTGCACGGTGGCATCGTGGGGATCAACGGCCGGATCTCGGTGCGCGACCGCGGGCGCGTCAACACCGGGGTCGGGTTCGCGATCGCGAGCAACCAGATCCGGAACTTCCTCGGGGATCTGATGGCGGGCCGGCACGCCGAGCACGGGACCATCGATCTGAATGCTTGGTACATGACCGCGCCGGGCGGGGACCATCGCGGGGTCTTCGTGCAGTCGACGTTCGCCGACTCGATCGCCGGCAAGCTCGGCGTGCAGCTCGGCGACGAGCTGCTGCGGTTCAACGGGACCGAGATCCGCAGCGCGAACCAGCTCGCGACGCTGGTCGGCGTGCTGCCGGCCGGTTCGTGGGTGACGCTGGCGTATCGGCCGAAGGACGGCGGCGGCGAGAAGGAGATCACGTTCGCGTTGCCGCGCCTCGACACCGGGTCGAGCCGCAACCCGGACCGGCTGGCCCCGCCCGACGTGCGGCGCAAGGCGCGCATCGCGTTGACGTCCGGCTGGGCGCCAGGCGGGCTGGCGTCGCGCGGTGCGCGCGTGACGCTGCACGAGGCGGACGGCGCGACGACGCTGTACCGGTCCGGTCCGCGCCTGCGCCTCGAGCGCGGCGGGCTGGTGCTGGTGCGTACCGCGGAGGACGCGTTCGCGGTCGAGCAGGGCAAGGTGCGCGAGCTGACTGCCGAGGAGACGGCCCTGCTCGAGCGCGAGCTGGCGACGAATCCCTGGCTCGGCCAAGAGGCCGAGCGGGACCTCATGCTGGCCGACGCGCTGCTGGCCGGCGGGATCATGTCGTTCGCGCGGCCGGCGTTGCGCTACGAGCTGCCGGGCGACGGCGAGCGGCAGGTGTTCTACGACCGCGAGGGGAACGCGCAGGGCTACCGGCTGCGTGACCCGCTGCGCAAAGGACTCGTCGAGCGCACGCGCCATGGCGAGCAGTTGCGCACGGTCGTCGATGGCGCGCTGCAGCCGCCCGGCAGGCTCGAGGGGCCGGTGTTCGCCGACCAGGATCTGACGCTGTTCCGGAGGCCCGCGCGATGAAGTGGTGGCAGTCAGTGCTGCCGGTCCTGCTGTGCGCGGCCGCGCTGCGGGCGCAGTTCCGCGACTTCGGCAAGGCGTACGCCTTCGCTGAGCGCGCCCCGCACACGCCGCTGGAGCAGCGGATCCACGAGCTGCTGCCATCGATCGTCAAGGTGCACGGCGCGTCCGGCCTGCGCGGCATCGAACCGTATGCCAGCGGGGTGCTGATCAGCGCGCAGGGGCACGTGCTGACCCTCGATCTGATCATGTTGCAGCCGGGCAGCACGCGGGTCGTGCTGTACGACGGCTCGGTGTACGACGCCGAGCTGCTGCCGGCCGATCCGAAGCTCGGCGCGCGGATCCTGAAGTTCGACCCGCAGGGGAAGCAGCTGGCGCCGCTCTCGCTGCACGGCGGCGAGCCGACGGCGCCCGGGACCTTCGTCGTCTCACTCGGCAATGCGTTCCGCCTGGCGGAGTTCTCCGAGAAGGTCTCGGCGACGTTCGGTCTCCTCGTCGCTCGCGCGGAGACCGGAATGCGCTACCGGCTGAGCGAGGTGGAGCATTCCGGCGAGCTCTGGATCACCGACGCGCCGAACAGCCCCGGCCATGGCGGGGGCGGGCTGTTCACGTTGCGCGGCGAGTGGATCGGGCTGAACGCGCGGCTGCTCGAGACGAAGGAGACCAACACACAGATCTCGGCTGCGATTCCGGCCGAGGCGCTGCGGCCGTACGTCGAGCGGATCCTGCGCGGCGACCTGCTGCCGCCGGAGCAGCCGAAGGAGATCGAGCGGCCGCCGCCGTTCACCGGAATCGTGCTGTTCGACCGCGGCGGGCGGCGTTCGCCGCCAGCCTATGTCGAGCGCGTCGAGAAGGACTCACCTGCGGCGACGGCCGGGCTCCGGCCGGATGACCTGATCGTCCGGGTCGACGCGACGCCGATCCGCAGCTGCGCCGAGTTTCGCGACGCGATCGCCGCGCGCGGTGCAGGTGACGAGCTGCGCCTGCAGGTCAAACGCGGTCGGGAGATCGTCAGCGTCTCGCTGCGCCTGGAGGCGGCGCGATGAAGCACCTGCCGTGGCTCGCCGCCCTCGTGACGCTAGTACCCGCGCCGCCGGCGCAGGGGCCGGCGCCGCAAGCGCAGGACCCGGAGCAGCTGCTCGCCCTCGAGACGGTGCTCGCCCGCGCGATCGGGCGCGTGCAGGCCTCGATCGTGACGATCGAGACGATCGGCGGAGCGCGGCGGCGGATCGGCCCGGAGCAGCAGCCGGACGCGCCGGCCGGCGGGGCGCCGCGCCCGCGCCCGCCGGAGAAGCCGGAACCGCCGGAGGGGCCGGAGAAGCCTCCGCCGGATGACAAGAAAGGGATCGCACCGCCCGGTTTCCTGCAGGCGCAAGGGACCTCGACCGGGCTCGTGCTGAGCGCGGATGGCTGGATCGTGACGTCCAGCTTCGTGCTCAACTACGAGCCGAGCGCGATCATCGTCACGCTCGCCGACGGTCGTGCGTTCCAGGCGCAGCGTGCCGGTGAGGACACCAGCCGTGGGCTCACCCTGCTGAAGATCGACGCGACCGGGCTGGCGGTGCCGGAGCTGGTCCCGCGCGATGACGTGCGCGTCGGGCAGTGGGCCTTCGCACTCGGGCGCACGTTCGGGCCGCGTACGCCGAGCGTGCACGGCGGGATCGTGTCCGCGCGCGATCGGCTGTTCGGCCGCGCGGTGCAGACGGATGCGTGGACGTCGCCGGCCAACTACGGCGGGCCGTTGATCGACGTCGAGGGGCGGGTGTTCGGCGTCATCACGCCGCTGTCACTCAGCGGTCGCGACGTCGGCGTCGAGTTCTACGACTCCGGGATCGGCTTCGCGGCGATGCTGTCGGGGATCGAGCCGTTGCTCGCGCGGATGCGGGATGGTGAGCGGCTGCAACGCGGGTTCCTCGGCCTGGCACCGGACGCGAGCGACGTCGGGCCGGGGGCGAAGATCGCCGAGGTCGTCCCGAATGCCCCCGCGGCGCGCGCCGGCCTGCGCAAGGGGGATCGCCTGCTGGCGATCGACGGCGTGCCGGTGCAGCACTCGTTCCATCTGCAGCTGCTGGTGCAAAGCCGGATGGCTGGTGACCCGATCCACCTGCGGGTGCGCTCAGGCGACGAGGAGCGTGCAATCACGGTGATGCTCGACGCGGTGCCCGGCTCCGAGCGTTCGGCGACGACTCCCGACGTGGACGTTGCCGAGCTCCCGTGGGAGGAGGAGCGGAAGGAGCGGTAGCCGCAGGGCGCGCTACGCGCGCCTCGTTTCGAGCCCGTCGGCGACGCGCGCGCAGTACTCGTGCAGCTCCGCGACGGTGCGCGGCAGATCCGGGTAACGCGTCAACTGCGCGAGCAGCACGTCGAGCGCGGCCTCGGCATCGGCGCCGGCCGAGTGCGCGCCTTCGAGCTCGCGGCCGCAGTACATCCGGACCGCGGCAGTCAGGTTGCGCGGTCCCATCAGGTAGCGATCCCAGGAAGTTTCGAGGCAATGGAAGATCGTCTTCGCGTCGACGATGTGGCGGCCGGCGCGGGCGAACGGGATCGCATGCCGCCGGCACTCCGCCTCGAACAGCGGCAGGTCGAACAGCAGCGCGTTGAAGCCGCCGAGATCCGCATCGCCGAGGAAGTCGAGCAGCTTCTGGCCGATCCGCGCGAGCCGCGGCTTGCCGAACAGCCCGCGCACGTCCTCCGTGCAGATGCCGTGCACGCGCGTCGCCGCGTCGGGGATCTCGACGCCCGGGTCGACGCGCTCGACGAGCGTCGTGCGCGTGCCGTCCGGCGCGAGACGGACCATGCCGATCTCGACGATCCGATCCGCTTCCACCTCGAGGCCCGTCGTCTCCAGATCGAGGAACACCAGCGGTCGTTGCAGCGCGAGCATCGCTCCGCGTTATAGCGAAGCGGCGCAGCATTTCTGCGCCGCGCGCTGGTTCAGCGCGTGCGCTGCATGCGCGCGCGCCACACAGCCTGCGTCGCCGCATGCGCGCGCCGTTGCGGCGGGTCGAGCTCGAGCGAGTCGGCGAACGGAAACAACGAGCGCTCCTCGGTCGCCATGTGCTCACGCATCCGCTGTGCATAGATCGTGGCGAGATCGTGGAAGGTTTCGCGCTCCGCCAGCGCGATCGGCCCGGCCGGCTCGGCAGCCAGCGCGAGCATCCGCAGCAGCAGCCGCGACTCGTCGTGTTCGGCGGTCAGCCGGCCGGCGAGCTCGATCTCGGCCGCGTCGCCATGGTGGAAAACCGCCGGAAACAGCACCTCGTGCTCGAGCTGCTGGTGCGTGGTCTCGAGGAACTCGCAGAAGAAGCGGAGCACCAGCAGCAGCCTCGGACCGTCCACCGGAAGGTCCGCGCGTGCCGCGGCGGCGATTTCCTCGAGCTCGGTCAGTACCAGGTACGCGAGGGCATGGTCGCCGCAGAGCAGGTGCCGAACTTCGGTCTCGCGCTGCATCAGGAGGACCACTGCCGCGGTGCCGAAGTCCGTGCTGCTGCATGAATTGCAGCCGCCGAGGGTTGGGTGGAAGGTTCTCTACATGCCCTCCACCGCAGCGGTGGAGAGCGCCCCTACAAAAACCGAACAAAGGGCTGGCTTTCGGGTTTCGTTCGGCTAGCCTCCCCGGAGTCTGATTCCTAACAGAAGCCGAACATGACGACCCTGAGTTGCCCGGCCACGTTTCTCCGCGGGTCCTGCACCGTTTCTCCACGCGTTTCTGCGCGATTCCGCGCGAGTGCAACTGCGTGCTTCGAAATGCTGGGGTTGGCTGCGATGATGGCCGGCCTCATGGCGCTGGCGGTCTTCGCCTGAGGCTGGAGTGCGGGATTCACTCCGCTGAGGTCGTGCGGACTGCCGGTTGGATCGAGACGGTCAGATTGCTCCACGAAGGCGAACCATGAAGATCATGCTCACCGAGAAGCAGATCCGCGTGCTGCGGTACTTCCGTGACTTCCGCCGCCAGCACGGCATCTCCCCGACCCTCGAGGAGGCGGCCGCGGCGCTGGGGATCAGCAAGATCACGGTGTACGAGCACCTGAATCACCTGATCCGCAAGGGGGCGGTGCAGCGCGATCGCGCCAAGGCGCGGGCGGTTGCCGTGCTGTACGACCCGGATGGTGAGGCGGAGGTCGGAAGCTCGATCCGGCTGCCGCTGCTCGGCCAGATCGCGGCCGGCCGGCCGATCGAGGTGCTCGAGGACCGCGAGGAGCTGAGCCTCGATGAGATCGTGCCGCATGGGGAGGGGCACTACCTGCTCCGCGTGCGCGGCAAGTCGATGATCGAGGATCACATCGACGACGGAGACCTCGTCGTCGTCGAACGCCGCGAGACGGCGCAGGACGGTGAGATCGTCGTGGCGATCGTCGATGGCGAGGAGGCGACGCTGAAGCGGATCTTCCGCGAGAAGGATCGCATCCGGCTGCAGCCGGCGAACTCGGAGATGCAGCCGATCTATCCGGAGCGAGTCGAGATCCGTGGCATCGTGCGCGGTGTGATCCGCAGGTTCCGCTAGCAGGACGGGCTTTCGGAGCCGATCGCGCACATGGAGCAGGATCCCCGGGAATCGCCACCACCAGGCAGTCCGCAGCGGTCACCGTACGTGACCGTCTGCAAGCCGGGGCGCTACGCGTACTGCGTCTGCCAGCGCAGCGCGCGATTCCCGTACTGCGATGGCACGCACCGCGGCACCGAGCATGCGCCGATCAAGGTGCAGCTCGACGAGGAGAAGCAGGTGGCGTGGTGCGCCTGTGGCACGAGCCGCAACAAGCCGTACTGCGACGGCTCGCATCGCGCACTCCCGCCGGCGTAGCGGGACTGCGTCAGCCGTTGCCCAGCCAGCCGGCGAGCAGGCGCTGCTGGCGCTCGTCGGCGTCTGGCATCGGCGTGAGCTTCAGCTTGCCGACCGGATCGGATGCGACGCGGCAGCTCAGCTCGCGCACGAGCCCGCGCCGCGCCACCCACAGATGGATCCGATCGCGGCCGGCGCTGGCGGCGGCCAGGATCTCCTGCCAGTCGGCGGCCCGGGCGTGCAGACCGGAGACCGCGAGGATCTCGTCGCCGGCGAGCAGACCTGCCTCGGCGGCCGGTCCGTCGCTGTGGACCGACGCCACGCGCATCGAGTCGCGCGCCAGCGTGATCCCGAGCCAGGCGCTTTCCTTCCGCTCGTGGCTGAGCTGCAGCCCGAACGCTGCCAACGTTGCGCGGAAGTCGACGTCGAACGGCGCATGCACGAGCTCGCGGACGAACGGCCCGAGTTCGGAGCCGGCTGCTGCCGAGACCGCAGCGCAGACGTCCTCCTCGGTGTAGCCGCGCTGCTGCTGCCACGTGCGCTCCCACAGCTGGCGCAGCACGTCGTCGAGCGAGCGCGCGCCGTCGGTGGAGTCACGGATCCGCAGATCGATGCACAGCGCCGCGAGCGCACCGTTGGTGTAGTAGCTCTGCGTCGAGTTGCGTGTGTTCTCGTCCGGCCGATAGAGCTTGATCCATGCGTCGAAGCTCGCATTCGCGAGCGGGTGCAACAGTCGGCCCGGTGTCGTCAGGCAGTTGCCGAGATTGTCCGCAAGGATCTGCAGGTAGCGCTCACGCGACAGCACGCCGGCGCGGCGGCAGAGCAGATCGTCGTAGTAGGCGGTGAATCCCTCGGCGACCCACAGCAGCTCGGTGTGGTTCTCCCGTTCGAGATCCGGCTCCCACAGCTCCGCCGGCCGCATCCGCGTGACGTTCCAGACGTGGAAGTGCTCGTGCGCGATCAGACCGAGGAAGTCTTCGTAGCCCTTGCGCGCGTGCAGCGACGTGCGCGGAAACAGCAGCAGGCTGCAGTCGCGATGCTCGAGTCCGCCGCGCCCCTGGTCGGTGAAGGCGACCAGGAACGTGTACTCCTCGTACGGCAGCCCGCCACCGAACACGGCTGCCGCCTGTTCGACGACGCGCGTCGTGTCGGCGAGCAGCGCGTCCGGCAGCGGGAGGTCGCCCAGCCCGGCGCAGATGAACCGGTGCTCGACCCCCGCGGCGTGGAACGCCCGCACGTCCAACGGTCCGGCGAGCATCGGCGCGTCGACCAGTTGCCGGAGGTCGGCGGGAGCGAGCGATGCCGTGCGGGCTGCGCTGATCCCCCCCCGCAGCAACGGGCAGGCGAGCTGCCAGCCGGCCGGCAACTGCAGCTCCACCGTCGCGCGCCGCTCCAGCCCGAGCACCGGCCACAGGAACAGGCAGGCACCGTTCAGCACCGCGAACTCGGGCGAGACGTCGGCAGTGCGCACCGTCAGCTCGTGCGCGTAGACCAGCCAGCGCAGCTCGACGGCATGCTCACCCCCGATCGCGACGCGGTAGCGGTTCTTCGCGCTCTTGTGCCAGCGCAACGCGGTTCCATGCTCGCCCGCAGCCGTGAACTGCTGCACGTGGCGCGAGTACTCCCGCACCAGGTAGCTGCCCGGCGTCCAGACCGGCAGCATCAGCTCGAGGACCCGCCCGCCATCGGCGTGCGTCGTGACCCGGTCCAGCTCCTCCCCGCCGAGCCGGAGCGTCAGGGCGACCTGCGGCCGGGCCGTGTCCGGGATCTCGAGCAGATAGCGGAACACAGGTGAGGCGCCCTTGGACGGATGGGTCGATGCAGCCCGCAGCGCTCGAGGGGTGCCGCGAAGCGAGGCTGGCACGCCCGAGAGGATTCGAACCTCTGACCTTCGGCTCCGGAGGCCGACGCTCTATCCAGCTGAGCTACGGGCGCGGGTGCCGGTCGGTGGCATCGGCCATCGGAACCGGGCCGGGGGTCATAGCCGGCCGGACCGGGTGAAACAACCGGCCGAAAACCGTCTCCTGCTCGTTGCACGTTCGGGATTCGTAGGGTCCAATTCCGCGCCTTTCCGGTTGTCCCGCGAAACTTCCTCCGGGCCAACGGCTATCCCGCTCTTGGAGTCCGGCCCCTTCTAGGACCCCCCCGCTTGATGACGAGTCGCAGGATCGCACTCCTGATCGCCGGCGCAGCGCTCGCTGGCATCGGAACCACGCTGTTGGGACCAGTCCCGTCGGTTCCGCTCCGGGCCGACGTGAAGGGCCCCCTGTTCGACAGCGACGGTGACCTGCTGCCGGACAGCCTGGAATGGATCGTCCTGTCGAGCCCGCACGCGATCGACAGCGACAATGACACGCGCGACGACTTCTGCGAGGCAGTCCGGTTCGAGCTGCCGATCTGGGAACCGAGCGGGAGGGAGCTCCCCGGCCAGGACCATTCGGTCCGCGTCATCGTCAACTCGGTCCGGCTCGCCGACGGCCGCGACCACGTCTACCTGAACCTGCTGTTCCGCGTCGCACCGATGGATCCGCGCCAGATCCGCGTCGTGGAGCCGTTTCTGCTGACCAATGGCATCACCTTCCCCATCGGCGACCTGATCGGCACGTCAGGCTTCGAAGGGGCGATGAGGACGACGCCGGGCGGCAGCCTCGATGCGATCTTCGTGTCGCGCCTGGGGCTGCTCGAGGAGGTCCGCACGCTGCTGCCCTGCACGGTCGGCGCGCGCGTCGTGATCGGGGCAAACGAGTTCAGGACCGGAACGGTCCTCGACCAGATCGGCGACGTCGCGGTTGCGCTCGCGCCGGTGACGTCGGACAAGGTGGCATTCCAATCCCTGGTCCCGCCGAGTGGCATTGCGAACGGGCTGTGGGTGCCGAACCAGGTCTGCCTGTTCCAACTCGTGCAGATCGCCTCCGGACCAGAGACCTCGCTGTTCGAGATCTCCGGAGCCAAGTGCCAGCCGGCGTTCGTGCTCTGCTGCGACCCCACGGGCTGCGCGAGCAAGGAGGGCGGGCTGGTCCGCACGCCAAACGGCTTGCGGGGCCTCCGCGACGGGTGAACGCCGCACCGCCGGCCCGCCGATGGCGCCGGGGATTGCGGAAAGGCGGGCGATCCACCCGGCGAAATAGGGGGTCGAGCGGAACCCGCGCCGCACGGACTCCCGTCTAGGCAGCCGTGACTTCCCAGCCGGATCCGGATCGGATGCTGGTCCTGGCCTGCCAGGACCCCAACTCCGACGGGTTCGAGGCGGCGTTCGAGGCGCTCTACCTGCGGCACCGCGACCGCGTCTACTCGATCGCCTATCGCTTGGTCGGCTCGGCCAGCGATGCGATGGACGTGGTCCAGGAGACGTTCAGCCTCGTATTCCGCAAGCTCGGGTCGTTCCGGTTCGACTCGCTGTTCAGCACCTGGCTCTACCGGATCGTCGTCAACTGCGGCATCGACTACCTGCGTCAGGGGCGCGGGATGCGCGGGCGCCTGCGGGCGAGCATCGATGTGGCGCCGGCGACCGGACTCGAGATCGCGGACGTGCAGACCCCGACGCCGGGGGATGCGGCCGCCACGCAGGAGCTGGCGGAGCACGTCCACGAGCGGATCCAACGCTTGAGTCCGAAGCTCCGCGCCATCCTCGTCCTGCGCTACCTCGAGTCGATGTCGTACGAGGAGCTGGCGGCGGTGCTCGGGATCTCGATGGGAACGGTCAAATCGCGGCTGGCACGCGCACACATCGCGATCGAATCGGAGCTGCGCGATTCGCTGCCGTCGTTCGGCTACCGCCCGAACCAGACGGACGCCGCGGATGCGCGCGACGCCCGCGGAGGAGTCGCATGAAGACCTGGACCGACGGCCTGCCGGGCGCCTGCCGCGCGTTCCGCGCGATGCTCAGCGAGCCGCACGCCACCGATCACGCGGCCACCTGTGCTGCCTGCCGCGAGCATCGTGACCGCGTCGCTGCGATCGGGGACCTGCTCCGGTCCCTGCCGCGGCCGGCTGTCCCGGAGTCGCTGGGCAGCGAGGCGAGCCTCGAGGCGATCTTCGAGCGCGCACACCTGGCAGCCGCGGCCGACGTTGCGCCGGTCCTGCGCGAAGCTCTGGCGCCGACGCGGGCGCCGGCGGATGCCGACTGGGCCGGTGACCTGGCGGCTCGGACCGGTTCGGCGCTGCGATCGCTCTCGGCACCGCGGACCCCCGACTGGATCTGGCTGCGGATCCGCAGCGACTTCCGCTCCCATCTCGAAACCCGCCGGCCGCGCCGGCTGCTGCGTGCAGCCGGGCTGCTGGCAGCCGCCGGCCTCGTCGGCATCGCTGTCCTCCTGTTCGGTTCCGGCGAACGGAACGGAACAGCGGTCGAACCGGTCATCGTCTTCCGGACTGTCGATTCACCGCCGGACCAGGCGGTGAGTGCGCTCCCGACCCTACGCCGGATCGGGCGCGCAGACTGGTGACCCTCCTCGCCACCTCTCCTTCCATGCACCTGCCGAACCCGATCCCTGTGCCTGTCGCGACGCTCCCGCAGCGCGGCTCCGTCCAGGGCTCGGGTCCGGTGGGCTTCTCTGGTGGGCGACGGAGCGCGTCCTGGTTTTCCGTCCTGCGGGGCCGCAAGCTGATGGGCGTGACCTCGCGAGGTGACGCTGCGACCCCGCCGTCGCGCAGCCGTGACGGCCGCAGGATCGCGACCCTCGCGTTCGCGACCCTCGCGCTGCTCGGCTCCCAGGGGCTGGTCTCGGCGCAGAGCGAGCCGTTCGCGATGCCGTGGGAGATCGACGTGGCGCACGTGCACCACGCGATGACCGCGCTGACCGTGGAGGTCGACCAGGTACGTCGCATCGTCGAGCGCCGCGGCGAGAACGTGGTCACGATCGGGATCCGCGAGCACCTGCTGCGCGCATCTGGCCAGGGTCCCGGCGGCCGTTTCGAGTTGACGTTCCAGGGCCTCGAGAACGAGAAGCTGACCGAGTCGCAGTTCGCGCAGCGCGACATGCTGTTCCGCAGCCAGGTCGGCGCGATCCATCTGGATCAGAGCTTCCGCGTGCTCGACCTCGAAGCCGCCCGCAAGAACTACGCGCTGTTCTTCATCGACTCGAAGCTGCGCGCACAACGCCCGGTCTATCGCGTGGTGCTCGTGCCGCGCCTGATCGCGCGCAGCATCTGGCTGCTCGAGCTGGACATGCAGACCGGCTACCCGCTCTACACCGGCGAGTACAACGCGATCGGCCAGTTCGCCGGCGAGCTCGAAGTCACGGCGTTCCGTCACGGCAACGACGTTTCGCTGCCCAAAGAGGAGTGGGGATGGCAGGTCCCGGCGACCGTGACCGAGTTCCCGACGCCGAGCGATGCGATCACGATGCTCGGCACCCCGCCGTTCGTCCTGCCGCAGCCGGGCACGATGC
Organism: uncultured candidatus Brocadiaceae bacterium; assembly: GCA_964483245.1. Classification (GTDB taxonomy): domain Bacteria; phylum Planctomycetota; class UBA1135; order UBA1135; family UBA2386; genus CAZABP01. Next base: position 178,938 of record CAZABP010000001.1, on the reverse strand, counting down.
CGCCGGGCTACGAGCCGCACGCGGCGCGCTCGATCCGCGATCCGCTGTCGACCAAGCGCCGGCTGGTCCTCGACTACAGCGACGGGATCGACCAGATCCACGTGATCGAGGTGCCGACGACCGAGCAGCCGTTCGTCGCCGGCGGGCACACCGTCAGCCTCTACACCGATGCCGGTCTGACGCTCGCGCACTTCCGTCATGCGGGGCTCGAGTGCACGATCGTCGGCCGCGGAACGGAGATCGTCGTGCGCTACGTCGCCGAGAACTTCTTCCGCCAGCTGTTGCGCTGACGCACCACGCGTCGCGCCGGCGCAACGCGCGCGCTGTGCTGCGACGACGTGCCGGCGGTCCCGAGTGTTGCAGGGCCCGGTGCCAGCGGAGCTGCGGTGATCCGCAGCCGGACAGGCAAATGGCACGCGGGGTGCTCCAGGTGGTTCACGTGCCGGCCCGGCCGGCGCGCCTACCCCTGGAAGCAACTATGCAAGGCAACCAAGGTCGTGGCCCCGACGACGAACGCCCCGCACTCGGATCCGCGGAATACCGCGCCCGGCTGCTGACCAAGCTCAACTGCCTGATCGCCGTCCTCGAGGTCGCGATCGCCAAGATCGCGCGCAGCATCGACCTGCCGGGCGCGAACGAGGAGCGGCTCGTGCGGATCCGCAGCAACCTCGAGAACACGTTGCAGATCTGCATGCGCGCGAAGCAGACGCTCGAACGCCGGCTGCTGGCCGACGGCTCGGCACGCACCCGCGCCACGCGCACCCGGGAGGCGAAGGACGGCATGAGCTACCGCGACTACGTCGAGCTCAGCAGCATCGACGAGTATCAGAAGTTCAAGACGCTGCCGCCGATCCAGTCGGACGAGCTGCAGACGCTGGACCTGGATGAGCTCGCACGCCGGCTGAGCGAGCTGCCGTAGCCGGCAGCCCTGAGTCCCACGCTACGCGTCACCCGCCGGCGAGGCCGGCGACCTGCTGCTCGAGCTCGGTCAGCTTCTGTTCCGAGTTGCCGTCGTCGCGCCGGATCAGGACCCCTTCGGCGTCGAACAGCAGGTACGTCGGCATGCCGGAGTAGAGGTGGACCTTCTTCGACAGGCCCAGGCCGGCCGGGAACAGCCGGTAGCCGAGCTGCAACTCGTCGCGGAACTCGCGGATCTTGGCCAGCTTGGCGGCCTCCTGCTTGGGGATCTCCATCGACGCGGCGAGGACCTGGACCTGCGCGCCGAACCTGGTGTGCAGCCCCTGTAGGAACGCAGCCGTCTTGCGTGCCTCCCCGTCCCAGGTGGACGTCAGGGCCAGCAACACCGGCTTGCCGCGCAACTGCGCGAAGTCGAACTCCTTGTCGTCGGCGTCGGTCGCCGTGAACGTGAACCCGCGGTCCCCGTCGCCCGGTTTGAAGATCACGCCCGCCGGCAGCTCGCGCACTTCCGGCTGCGCCTCGACGACCTCCTCGGCCGGCTCCGCGTCGGGATCCACGACGGACTCGCGCTCCGGGGCATCCTCCTGTGCGAGCCCGAGCGCGCGCCGGACGAACTCCTCGAGTTTGCGTCCCTCGGCCGGACTGAAACCGACGATCGTCTCGCGGTGCGCGAGCTGGCGATCGAACATCAGGATCGTCGGATAGCCGCTGAAGCCGGGCACCTTCGCCTGCAGTTGCGGGGTCCCCAGCGCGAGCGGGTACGTGATCCCGTGCTTGCCGGCGAACGTGCGCACCTTCTCCGCCGCCGCCTCCGGCGTCGCCGCGCTCTCATAACTGAGCCCGACGATCTCGAGGCCGTAGTGCTTGTACTTGCGGTACAGCCCCTCGAGCACCGGGATCGCCTCGCGGCACGGCGGACACCAGGTCCCCCAGTAATCGACCAGCAGGACGTTCCCGGTCAGCTGCGCTGACGAGAGCTTCTGCCCGCCCAGCGTCGTGACCTCGAATTCGAACCCCTGGATCTGCTGCGCGTTGGTCGCGCCTGCGCTCCAGAGCGAGAGCAGGCACAGCGCAGGACCATGGAACATCGCCTTCATCATCTGCACGCTCCGGGCGAGCTGTGGAACGCGGCTATCATCGCCCCCCCTGGTTCCCCCGCAACCGCCTGCCGAGTCGAACCGATGCCGCGGAAGACCTTCCTGCTGTGGATCCTGTGCCTGTTGCCACTCCTCGCGCCGCTGACGGCGCAGGACTCGCCGGAGGAAGCGGCCCGCAAGCTGCAAAAACTCCGTGAGCTGTTGCAGAACCAGCCGGCGCACACCGGGCTGTTCGACCGCTACTTCAAGCAGGTCGTCGCCAGCAACGCGCTCGAAGCGGAGCTCGAGAAGTTCGCCGCCGAGGTCGAGAAGACTCCGGACGCTGAAGGCCCGGCGCTGATCTACGGCCGGCTGCTGCTGCGGGCGGACAAGGAGCAGAACGCGCTCGAAGTGCTCGAGGCGATTCCGGGCCGCACGCCGGAGGTGCACCAGGCGCTCGGTGAGATCTACAACCGGCTCGCGCGCTTCGACCAGGCCGCACGCGCGTTCGAAGCGGCGCTGAGCGGTGCGCGCAGTGCCGAGCAGAAGAGCCAGCTGTTCGAGAAGATCGGCACCGCGCAGCTCAAGCGTGGTGCACGTGACCAGGCGCTCGCCACGTGGCGCCGGATCGGCGAACTGGATGGCGGCAGCTTTGCGCGCCGCCTGCGCGTCGCGCAGCTGATGGCCGAGTCCGGCCTGCTGGCCGAGGCGGCTGCGGCGTATCAACCGCTGCTGGAGGAGAGCCGCGAGGATCCGGCACAGCACTGCCGCGTGCTGCGCGATTTCGGCCGCCTGCAGGAGCTGCAAGGGGAGCTGGAGCCGGCGCTCGCGACCTACGACCGCGTGCTCGCGCTGACCGACCGCGGCAACTGGCTGCGGCGCGAGATCGAGTTGCGCGTCGTCGCGATCCACCGCCGCACCGGCAAGCTCGAGGGGTTGCTGGCGCGCCTGCAGGAGCAGCATGCCGCCGGCAGCAATGACCTCGCGGCGACCGAGCTGCTGGCCAGCGTGCTGATCGAGACGCGCCAGCGCGAGCAGGCGATCGAGGTGCTGGCCGCGGTCGCGCCGAAGCATCCAAAGGACGTGCGCCTCGCGCGCCGGCTGGCGGAGCTGCAGGTCGAGAGCGGGGCCGTCGACGCCGCGATCCAGACCTACCAGCGGATCCTGACCGAGCGACCCGAAGAGCTCGAGCTGTATCTCGAGCTCGGCACGCTGTTCGCCAAGAGCGACCGCTTCGCCGAAGCCCGCAACCAGTGGGACAAGGCGCTGGCGCGCAACCTGAAGGACGCCTCGCTGTGCGCGCGGCTGGCGTCGATGTTCGCGACCTGGGGGCACGATGCCGACGCGATCCGGCTCTACGAGCAGGCGGTCGAGCTCGAGCCGGAATCGATGCAGCGCGTGACGGAGCTGACCGAGTTCCTGTTCGGCCGCAAGCAGCCGGAGCGCGCGGTCGCCGTCCTCGAGGCCGCGATCGCACGCTCGGCCGGCAAGCCCCGCTCGCTCGAGGCGCTGGTCGGCGTGCTGCGCGAGAACGGTCTGCGGGAGCGGGCCGAGCAGGTGCTGCGCGACGTGCTGGCCCTCGAGCCAGGCAACCACGAGATCCGCTTCGCGCTGGCGGACCTGATCGCCAGCGCTGGCCGGCTCGACGAGGCGCTGCCATTGCTGTGGGAGGTCGTCGAGAACGACGATGACGGATCGGGGCACCGGGCCGCCGCCGCGAACATGCTGGTCGCGGCGATGTTCCGCGCCGGACGCGATGAGGAGCTGCTGGCCGAGGCGGGCCGGCGTGGTGGCGCCGGAGCGGCGTACGTGCTCGGGCGCGCGCACACGCGGACGCGCGACTTCGAGGCGGCGATGCGCGCCTACCGCAGCGCGATCGAAGCCCGTCCCGATGATGCGGAATCACGCCGGTTGCTGGCGCGGCTGCTGGCCGACAGTGGTCGGTTCCACGACGCGCTCGAGCAGTACTCGCAGCTCGCGATCGCGATTCCGGGCGAGGGGCGGCGCCAGTTCCGCGAGGTCGCGCGGCTGCACCTCGAGCTGTACGACCTGGATGCCGCGATCGAGGTGTGGGAGCGCGCGATGCGCGACAACCCAGACAACGCGGCGGTGTTCGTCGAGGTGGGGCGCGAGTTCCTGGAGATCCAGCGCGTGCCGGAGGCACTCGAGGCGTTCCGGCAGGCGGCACGGCTGAAGCCGCGCGACGTCGACATCCAATTGCGGCTTGCGCACGCGCTGAGCCAGACCGGGCAGTACGAAGAGGCGGAGAAGCAACTGCTCGCCGTCGCCGCCGAGGCGGTCGACCCGCGCGATCGTTCGCTGGCGCGGCAACGGCTGTTCCAGCTCTACGGTGAGCAGGGGGTGCTCGACGAGCGGACCGACGCGCTCGCGGCGGCGGTGGCCGAGAACCCATACGAAGTGCAGTCGGCGCAGCTGCTGGCTGATCTGCTGATGCGCGCCGGCGACTATGTGCGCGGTCTCGACCACGTCGAGCGTGCGCTGCAGACGCAGCCGCACGATCGCGAGCTGCTCGCGCGGCAGGCGGAGCTGCTCGAATCGCTCGAGGAGTGGGAGCGCGCGCGCGGCGTGCACGAGGCGTTGTTGAAGCAGCCGGATGCCGACCGCGACACGCACCTCAGCGGCGTCGCGCGGATGCTGTTCGAACTCGGCCGCAGCGAAGAGGCGCGCAGCTGGGTGGTGCAGATCCGCGACCAGGAACGCGCCGGCTCGCTGCTCAAGCGCTACGAGATGTACGACGAGGCGATCGCGTACCACGAGCGGTTGATCGCACGCGAGCCGAGCAACCTGCGCGCGTACACGGCGCTGGCCGAAGCGCTGCACCAGCGCGGTCGCAACGACCAGGCGGTCACGGTGCTCGAGCGCGCGTTGAACCTGCGGCCGTTCCACCGGCCGTCGCTGGAGCTGGTCGGCAAGCTGTACGTGCAGGTCGGCCGGCGGGACGACGCGGTGCAGGCGGGGCTGCGGTTGTTCGGGATGCGCGGCGAGCAGGACGAGAAGACGCGTGAGGAGGAACGCGCGCAGGAGCTCGCGCAGACGCGCCGGAACACACGCCGCAACATGCGCTGGTCACCAGCGTTCGGGCAGCAGCGGCTGCAGGCGGCGCAGAGCTACTTCGAGGAGCGGGGGTTGTCGGAACACTGGGGTCCGATCCTGCTCGCCGAGGCCCGCCGCCGGCCGGCCGACCTCGCGCTGTTCACGGCCGTGCAGCAGCACTTCGCCTGGCGCGACCGTTCGCCGCAGAAGCTGGCCGACTTCCTGCACGAGCTGCTGGAGCGCGACTTCAGCAAGTACCCGATCCCGCCGGAGCACACGCCGGCGTCGTTCCGCGAGCATGTCGAGACCGTGCTGGTCGGCACCTGGATCGCGAATGCGCCGGTCGCCGAAGCACGGCTCGCCGCGCTCGGCGACGGCCACGACGACGCGGCAGTCCTGGTCGAACGGGCGGTGCTGCTGGAGGCGCTCGGCCGCGTTGCGGATGCCGAGGCGGCGCTGCGGCGCACGCTCGAGCTCGCACCGGCGCAACCGATCGCGCTGGCGCGGCTGGCGCAGCGGCTGATCGACGACCGCCGTTACGCCGACGCCGCCGAGCAGCTGCGGCGGCTGGAAGCCTGGTGGACCGACGCGGATCCGGCGGTGCAGCAGGAGCTCGAGGCGCGCGAGCTCGTCCAGTTCCGGCGCACGCGCAAGGATCTGCTCGACGAGCTGCCGCGGCAGGTGCGGCGGCGGGTCAGCGACGAGCAGCTGCTCGAGCTGAGCCGCGAGGTCGACGTGCCGTCGTGGAACCTGCCGAAGTCGTTCCGCCATCCCGAATCGCTGCCGCAGCCGCCGGCGTTGCGCGAGAAGCTGGTCCGGCTGCAGCGGGCGGCCGGCGACGAAACGGCGTTGCAGCAGGCGGTCGCCGACGCGATCGCCGGTGCCAAGAGGCTCGGCGAGCGCGCGTCGCTCGGGCTCGTGCTGTACCAGGAGGACTGCAAGGCGAAGGCGCGCGAGGTGCTCGAGCAGGTCCTGGCCGACGGCGAGCGGTTGCGCCGCGATCCGGCGCAGCTGTACTTCTGGCGCCGCTATGCCGGCACGGTCGCGCGCGCCGCGCTGCCGCTCGGCGAGCTGCTGGCGGCGGAGGGCGAGCATCTGCAGGCCTGGTCGCTGCTGCGCGACCATGGGCATGCCGACAAGGCGGAGCTGGTCCTGCGCGAGAGCGGCAAGGCGGCCGACGTGCAGGCGATGCTGCAGCGGGCGGTCGCCGCCGCGGCCGAACGACTCGCCGCGGCGCGTACGGCCGGCTCGGGGGATCTGCGTTCGCTCGAGCTCGACTACCGCGACGAAGTCATCAAGCTCGCCGACTACCACATCGGCGAGAAACAGATCGATCTGGCCGAGCAGGTGTACGTGAGCTCGCTCGCGCTGCTGCCGGACGATCTCGACGTACGGCGCGTCATCGCCGCGCTGCGGATCCGCCGCGGCGCGCACGACGAGATGATCGCGATGCGCGAAGAGATCATCGCAGTCGAGCGGCGGCGCCGGCGCACCGAGGCCGGCGAGACCAGCACACCGCCGACGCGCCTGCTGCCGTCCGCGCCGGGCCAGAACCCCTCCAGCAACATCAGCTCGGTCAGCTACTACTCGTCCAGCTCCGGCACGCGCTACTACCGCTCGTCGTGGCGCGGTTCGCGCGACGAGTTCGACGTCAGCGACGATTACCAGGCGATCCTGAGCAACCTCGTCGAGCGCAAGCTCGGCAGCCGGATCCTGGAGTTCCTGCGCCGGACCCAGACCGAGGATCCGGTCGCGTTCCGCGATCTGTCCTGGCAGGCGCTGGATGCGCTGAAGAACCAGGACCTCGGTCCGGCCAAGCTGCCGGTGCTGCGGCTGCTGCGTTCCGTTGTCAACGACGAATGGCTGACGCTCGAGTATGCGCGCACGTGCCGCGACGAGGGGGACCTCGAGCAGGCGCGCGACGTCATCGAGAAGCTGCTCGCGCGCACGACCGGGACCCAGCAGTGGTACGCCCAGGAAGGCGAAGCCGAGCTCGAGAAGATCCGCCAGCGCCTGGGCGAGCCGCCGCTGACGGCGGTGCTGCTGCGCGCCGAGGTCGAGCGTGACCAGGCGAACGTGCGCAAGCGGATGCGGCTGGTCGAGCGGCTGTTCAAGGACCACAGCTGGGCCGAGGCGCTCGCCGAAGCGAAGATCGTCGTCGACCGCGCGCCGTACCTCGAGCGCGCCAAGGAGATCGTCGTGCAGGCGGCGGCCGCCGTCGGCGACGAAGCGACCGCGATCGCGATGCAGCGGCAGCTGTTCGACGAGGCGACGTCACCGTACGAGAAGATCCAGCGCGGCGTCGGACTCGCGAACTGGCTATGGGCGCAGGGGAACGAGGACGAGGCAAAGGAGCTGGTCCGCTCCCTCGAGGAGCGGGCCGGCGGCAACGATCAGTTCTCGCCCGGCAACTGGTTCCTCGACAAGCAGCTCGTCGACGACGCGCACGCGCTGTACGAGAAGGAGCTCGTGCGGATGCGCGCCAACGAGTGGCGCAAGGACCAGCTCCGCTCGCGGCTGGCCCGGCTCGAGCTCGCGCGCGGCGACACGCGGGCGGCGGTCACGCGGGTCCTCGAAGCCCTGGCCGAGGCCGGGTCGTTGCAGCAGCGCGAGCAGCGCTGGCGCGAGCTGCTGATGGTCGCGGTGCAGCATCCGGAGCCGGCGGTGCTGGCGGAGGCGCTGCAGCAGGCGTTCGGCAAGCGGGAGACGGTCGACGACCTGCTCGTCATGGCCGCTGCGGCGTTCGCGACCGGCGACGTCGCCGCCGCCGAGCGTGACCTCGGCCGCGCCGTCGAGATGAGCCCGAAGGAGGTCTACCTGTACCCGTTGCTGCTCGGTCTGCGCCGGCTCGAGGACGACCATGCCGGTGCGCTCGCGGTCCTGGATCGGATGGAACGCGTCTACGGCGGCTCCGAGACGCGGACGTGGAGCGAAGGGGCATCGATGACGCAGCGCGACCAGCTCCGGCTGCTGCGGGCATCGATCCTGCGCGCGATGGGCAAGGAGCAGCAGGCGGAAGAGCTCGTGACGTCGCTGGTCGACGAGACCAATGCGGCGACGTTCCAGCTCGTCAGCCAGATCTACCGCGCCCGCGGCGAGCTCGACAAGGCGCTCGAGTGGTACCGCAAGTGGTCGGCGAAGCTGGCGACGAAGGACCGCAACCGGATCCTCGGCGAGGCGAACCTGCTGCTCGAGCTCGATCGCGAAGCGGAGGCGATGCCACTCGTGCGCGAGGCGTACCTGATGGCGCGTGGCGACAATCACAGCCGCAGCCTGCTGCTGCAGCTGCACCGGCGGGCTGGGACCTTGGCCGAGTTCGTCGCCGAGCTCGAGGCGGACTTCCGCAAGGACAAGCGTGACAGCGAGCTGCGCTCGGCGCTGATCGGCGTCTACACCGAGCTGCGCAAGGAGGCGGAGCTCGAAGCGCTGCACCGCGAGCGGCTGCAGTACGAGGACGAGGTGGACGAGGCGCTGTCGGCGCTGCAGCAGCTCGCGGCGCGCCGCGGCGACACGGCGACCGTCCTCGACTGTGCCGAGCAGCGGCTGGCGCGCACCGGTGGCGACGCCCGGAAGCAGTCGCTGCGATCACTGGCCGAGCTGCTGTGGCAGGCCGGCCGCAAGGAGGATGCGATTGCGCGCCACCGCGAGTCGCACGACCTCGGCACGGCCGCCGGCCTCGTCGAGCACGCCGAGTGGCTGCAGAGCAAGCGTCTGTTCGCGCAGGAGCATGCGGCGCGGGAACAGGCGCGCGCGCTCGATCCGGAGCGCAAGGACTGGTTCAGCGAGCTGGCGCGCTGCGCCTGGCAGGCAGGCGAGCTGAAGCTGGCGCTGCAGCATCAACTGCGTGCGATCGAGGAGGCGCGCGGGCAGATCTGGAGCTTCTACGACGACATGCGCTCGCTGCTGCTCGACGGTCTCGCGGCCTTGCCGCCAGCCGAGCGGGACGCGCTGCTCGATGGCGGGGACAGCGCGGCCGGCCTCGAGCGGGCGGCCGTGCTCGCGCTGGCGCGGGCGGACTTCGCCGGCGCCGAGACCAAGGCGCGCGCCGCGCTCGCGCTCGAGCCGGATCGGATCGTCGCGATGTCGGTGCTGAACTCCGCCCTCGAACCGACCGACCGCGTCGCCGACCGGATCGCCGTGTTGCAGAAGTTCCGCGAGCGGATCGAGCGGGAGTGGGTCACGTCCGGCGACTGGACCTACCACAGCCTGGCACAGAAGACGCAGGACCAGATCGGGCTGCTGCACGCGCTGCAGGGGAACGACGCCGAGGCGGAAGCCGCCTGGCGGGCGCCGTTCGTCCGCCGCACGCCGTACTCGAACCCGTTCGGCTACTGGCGTGGCGACTGGCAGATGCGGTTCACGTCGGTGCATTGGCTCGGCGTCGGCCGCCCGGACCGCGCGCTGACGGCGCTGCAGCGGGAGTTCCTGCTGCACGAGGATGCACCGTGGTCCACCTGGTTGCGCGCGCTCGACCGCAGTGGTCAGCGCGACCGCGTCGAGGCGTTCGCGTGGTCACGCCTGCTGAGTCCGCTGACGCTGTACGGCGTGCAGTCCGATTCGTACGACTACATCTGGGCCGACGGCGAATGGCGCGTCGCGCGCGGGACGCAGGAGCTGCTGGCGGATCTGTACCGCCGCGAAGGCCGGCTCGACGAGCTGCGCGCCAAGGTCGACCAGTTGGTCGCGCAGCCCTCGACACGCCGGCAGGCGGAGCAGCTGCGCGAATCGGCACTGCGCATGGCGGGTGAACCACGCGCGCTGGCGGAGCTGTACGAGAAACGCCTCGAACAGCGCAAGCGCCCGCCGAGCGCCGAGGAACATCTCGAGGGCGCGCGCCTGTGGGCGCGTGCCGGCGAGCCGGAACGCGGACTCGAGCACCTGCGCGAGGTGCTCGACTTCGACAGCCCGGCGCTGCGGTTCCTGGCGCGTGGCAAGGGGGCCGCCGGCGGCAACCGCTACAGCTCGTACTCGTACCACTCGGTCTCCGACGACGGCAATCCGTTCGAGTTCACGTTCTCGGGCGGTGGCGGCGACAGCTGGTGGTATGGCCGCTGGAACAGCGAAGCGCAGGTGCAGCGGATCGTCGCGGCAGGATTGCTGCTGCGGACCGGCCAGCGGGAGCAGGCGCTCGAGATCGAAGCCGACCTGTTGGCCGAGAGTGCCCCAGAGCAGCGTGCGGAGCGGCTGCGCAACATCGCGCGGGAGTACACCTCGCTGGACGCCCCGGCCGAGGCGATGCGCGTGCTCGGCGGTCTGCCGGACGCGCGCCATGGCCCGCAGCAACCCAGCACGCTCGCGAACGACCAGCGGCTGTGGATCGAGACCTGCGAGCGGGCCGGTGACGAAGCTGCCGCCCGCGCCGGCCGCCTCGAGTTGCGCAAGCTGCTCGAAGCGGCCGTCGCCGAGGCGCCCGGGCCGCACGCGATCGCGCCCAAGCGTGAGCTCGTGACGCTGCTCGTGCGCGACCTCGAGGACGCCGCCGCCGCGGGTCCGCTGCTGGCGGAGCTGCAGCGCTGGTGTCCGCACGACGAGCCGTTGCAGCGGTTGCAGGCGGTCCTGGCGATCTTGTCCGGCGACGGCGCGGAGGCCGTCGCGATCTGCGCGCGGCTGGAGCAACGCCGTCGCGAGCATGGGGAGCTGAACGAACGCGACGAGCCGGACTTCGACGTCGACTACGGCCGGGCCCTGATCGCGGCTGGCCGCAAGGAGGAGGGCGTTGCCAAGCTGGTCGCGGCGCTGCCCAAGCTCGACCGCCGCGGCCGCACGGCACAGCTGGCGACGAAGCTGCTCGAGCAGGCGCGATGAGCACGCCGGAGCGCTGGACCGCGGTCGTGCCTTCGCCGTTCGGGATGCTCTGGCTGCGGCGGGACGCAGCGGGACTGTGCGAGGTGCGGTTCCTGCGCACGGGACGTGCGCGCGCGCCACGCGATCCGCTGCTGCGCCGCGTCGCCGGTGCGTTGCGCCGTTACTTCGAGGGCGTGCCGCTGCCGGCGTCGATCCCGCTGTCGTTCGGCGCGCTCCCACCGTTCCAGCTCCGCGTGCTGCAGACGCTGCGCGAGGTCGTGCCGCCCGGCCGCACCGTGACCTACGGTGAGCTGGCAGCGCTGAGCGGACGTCCCGGCGCCTCGCGCGCGGTCGGCACGGCGATGGCGCGCAACCCGCTGCCGCTGTTCGTGCCGTGCCACCGGGTCGTCGCCGCCAGCGGACTCGGCGGGTTCGGCTGGGGTCTCGACGCCAAGCGCGGCCTGTTGGCACTGGAGGGCTTCATCTCCACACCAGCGCTGGCCGATCACGGATCGGGGAGCGGGCCGCGTCGGTCCGCGCGGGAGACCGATGACCAGCGAATCCGGCGTCACACCGCCGCTGCAAACGGCACAGGCGAGCGTCCTCGTCGTCGACGATGACGCGTGGGTCCACCGTCTGCTCGGAGCCAAGCTGGGTTCCGCGCACTACCTGGTCGAGCGCGCCGACAGCGTCGCGCAGTTGATGGAGAGCGTCGGCGAGCGGGATTACGACGTGATCCTGCTCGACGTGAACCTGCCGGATCAGTCCGGTCTCGACGCGCTGCGTCGCCTGAAGTCGAAGGCGATCACGGCATCGGTCGTCATGATCTCCGGGCAGGAGGACGTGCAGGTCGTCGTCGAGGCGATGCGACTCGGCGCGATCGACTATCTGGTCAAGCCGCTCGACGGGCACAAGGTCCTCGCCACGGTCGCGCTGGCTTCGCGCGCCGGACGCCTGGAACGAGAGAACCGCCGGTTGCAGCAGGAGCTGCAGCAGCGCACCGGCCGGCATGGGCAGTTGATCGGGCACAGCCCGGCGCTGCGGCGTCTGGCCGGCGTCGTCAGCCGCGTCGCCGAGAGTGATGCGACCGCACTCGTCGAAGGTCGCGCCGGGACCGGCAAGACCCTGGTCGCGCACCTGATCCATTCCACCGGACGCCGCAGCTCCGGTCCGCTGGTCACCGTGCAGGCGGAGACCGTCTCGGCCGAGCAGCTCGACGACCTGCTCGCGCAGGCACACAAGGGAGTCCTCGTCGTCGAGGACATCGAACGGCTCGCGGCGGCGGCGCAGGCACGGCTCGTGCGCTACCTGAAGGAGGAGCGCAGCCGCGCCGAGCTCGAGCGTAACGACACGCGGATCGTCGCGACGACGTCGGCGCGTCTGCCGGAGCTGGTCGCCGGCGGCCGGTTCCGCGAGGACCTGTTCTACCGGCTCAACGTGTTCCCGGTGCAGGTGCCCGGGCTCGCCGAGCGCCGCGACGACATCGCGTTGCTCGCGACGCACTTCCTGCAGCGCGCCTGTGCTGCGCATGGCGGCAAGTCGGGTGGTTTCACCGCCTCGGCGATGATCCTGCTCGAAGCGCACCCGTGGCCCGGCAACGTCGCGCAGCTCGAGCACGCGGTCTACCGCGCGCAGGCGCTGGCCGGCACGGCGCCGATCGACCGCGTCCATCTGCTCGGTCCTTCGACCGGGGTCGAGATCGAGACGGAGGACCACGGCTTGACCGACCGCGCGCGCCCGCGCGCGGACGACGAGGACGACGACGACGTGCGCGAGGAGGCGATCCTGCCGTTCGAGACGGAGGAGAAGCGGCTGCTGGCCCGCGCGCTGCGCGCGACCCGCGGCAACGTCCGCCGCGCCGCGGAGCTGCTGAAGATCGGGCGCGCGACGCTGTATCGGAAGATCCAGATCTACAAGCTGCGGCTGCAGTAGCCGCGGCAGCAGCAGCGGCTGGCGGGGGAATTCACCCGGATCGGCAGGCTTCTGCGCCGCCCGGCGTCGAACCGCGCGCTGCCGAACCTGGGCGGGATCCATCCGTTCCGCTACCCTGGCCGCTCTTCGCTCCAGCCATGACCGATCCGAACCGCGAATCCGTCCTGCAGGAGATCCGGCGCCTGGCCCGCGGGCGGCGCCGCGCGCGCTTCCTCGGCTGGTTGGCGCGGTTCTCGTTCTGGGGCCTGCTGCTGGCATCGCCGCTCGCCTGGTTCCTGCCGCCCGCCACAGTCGGGCTCGTCGCGGCGGGAGTCGTCGTGGTGGCGCTGCTGACCGCGGGGATCGGTGCGCTGCTGACGCCGGTCGACCCGATCGCGGTGGCCAAGCGCTACGACGACCGCGTCGGGACGCAGGACCTGCTGTCGTCGTCACTCGAGCTCGGCGGCGCCGCGGGTGCGTTCGGCACGATCGTGCGGGAGCAGGCGGCTGCGGCCACCGGCCGCGCCGGCGCCGGCGACCTCTATCCAGTCGCGGTGCCGCGCGAGGCGCGCTGGATGCCGCTCGCCGCGGCGGTGTTCGCCGGTGGGATCCTGTTCCAGATCCTGAACGCACCCGAACCGCCGCCGGAGGATCCGCGGCTGCGCGCGGCGCTGCCGGCTGCCGCGAAGCTGCTCGAGGATCTCGCGCGGCGCCAGGAGCTCGAGCTCAGCGGCGCGCTCGCCGACCAGGTGATCCCCAAGGTCAAGGAGCTGGCGGACAAGCTGCGCGACGAGCTGATGACGAAGAAGGAGTCGCTGGCCGAGCTGGCGCGGCTCGCGTCGCAGCTCGACCGCAAGCGCGAGGATCTCGAGTCGCGCAAGCTCGAGATCGAGAAGAACGCATCCAAGCTGGCGCGCGGCGAGGAGATGCAGGACGTCCGCCGCGACATGGACGCCGGCAAGTACCGCGAAGCGGCGCAGAAGGTGCGCAAGAAGATCGAGTCGCAGCAGAAGAAGCTCGAAGAGGCACGGCAGCGCGCGGCCGGCAAGCTCGAGATCGATGCGCTGCAGAAGAAGCTCAAGGAGCTGCGCGATCTGCTGGCCGAGCTGGAGCAGCTCGATGCACTCGGGCAGGACCTCGGCTTCCTGGTCGAGACGTTGGAGGCGCTCGAGCGGATCGAAGGGGAGCTCGGCGAGCTCGGTGAGTTCGACGGCGAGCTGTTCGCCGAAGCGGAGCTCGGCCGCCGTGGCCTGCGCCGGCCGCAGGAAGGGGAGAAGGCCGACAAGCTGCTCGTGATGCCGAGCGAGGATGCCGGCAAGGGGCACGTGCAGAAGGTCCTCGGTGATGCGCGCCGCAGCCTGACCGAGCGCGAGGAGAAGGAAGCGCGGCTGCGCGAGGGCAAAGGGAAGTCCTCGTTCGGGCAGGTGCGCACCGCCAACGACGGCAGCCGCAGCGCCGCCGAGTACCGCGAGTCGTTCCTCGCCGCCAAGCGCGCCGCCGAGGACGCGATCTACCGCCAGAGCATTCCGATCGGATACCGCAGCTACATCCGCCGTTACTTCGAGACGATGCAGCCCGACGAGGGACGCGATCGCTGAAGCGCGGCGGGCCCACCCCCCGCACGTCTGGAGAGCAAGGCCCCGCATGAGCGCCGACACAGCCGCCGTCCGTCAACAGGTCCAGCAGTTCCAGGAAGACTTCGGGCGTCTCGTCGCCGAGATCGGCAAGGACATCGTCGGCTACGGCGAGATCGTGCGGCTCGTCGCGACCGCGCTGTTCGCGCGCGGGCACGTGCTGCTCGAGGGGGTGCCGGGGCTCGGGAAGACGCAGATGGTGAAAGCGCTGGCCTCTGCCGTGCACGCCGGGTTCTCGCGGATCCAGTTCACGCCGGACCTGATGCCGGCGGACATCCTCGGCACGACGATGGTGCTCGAGAACGAACAGGGGCACAAGACGTTCCAGTTCCAGCACGGGCCGGTGTTCGCCAACATCCTGCTCGCCGACGAGATCAACCGCGCGACGCCGAAGACGCAGTCGGCGCTGTTGGAGGCGATGCAGGAGCACTCGGTCACGGTCGGCGACACGACACACCGGCTGGATGAGCCGTTCTTCGTGCTCGGCACGCAGAACCCGCTCGAGATGGAGGGCACGTACCCGCTGCCCGAGGCGCAGCTCGACCGGTTCCTGTTCAAGCTGCTGGTCGACTATCTCGACGAAGACGCGCTGATCGAGGTCATCGACCGCACGACGACCGGCGCGCGCTCGCGCGTCGAGGCGGTGCTCGGCAAGGAGCGGATCATCGAGATGATCGGGATCGTGCGGGAAGTACCGGTCGCCGATCACGTCAAACGCTACGCCGTGCGGTTGGTCCGCGCGACGCATGCCGGCTCGCCGGTCGCGCCGCCGACGGTGACGCAGTTCGTCAAGTACGGCGCGAGCCCGCGCGGGATCCAGGCGATGATCCTCGGCGGCAAGGTGCGCGCGCTGGCGGCTGGCCGGTTCCACGTCTCGTGCGACGACATCAAGGCGGTGGCGCTGCCTGCGCTCCGCCATAGGCTGATCCTGAACTTCGAGGGGGAGGCAGAGGACATCCGCACCGACACGATCGTCGAGGCGGTGCTGGCGGCAGTGCCGGAGATCAAGGAAGGCCAAGCGACCGCGGTCTCCTGACCTCTCGATGTTCGACCAGGACTTCCTCCGCCGCCTCGAGTACCTCGACGTCGTCGCGCGCAAGATCCTGAGCGGCCGGCTGCGCGCCGACCGGCTCGTGCGCCGCCGCGGCGTCAGCGTCGAGTTCGAGGATCACCGCGCGTATGCGCCGGGGGACGACCTGCGCTATCTCGACTGGCACATCCTCGGCCGGCTGGAAGAGTTCTTCCTGAAGCTGTACCGCGAGGAGGAGAACCTGCAGCTGACGGTGCTGCTCGACTGCAGCGAGTCGATGGCGTTCGGCGAACCGGACAAGTTCCGCTACGCGCGCGAGCTCGCGGCCGCGCTCGCCTACATCGGGATGAGCAACCTGGACGACGCGAATGTCGTCCCGTTCGCCGCCGACCTCGGCGATTCGATGTCGCGGCTGCGCGGCAAGGGGCAGGTGCACCAGTTGTTCGGCTACCTGACGGGGCTCGGTCATGGCGGCGAGACCGACATGCGGCGCTGCCTGCGCCGCTACCTGTCGCTCGAACGCCGCCGCGGGGTCGTCGTCGTGATCAGCGACCTGTACGACCGCGACGGCGTGATCCCGGCGCTGCGCTACCTGAAGGGCCGCCGCCACGACATCTACGTGATCCACGTCATGGACCGCACCGAGCTGGCGCCGCCGCTGCGCGGGGACCTGCGGCTCGTCGACTCGGAGACCGGCGGATTCCGCGACATCACGGTCACCGACAACCTGCGCACGCGGTACATCGCGGCGTTCGACGGGCACGCGCGCGCGGTCGAGTCCTGGTGCCGCGGTGCCGACGCCGGCTACGTGCGCGCGCAGACGCAGGTGCCGTTCGACGAGCTGGTGCTGCGGATCCTCAAGCGCGGCGGGCTCGTGCGATGAGCTTCGCCGCCGCCGCCGGTCTGTGGCTCGGGCTGCTCGCGCTGCCGGTCCTCGCGCTCTACATCCTCAAGATCAAGCGCCCGCGGCAGGTGGTGCCGTACCTGCGGCTGTGGGAGCAGCTCACGGCGGAGCGGCAGTTCACGTCGCTGTTCCAGCGGTTGCAGCGCTGGCTCAGCCTCGCACTGCAGCTGTTGATCCTGCTCGCGCTCGTGTTCGCGTTCGCCGGGGCGACGCTGTCGGAATCGCACACCAAGGAGGAGAGCGTCGTGCTGGTCGTCGACACCAGCGCCAGCATGCAGGCGGACGAAGCGGGGCAGCGACGGATCGACCTGGCCCTGGAGCGGGCGCGGGCGATCGTCGAAGGCCGCTCCGCCGAGGACGAGTTCGCGGTGCTGGCCGCCGGCGCGCGGCCGGACGTGCTGCAGGGATTCACCCGCTCGACGCTGCGCCTGCGCGAGTCGCTGGCCGCGATCCAGCCGGTGACCGCCAGCGGCGATCTGCGCGCGGCGCATCGCCTCGCCAGCGACCTGCTGCAGGGGCGTGAGCATCCGCGGATCCTGTTGCTGGCCGACGCCGCCAACGGAGTGGCAGCCGAGCTCGCTGCCGGCGACGAGCGCGTGCGCTGGCTGCCGGTCGGCACGCATGCGCAGAACCTCGGGATCACGCGGCTGCAGGCGCGGCGCAACCATGCGCTCGGGACCGACTACGTGCTGGCCGAGGTGCGCAACTTCGGCAAGCAGCCGGCGACTGCCAACCTGCTGCTCGAGGTCGGCCCGAACCTGATCAAGGTGCGCCCCCTCGAGCTCGCGCCGGGTCAGCTGTGGAGCGAGACGTTCGAGCTGACGCTGCCGGAGGGAGGCTTCCTGCGCGCGCAGCTCGAGCATCCGGCGAACCCCGATGGCACGCCGGGTCACGACGCGCTGGCGCTCGACGATTCCGGCCACGCGGCGCTGCCGCCGCAGAAGCTGTTCCGGATCCTGGTCGTGCCGGGCGCCGAGCACGCCGAGGTGCCGTTCCGGGCCGCGTTCACGGCGCTGCAGCAGATGGTCGAGCCGACGCGCAGCCGGATCGCGACGCCGCAGGAGTGGGAAGGGCTCGCCGCGACCGCGGCCGACGAGTTCGACCTCGTCGTGTTCGTGCGCTGGGCGCCGGCGGAGCTGCCGGCGCGCGGGCGCTACCTGTGCATCCACGAGCTGCCGCCCGGGCTGCCGGCGACCGCGCGCCCGGTCGAAGTCGGCGCGATCGTGCGCGACGCGTCGAGCGAACATCCGCTGAACCGCTTCTTGGAGCTGCGCGAACTGCGGCTGCCGGCAGCGCGTCCGCTCGACCTGACCGGCGGCGAGTCGTTCCTGTCGATCGCCGGCGGGCCGATCGGAGTCGTGTTCCGCACGCCTGAGCGCCAGGTCGTCTACTACGGGATCGATCTGCTCGGCGACCTGTTCTTCCTGCAGGTCGCGTTCCCGATCCTGGTGCGCAACGTGCTCGGCTGGCTGCACGAGGCGGACACGGAGCTGCTGGAGCCGACGTACCGGCCAGGTGAGGTGATCCGGCCGCGGTTCCCGGTCGACGGCGACGTCGTGGAAGTCGGCTGGCGGCACGAGGGTGCGGATGCACCCGGGCTGCGGCGCATGCCGCTGCACGGCGGGAAGTTCGCGTTCGCCGACACCTGGAGCCCCGGCCGCTATTGGGTGCGGGCGAAGACGGCGGACCACCGCACGACGGTCAACCTGTTCGATGCCGGGGAGTCGGACCTGGGCATGCCGGAGGAGCTGCCGGAGACGGATCCGGACCTCGAGCGCGGTGGCTTCCTGTTCGGGCGCGACCTGTGGCCGTTGCTGCTGCTGTTCGCCGCCGGGCTGTGGATCCTGGAGTGGGGCCTCTATCACCGGAGGTTCACCGAGTAGCCATGCAGGTGCAGCTCGAGCATCCGGGATTCCTGTGGATCCTCGTCGCGGCGTTGCCGCTGCTGGTGTTCGCCGCGATGCGCAGCTACGCGCTGGCGCCGCGCTGGAAGCGGATCGCGTCGTTCGCGCTGCGGGTGGTCGCGCTGTCGCTGGTCGTGCTCGCGCTGTGCCGGCCGGTCTGGCGGCTCGAGCTGCCGGATCGCGCGGTCGCGTTCGTCGTCGACGTCTCCGACAGTGTCGAGCAACCGGCGCTCGAGGCGGCGCTGGAGCGGATCCGCCAGGAGACCGACAAGCTCGAACCGGATCATCGCGCCGCACTGGTCGTGTTCGCCGGCCGCGCCGAAGTGCTGCGGGCGCTCGGCCCGGAGCCGATCCAGCTCGACGACGCGCAGCGTCGCACGGTCCTGCACCGCAGCCTCGAGGACCAGCTGCGCGGCGAGCTGATGCAGCTCGAACGGGATCTCGGCACGAACGGCGCCGAGCGGCTCACGAGCAAGCGCACCGAGCTGGAGGAGCTGAAGGCGATCGAGCAGCGGCTGCAGACCTCGCACACCGACGTGCGCGAAGCGCTGCGGCTCGCGCGCAGCCTGCTACCGGACAGTTCGCGCCGCCGGATCGTGCTGTGGAGCGACGGCAACTGGACCCGCGGCGACCCGGAGGCGGAGCTGCAATACCTCGCGCGCAGCGGGATCCCGGTCGACGTGCACGGCCATGCGCGCTCGACGACCGGCGAGGTGCTGGCCGAGCGGCTGATCGCGCCGGGGCAGGTCAAGATCCGCGAGCCGGTCGAGCTGGAGCTGCAGATCGCCAGCTCGAGCGCCGGCGAAGCCACGCTGCGGCTGTTCCGCGACCGGTTCCTGCTCAAGACCGACACGATCCAGCTGCAGCCGGGGCGCAACTCGGTGCGCATCCCCAAGCAGGAGCTGGACGAGGGCTTCCACGAGTTCGAGGCGGTCGTCGACGCAGCCGGCGACACGACGCCGGAGAACAACCGCGCGCGCGCCGCCGTCGTCGTCGCCGGGCGCCCGCGCGTGCTGCTGGTCGAGGGGCGCGAAGAGGACGCGCGCTGGCTCGAGCAGGCGCTGCGCGACGAGGAGATCCAGATCGAGGTGCGGCCACCGATCGGGTTCCCGACCGATCTGAACGATCTGCTCGCCTACGACGTGTTGATGATCTCCGACGTGCCGGCGACCGACCTGCACACGAGCCAGCTCGCGCTGGTCAAACGCTACGTGCGTGACTTCGGCGGCGGGCTGGTCATGCTCGGCGGCGAGAAGTCGTTCGGGCTCGGCGGCTACTACCGCACGCCGGTCGAGGACGCGCTGCCGGTGCGGATGCCGATCAAGAAGACGATCGAGAAGCCGAACCTGGGACTCGCGCTGGTGCTGGACCGGTCCGGCTCGATGGCAGGCGAGAAGCTGACGCTGGCCAAGGAAGCGGCGATCGCGGCGGTCGAGGTCCTGAAGCCGAAGGACCAGATCGGCGTCGTCGTGTTCGACGAGGCGGCCGACTGGGTCGTCGAGCTGCAGCCGGCAGGCAACCGCGAGGAGATCATGACGCAGGTCTCGCGCGTCGCCGTCGGCGGCGGGACCTACATCTACGCCGGGCTGTACCACGCGTACGAGGCCCTCGCCGAGTCGAGCGCCAAGCTGAAGCACGTGATCGTGCTGACCGACGGCCATACCACCGGCTCCCGCGAGGAGCACCTCGACATCGTGTCCCGCATGGCTGCCGACGAGATCACGGTCACGACGGTCGGGATCGGCGAGGCGGACCAGGCGCTGCTGCAGGCGATGGCGGAGACCGGCAACGGCGAGGCCTACTTCACCAACGACTTCGGCTCGATCCCGCAGATCTTCACCAAGGAGACCCTGCGCGCGAGCAAGAGCATGCTGGTCGAGGAGCCGTTCCTGCCGGTGCCGGCCAGCGGCGGCGATCAAATCCTGAAAGGGGTCGAGCTCGGCGAGCTGCCGATGTTGATGGGCTACGTCGCAACGACGCCGAAGGAGACCGCGCGCGTGCTGCTGGCGTCCGACCATGGCGACCCGGTCCTCGCGAGCTGGAACTACGGACTCGGCCGCTCGGTGGCGTTCACGTCGGACGCGCGCAACCGCTGGGCGACCGATTGGATCTCGTGGCCGCAGTTCGGGAAGTTCTGGGGTCAGGTCGTGCGCAGCGTCATGGCGACCGGCACGACGTCGCCGCTGCAGCAGTCGGCCGATGTCACGGTCGAGCGCGGCGAGGTGCGGTTCAAGCTCGACACCCGCGACCGCGACGGCCGTTTCCTCGACGAAGTGAAGCCGTCGCTGGCGCTGCTGGATGCGACCGGCGAAGCGCGCGCGGTCGAGCTCAGCAAGACCGCGCCCGGCCTCGTCGAGGCCAGCTTCCCGCTCGAGACCTACGGCGACTACGTGCGGTTGCGCGTCGAGAGCCGGCTCGACGAACAGCTGGTCGGCTTGCGCAACTGGGCCGTCGTCGAGAGCTATCCTCCGGAATACCGCGCGGCGGCGCCGGACCTCGCATTCCTCGACCACATCGGCCGGACGACCGGCGGGCGGCGCGAGCCGCCGGTCGCGAGCGCGTTCGAGTTCGAGGGTCCGCCGGCGCGCGGGCTCGAAGACCTGTGGCGACTGTGCATCCTGCTCGCCGGCCTGCTGCTGCCACTCGACATCGCGCTGCGCCGGATCGGTTGACGCGCGTGGACGCGATCCCGGTCCTGTACGAGGACGAGCACCTGCTGGTCGTCGACAAGCCGGCGCGCGTCCTGGTCGTCTCCGCCCCGGGACGGCGCGGGCCGACGCTGGTCGATCTGGTCGGACGCCAGCTCGGCACGCGGGTCCATCCGGTGCACCGGCTCGACGAGGACACGACCGGGGTCATGTTGCTGGCGCGGACCGAAGCAGCCCGTGCGGCGCTGGAGCGGATGTTCGCCGAGCGCGCGATCCATCGGACGTACCTCGCGTTGGTCTCGCGGCCGCCATCACCGCCAGCCGGGCGCGTCGAATCGCGACTCGCCGAAGGCCCGGGCGGGGTGCTGCGCTCGGTCACGCGCGGCGGCGAACGGGCCGTCACCGAGTACCGCACGCGCGCGCGCCGTGGCCCGCACGCGCTGGTCGAGTGCCGGCTCGAAACCGGCCGTCGCAACCAGATCCGCGTACATCTCGCGGAGCTCGGTTCGGTGCTGGTCGGCGATCGCAAGTACGGCTGGCGCGGTCCGGCGCGGCCGCGACCGCTGCTGCACGCATGGAAACTCGAGTTCGTGCATCCGATGACCGGCCAGAGACTCGAAGTCACGACGCCGCCGCCGGAGCCGGAGCTCGATCCCCAGGCATAGATTGCGGAGGTCGAAGACGTAGGATCCGCGCGCGGTGGATCGCGGCGGTTCGGTCTTCCTGCCGGTAGGCGCCGCGCTGGCGTCGGCCGGAGTCGTCGTCGCTGCCGGGCTCACCGGTGGCGGGTGGGCGATCCTGCTCGCGGGCCTCGCTGGCCTGCTCGCCGGCGCCGCCGCGCAGCTGCATCTGCGCGCGCGGTGCGGACACCGGCGTGTGCTGGCAGCGCTGGCCCATCGTGACCGGCTGCTGCAGCATGCTGCCCGGCTGCAGGCGCGTAGCGAGCTGACCGGCATGGTCGTGCACCGGTTGCGCAACCAGCTGCAGGTCGCAGCCGGGCACACGTCGCTCGGCCTCCACGAAGCACCGGCGGAACGCAGCGCGCGGTTGCGCGAAGTCGAGGCGGCGATCGTCGCCTGCCGCGAGCTGACCGACGTGCTGCTCGGGGGGCCGGCGCGCGCGCAGGCGCAGGACGAGGATGCTGCGGCGCTGGTCGCGCGTACGGCCGGCGCGCTCCGGCACCTGCTGCCCATGGAGGTCGAGCTCCAGCTCGCCGTGCCGGACCGCCCGGCCATGGTCTGCGTGACGGCTGGCGACCTCGAGGACGCGCTGGTCAACCTGATCGTCAACGCCAGTCAGGCGGTCGGTGCGCAGGGACGCATCCTGGTCTCGCTGCGCTCCGCTGACGGTGCGGTCACGATCACCGTCGCGGACGATGGTCCGGGGATCCCGCCGGAGCATCTGCCGCAGTTGTTCCAGCCGTTCTTCACGACGAAGGGGCCTGGGTTCGGCACCGGCCTCGGGCTCGCCTCGGTCGAACGGTTCGCGCGCAGCAGCGGCGGGACGGTAGACGTGCAGAGCCGGCCGGGCGAAGGCGCCTGCTTCACGCTGCGCCTGCCAGCGGCCCAGGGCGCAGCTCTCAGAGCTTGACCGGGCGGCCGAGCTTGCGGCCCAGCTCGGCGGCCAGGACTTCGCGCAGCGAGCCGCGTCCTTTGGTGTCCTGCCATTCGCCGGTTGCTGGATCGCGCGCGAAGTGCCAGGCGCTCGCGCCGACCGCGAGCCAGATCTGCTGCGCCGCGCTCTGGCGGTTCATGACGCAGCGTGAACCGTCGGCGAACTCGAGGGTCAGCACGCCCATCGCGAGATCCGCTTCTACCTCGTCGGGGTCGAACTCGGTCAGCTGCGCGCACAGCTGCTCCATTGCTGCGTCGGCGTCGCGCACGAACCCGGCATCACCACTCATGCCTGCCATGATGCGCGGACCGGTAGAAGTCGTTTCACAAATGCTTCGCAGGCGAGGCCGAGCCAGCGCGGCCGAGGGCAAGGAGCGAGATCGTAGGCGAATCGGTGGATTCGCCGCAGATCTCGCGACGCCGCCCTCGGGTGCGGGGGCCGGCCGCAGCCGCGGAGGCTTGGTGAAACGACTTCTACAGAAAAGAACGGCCGGCGGCCTTGCGGCCGCCGGCCGGTGACTGATCGGTCTCGGCCTCTGCCCTCTCTAAGTGATGGCCGGCCCCTCCCTGCAGGGGTCGGACATCCGGGCCGGGACGATCGTCCCATGCATGCCTCTGTAGACGTCCGAGAGCGGCGAAGTTTTGAGATCGATGCAAAAAACCCCGGTGCCGGCGCCGTCCGGCACGGGGTGCTGCCACGTCGCGCGGTTCGCCGAACGGCCTTGGTGGCCGGACGTGCCGTCAGACTTTCGCGCGCTGGCGGGCAGTCTTCTGCCAGGCCGGCAGCAGATCCGCGACCTGCTTCCCTTCCCCCTCTGCCTCGAACGTCAGCAGGATCCGGTGGCGCAGCGCCGGCAGCAGCGCCGGTTCGAAGTCTTCGAGCGCGACGGCCGGGCGGCCGTCCAGCAGGGCCCGCACCTTCGCCGCGAGCACGATCGCCTGCCCGGCCCGCGGGCTCGCGCCGTAGCGGACGAACCGGCGCGTGGTCTCGTCGGCGCTGCGCACCGGGTCGGTCGCGCGCACCAGCTCGGCGACGAATCGCAGCAGGTGCGGCCCGACCAGGATCTCCCGCACCAGGTGCTGGAAGCGGACCAGCTCGGCGCCCGACAGCACGGCGCGCAGCTCGGGGGTCTGGTCGCCGGTCGTCTGCCCGAGGATCCGCACCAGATCCTCGACCGACGGCGGCACCACCTCGAGCTTGAACAGGAACCGGTCGAGCTGCGCCTCCGGCAGCGGGAACGTGCCTTCGAGCTCGATCGGGTTCTGCGTCGCGACGACCAGGAACGGCGGCTCCAGCCGGTGCGTCTCGCCGCCGACCGTGACCGAGCCTTCCTGCATCGCCTCGAGCAGGGCGGACTGCGTCTTCGGCGTGGCGCGGTTGATCTCGTCGGCCAGCACGAGGTTCGCGAACAGCGGGCCGCGCTGGAACCGGAAGTGTCGCCCGTCGGCTGCCTCTTCGAGGATCCGGGTCCCGGTCACGTCACTCGGCATCAGATCCGGCGTGAACTGGATGCGGGCGAACCGCATCCCCAGGCAGTCGGCCAGCGTGCGGACCAGCAGCGTCTTGCCGAGTCCCGGGAGACCCTCGAGCAGGACGTGGCCGCCGGCCAGCAGCGCGACCAGGAGGTCGTCGACCAGCGCCGCCTGCCCGAGCACGACGCGCTGCACCTCGTTGCGCAGCGCCTGGACCCGCGCGACCAGCGCGAGCGCTTCTGCCTGCAGGGCCTGCGCCGTCACCTGGTCGATCCTGTGTGCGCGCGCCCGGCCGGAGTCGTCATGCGGGCACCTTACCGCCGCTGCCCGCGGCGTCGCCACGAAGCTGGCCTCGAGACCCGCGGCGCGGCCATGATGCGCGCGCCGTGAGGATCCCGACGCGCGCAATCTGGCTGGGCGCCCTGCTGTGCCTCACCGCCTGCGGCGGGATCGCGCCGCCGCCGGACCAGTTCGAGGTTCCGGCACCACGGGAACTCGACGACGTCGATCGACGGCGCGTGTTGGAGCTCGAGCTGAAGGCGCGCTCGGCGCTCGGCGCCGGGGCATACGACACCGCCACCGAAGCGGCACGCGACGGCCTCGCGATCGATCCCCGCCACGGGATCCTGCGCGCGCTGCTCGGCCGCGCGCTGATGGGCCGCGCGCAGCGCGAGCGGCCCCCACGTCTCGACCTCTGGCACGACGCCGAGCGCGAGCTCCGGCTGGCGTCGACGTTGGCACCCACCGATCCGGAGGTCGCGATCGCGCACCTGCAGATGCTGGAGGCGGACGGTCATCTGACCGCTGCCGTCGAGCTGCTGGATCCGGTGCTCGCTGCCAATCCGCGGGATCCACGCCTGCTGCGTGAGGCCAGCCGCCTGCGCTACGAGCTCGGTGAGGAGCGCGCGGCGCTGCCGCATCTCGTGCTGCTGCTGGTGCTCGAACCGGAGGATGCCGAGACGCGCTGGCGGTTGGCGCAGTGCCAGCTCGCCATGGCCGCCGCGGCACCGCCGGCCGAGGCGCCCAAGCTGTACCGCGAAGCCGCCAGCAGCTTCGCGCAATACCGCGTGCTGCGTCCGGACGACGCCGGGGGCGCGCTCGGCGAAGGGTACGCGCTGCTGACGCTCGCGGACCTGGACGAGCCGGCGACGCCACAGGAGCTGGCTGCGGTGCTGCCGCACTTCGTCGCTGCTGCGCGGCTGGCCCCGCGCGAACCGGACCCGCTGTACGCGCAGGCGCTGCTGCACGAGCGCCTCGGCACGCCGGACGTGGCGATTGCGCTGTACCGCGAAGCGATCGTGCGCGATCCGAGCCACGTGCCGGCGCACCTGAACCTCGTCGCTGCACTGGCTGCGAACGACGACCCAGGGCAGGCGCGTGCTGCGGCGATGCGCGCGCTCGCGCTCCCACTGCCGGCCAACGAGCGCGACCGGCTGCGGGAGTTCCTCAAACGCCCATGATCGAGTAGCCGGCGTCGACGTACAGGATCTGCCCGGTCACGCCGCGCGCGAGCGGCGACAGCAGGAACAGCGCGGCGTTGCCGACGTCCTCCTGCGTCACGTTGCGCCGCAGCGGCGCCTTCTGCGCCATGTTGTCGAGCAGCGACGAGAAGTCGGCGACGCCCATCGCGGAGACGGTCTTGATCGGGCCGGCCGAGATCGCATTCACGCGGATCCCACGCGGTCCGAGGTCGTGCGCGAGGTAGCGCGTGTTCGCCTCCAGCGCCGCCTTGGCGACGCCCATGACGTTGTAGTTCACGACGACTTTCTCGGCCCCGTAGTAGCTCAGGCTGACCACCGCGCCGTCGCGCCCTTCCATCAGCGGTGCCGCGAGCCGGCACATCGGGATCAGGCTGTAGGCGGAGACCTGCTGCGCGAGCTGGTAACCCTCCCACGACGTGTCGGCGAAGTGCCCCCCGAGCTCCTCGCGCTTGGCGGTCGCGATCGAGTGCACGAGTCCGTCGATGGCGCCGTGCTCCCGCTGCAGCGCAGCGAAGAACTGCGCCAGCTGCGCTTCGTCGGTGACGTCGCACGGCGCCAGGAACGGCCGCGGCTCGAGCTCTTCGGCCAGCTTGGTGACCGACTCGGCCATCCGCTCGTTCTGGTAGTTCAGCGCGAGCCGCGCGCCGGCGCCGGCGAGCGCGCGCGCGATGCCCCACGCGATGGAGCGCTTGTTGGCGACTCCAAAGATCACGACCACCTTGCCATCCATGATGCGCATCGACGTGCCTCAGTCCGGGAACGAGCGGGCGGGCGACGATAGCGGCCGGCGAACGGTCCCGGCCAGCCCGGATCCGAACGCCTTGCGTGTCGCCGTCGTCCACGCGACGGCCGGATCGTCCGGCGCGTGCGCCGCCCAGTGCGCAGGCAGCCGGCGGGGACCGCTGGCAGCGTGCACGTGCAACCGGATCCGATGGTGCGTGATCGTGTGGCGGATCTCGGTGAGCGTCGCACCGACCTGCCAGCGCCCGCGCTGCTGCGCCGCGAGCCAGCGCTGCAGGTCCCCCGGCGCCGTGTCGGCCAGCATGCCCGGCCCCGGCAGCTCCCATTGGCCGGCGTTGATCGCGCCGGCCGGCAGCCGTTGCGCCCAGACCAGACCGTCGGTGGCCGGCAGCCAGATCGCCCGTGCCGTGACCGGCGTTGCGACCCGGCGCGGCGGGAGCAGCGGCAGGCGGGCAGTCGCACCGGTGCGTCGCGCAACGCAGGGGCGCGCGACCGGACAATCGTCGCAGCGTGGTGCGCGCGGCGTGCAGATCGTCGCGCCGAGCTCCATCAACGCCTGGTTGAAGTCCCCCGGCCGTGGCGCCGCAGCGAGCCGTGCCGTCACCCATTGCTCGACGGCGCGCCGGCCGGCGCCGGACTTCACGCTGTGCGCGATCCCGGCCTGGCGCGCGGCGACCCGCTCGACGTTGCCGTCGATCGCCGCCAGCCGCTGCGCGAACGCGATCGACGCGATCGCCCCGCGCGTGTACTCGCCGATCCCCGGCAGCGCGCCGAGCTGCGCCGGGTCGCGCGGGACGCAGCCGCCGTGCTGCGCGACGACGGCGCGCGCACCGTCACGCAACAGCCGGGCGCGGCGGTAGTAGCCGAGCCCGCGCCACGCGCGCAGCAGCACGTCGTCGTCGGCTGCGGCCCAGGCCGCCGGTGTCGGAAACGCGACCACGAAGCGCGTGAACGCATCGCGGACCGCTTCGACGCGCGTCTGCTGCAGCATGATCTCGCTGACCCAGATCGCCCACGGATCGCGCGTGTGCCGCCACGGCAGGTCGCGGCGGTTCGTGTCGTACCAGGCCAGCAGTGCGGCGGCGAACGCCGCGGTCACGCGAGGCCGTGGCCGCTGGCGCGCAGGTCCATGCCGAGCCGCGCGCGCAGGTCCGCCTCGGCGTCGTCGAGCAGCTTCTGCAGCGTTTCGCGGCTGGTGCTCTCGCCATACAGCGTGATGTGGATCACGTGTCCGGCCTCACTCCCCTGCGCCCGCGCGCGGCACTGCACGCCGGGGAACCGGCGGCTCAGCTCGCCGAGCAGGCGTGTGATCGCCGACTCGTCGTGCCCCGGATACTTGACATGGCGTGATTCGCGGACCGTCCCCGGGGCGTCGGCCTGGATCATCGGCACGCCGAAAGACGTGAACATCAGCCGCAGCTCCTCCGGCATGCCGGGGAGCATCAGGACCTTGGTCGAGCCGACGATCAGCTTGACCGCCGGCGCCGTCCCCATCGGGTTCTGGAACGGCTCCGCTCCGACCGGCAGCAGCGCCATCCGCAGCCGCTCCTCGGTCAGGTTCTGCTCGTCGACCAGCCCGGACGCGAACAGCCGCCGGTAGGACTTCTCGACCATCTCGACGGCGCGGGCGTCCTGCTCGAGCGCGACTCCAGCCGCCTTGGCCCAGGCCTGCCGCGTCAGATCATCGAGTCCGGGGCCCATGCCGCCGGTCGTGAACACGTAGTCGAGCTTCTTGCCGAGCGCGCGCTGGAACGCGGCGACCATCTCCTCTTCGTCGTCGTCGAGCGTCGTGATCCGCACGACGCGCACGCCGAGCTCGTTCAGACGCCCGGCCATGAAGTGCGCGTTGCGGTCGAGGACGATCCCCTCGAGCAGCTCACGGCCGACACAGAAGATGATCGCGGTCTTGTGCTTCACGGTGCTGGGCTCCTGACGTCCGCCGACGCGAACGAACCCGCGAGGATAGGGGCGGATCCGCGTCGTGGACAGCGCCAGGATCGGCGGCCAAGATAGCGCGCGGACGCGGTCCGGACACGCCCGCGCAGACGGTCAGGCATGAGCGAGACCCCCCCCAACGCGCCCGGCGAGAACCTCCCCGAGCTGATGCTCGAGCGGGAGATGCAGGAGAGCTACCTGAACTACTCGATGAGCGTGATCTACAGTCGCGCTCTGCCGGACGTCCGCGACGGGATGAAGCCGAGCCAGCGGCGGATTCTCGTCGCGATGAACGACCTGAATCTCGGCCCGCGCAGCAAGCACCGGAAGTGCGCCAAGATCTGCGGCGACACGTCCGGCAACTATCACCCGCACGGCGAATCGGTCGTCTATCCGACGCTGGTCGGCATGGCGCAGTCGTTCACGACGCGCTACCCGCTGGTCGACGGCCAGGGGAACTTCGGCGCGATCGACGGCAGCCCGCCGGCGGCGATGCGCTACACCGAGGCGCGCCTGGCGCATCCGGCGGTCGACCTGCTCGACGATCTCGACAAAGAGACCGTCGAGATGGTGTTGAACTACGACGACACCAAGTACCAGCCGGTCTATCTGCCGGCGCGGTTCCCGAACCTGCTGTGCAACGGTTCGACCGGGATCGCGGTCGGCATGGCGACCAGCCTGCCGCCGCACAACCTGCGTGAGATCGTCGCCGCGCTGAACCGGCTGCTCGACGACCCCACGGTGACCGTCGACGAGCTGCTGGCGCTGGTGCCGGGGCCGGACTTCCCGACCGGCGGCACGATCATGGGGCGCGGTGGGATCCGCGCCGCATACATGAGCGGGCGCGGCAACGTGACGGTCCGCGCGAAGTACCACGTCGAGGAGTTCCGCGGGCGCAAGCAGCTCGTGTTCACCGAGATCCCGTTCCAGATCAAGCTGAACACGATCCTCGAGCGCGTCGCCGCGGTCGCGCGCAGCGGCCAGATCGACACGGTCGCCGACGTCAACGACGAGAGCAACGACCGGGTCGGCCTGCGCATGGTCGTCGAGCTCAAGCGTGGCGTCGAGGACGAGCAGGTCACGGTCAACCTGCTCTACAAGCTGACGCCGCTGCAGCAGACGTTCTCGATCATCAACCTCGCGATCGACCGCGGCCAGCCGCGCACGCTGCCGTTCAAGGCGCTGCTCGAGGCCTACCGCGACCACCGGATCGACGTGATCCGGCGTCGCACGCAGTTCCTGCTGCGCAAGGCGCGCGAGCGCCTGCACATCATCGAAGGGCTGCGCATCGCCGTGCAGAACATCGATGCGGTCGTCGAGACGATCAAGCGCTCGGCGAACGTCGAAGACGCACGGCAGCGGCTGATGGCGCAGTTCGAGCTCAGCGAGCTGCAGGCGCGCGCGATCCTCGACATGCGGCTCGCGCGGCTGACCGGCCTCGAGATCGAGAAGCTCGAGGCGGAGTGGAACGAGGTGCGGGCGAAGATCTCCGAGTACGAGACGATCCTGGCCGAGCGCAAGGTCGTCATCGGGATGATCAAGGCGGACCTCGCCGACATGGCCAAGCGCTATGGCGACGACCGGCGCACCGTGATCTCCGACGAGGAGGTCGGCGAGTTCGTGACCGAGGAGCTGATCGCCGAGGAGATGATGGTCGTGACCGTCAGCCACCACGGCTACATCAAGCGCACGTCGCTCGATCAGTACCGGCGGCAGGGGCGCGGCGGCAAGGGCGTCGCCGGCGCCGAGACGAAAGAGGGGGACTTCCTCGAGCAGCTGTTCGTCGCCAGCACGCACGACTACTTCCTGTTCTTCACCGACCGCGGCCGCGTCTACTGGCGCAAGGTCTACGAGCTGCCGCAGTTCGGCCGCACGGCGAAGGGGCGCGCGCTGGCGAACGTGATCCGCTTCCAGCACGAGGGGGAGCGGGCGATGGCGATCCTGCGCGTCGAGTCGTTCGACGAGCGGTTCCTGGTCACCGCAACCGCCAAGGGGCTGATCAAGAAGACCGCACTCGAGGCCTACAGCCGGCCGAAGAAGGGCGGGATCATCGCGGTCGGTCTCGAGGACGACGACCGCCTGATCGGCGTCGGGCTCGCGCGGCCGGGCGAGACGATCGTGCTGGCGACGCGCAACGGGATGGCGATCCGGTTCGACGAGGGCGACGTGCGTGCGATGGGCCGCAGTGCTTACGGCGTGATCGGGATCAAGCTCGTCGACGACGACCGCGTCGTCTCGCTGGTGATCACCGACGAGAGCCGGACCCTGCTGACCGTCTGCGAGAACGGCTACGGCAAGCGCACGCCGATCGCCGAGTACCGCACGCAGAACCGCGGCGGCCAGGGGTTGATCGACATCCGGACCACCGATCGCAACGGCCCGGTCGTCAACGTGCTGGCGGTCGCCGATGGCGACGACGTCGTCATGATCACCAAGGACGGCCAGCTCGTGCGCACGCCGGTCAGCGGGATCTCGGTGATCGGCCGCAACACGCAGGGAGTGCGCTGCATCAGCCTGAACGACGGCGACAAACTGGTCGCCTGCGCGATCGTCCCGCAGGAGGACGAGGCGGGGGCGCCGGTCGAGACCTGAGACGGTAGCCCGAGCCCGCGGCGATCGACCGTCGCTATGCTCTGCGGCCCGATGAAGCCCTCCCGTCCCGCACGGATCCCGACGCTCCTGCTGACCTGTCTGTGCCTCGCCGCCTGCGGTGAGTCGGAAGCAGCACCGAAGGAGACCGCACCCACCGCACCGGCGGCACAGCTCGACCCCGCACGCTACGACCACTTCGGCGCCGGCGTCGCCGCCGGGCCGGTGGCGATCCAGGCGGCCGAAGTCGTCGCCCAACCGACCTGCTATTCCGGTGACGGCGTGCGAGTCGCCGGCACGATCCAGGAGGTCTGCCAGCGGAAAGGCTGCTGGATCAACGTCGGTCCCGGCCCGACGCCGCTGTTCGTCAAGTTCAAGGACTACGGCTTCTTCCTGCCAAAGGACGCCGCCGGCCGCGAGGTCGTGCTGGTCGGCGAGGTCCAGGTGAAGACGCAGTCGGTCGAGGAGGCGCGGCACTACCTCGAGGATGCCGGCAAGCACGACGAGGCCCAGAAGATCACGGCGCCGGTGCAGAAGGTGACGTTCCTCGCCTCCGGCGTCGCGGTCGCGAAGTAGGCGGCGCGCGCCGATGCGGCGCCTGTTCCCGCTGCTGCTCGCGGGACTGCTGCTGCTCGGCGGCGGTTTCTGGCTGGTCCGACAGGCGGAGTCGCCGCTGCAGGTGCCGCCCGGCACGTCGCCGGCGCAAGAGCACGGGACCGCGCCGCCGGCCGATCCGCACCGCGCGGATCCGGCGCGGATCCCGATCGCGAACGAGCCGGGCGCGCAGTGGATGCTGCAGTTCCGGGATGCAGAGGACCACGCGCTGGCCGCCGCGCAGCTGCTCGACCTGCGTGACGGCAGCACGCTCGCAACCGCCGACGCGGAAGGCAGGCTGTTGGTTGCGCCATCCGCCACCGACCGCTTCCTGTGCACGGCGCCGGGGCACCTGGCGCGGCAGCTGCGCGACCCGGAGGCACAGCAGCTCGCGGCGACGGGTCGCTGCGAAATCCGGCTGGTCCGCGACCACTGGACGATCCCGTGCGCGTTCCGGTTCATCGATCCAGAGGGCCGGCCGGTCTCCGAAGTGCAGGCGCGGTTTCTCCCCCGCGGCGTGCCGCCGCCGTCGATGTTCGGCGTCGCTGCCTCGATTGAGGAGCCGGAGGTGCGTGCGGCGTTCGACCAACACGCATCGTTCGCGCTGCTCGCGCGGCTCGGGCTCGGTTGGCACCTCGGCATCGAGAGCGCCATGCGTGAGTTCCGTGCTGACGGGCTGTTGCGCCTGCGGTTCGCGGCCGCAGGTCCATACCTGCTCAGCGCGCGCGGTCCGGGGGACCTCGTGCTGCACGAGCAGGTGTTCGTGCGCGCCGGTCAACTGGAACCGCAGCAGTTGCGGATGGTGCGCGGGATCACGCTGCACGGGGTGGTCGTGGCTCCCGACGGTGCGCCGCTCGCCGGCGCGCGGATCCAGCTCGCTGCCGGCAGCTTCGCTGCCGAAACCGACAGCGGCCCCGAGGGACGCTTCGAACTGCCGGCCTTGCCGCCGGCCAGCGTGCGGCTGATCGCCAGCCATCCCGACTGCGAGCCGCAGGAGGTCGGACCGTTCGTGGCCGGAGGCGAGCCGGTGCGGATCGTGCTGCCGGTGCGCGCGCCGTGGACGCTGCGCGGAGTCGTGCGCTCGCGCGGCGCGCGCGCGCCAGTCGCGCAGGCTGCGGTCGCATTCGAGCACGGTGGTCAGCAGCGCGAGGCGCGTACCGGTCCGGATGGACGGTTCGAGCTCGTGACCCGTGCCCCCGGCGGCACGCTGCAGATCGGATTCCAGGATCACCTGCGCTGGGTCGAGATCGTCGGTCCGGAGAGTCCGGAGCTCGCGATCGACTTGTGGCCGGCGACTGCGCGCGCGCGCGCCGAGGCGGGGCTGACCGCGCTGCTCGAAGGGCAGGTCGTGGGTCCGGACGGCAAGCCGCGCCCTGGCTTCCCGATCCAGGTCGACGGGGACTGGGCGGAGCCGCCCGCCCGGATACCACCCGGTCGCTCGATCGTGGAAGGGGCGCACATCGCCCCGCCGCTGTTCCTCGCCGCCGACGGCGATGGCCGCTTCTCGTTCGAATGGCCCGGCAGCGGCACGCTGCGGCTGAAGGTCGGCGCCGGCGGGCCGGAGCATGCCACGCCGCTGACCGTCGACGTGCGGCCTGGCCGCATCCAGACCGATCTCGTCCTGCGCACCCTACGCTGATCCCCCCCGATGAAACTCTCCGCCCTGTTCGCGCTGCTGCTGCTCGCAGCCATCCCGGCCCAGGAACCGCGCGCGGAGCTCGACGGCGTCGCGTGCCAGCGGATCCAGCTGCGGCTCGACCCGTTCGGGACGCTGTGGCTGCAGGCACAGTGCGATGCGGGCGAGCTCGCCTGCGACGTGCGGTTCCCGCAGTTCGCGTACCCGGTGCCGGGCGAGTACTCGCTGCGCGACATCGCCGAGTTGGTCGAACCGCCGGTCGCAGTCGCGCTGACGCTGCCCGGCGAGAAGCCGCAGCAGCTGAACCGCGGCCAGGTCCTGGTCGAGGAGTGCACTCCGCAGCGCGTGAGGCTCGAGATCCGCTGGCCGGATGGCGAGCGTGAGCGGCGGCTGCGGTTCTCCGGCGCCCCGAAGCTGTTCCGCGTGCAGCCACCGGAGCTGACTGGTGCGCGCGCCCTGCCGGAGTTCCCGCCGGCGAACGACACGCCGCAGCGCGAAGACCTCGTGTTCTGCGTGCTCGGCAACGGCGGCAGCGGACTGCCGGGGCAGATGCAGATCGCACAACAGGTGGCGGAGCTCGCGCCGACCGGTCCGCTCGACTTCGCGCTGCTGATCGGCGACGTGTTCCTGCCGAAGCCGCCCGCCGATACGCGCGATCCGCTGTGGCAGACGCGGTTCGAGGACGTCTACGACCGCCGCAAGCTCGCGGTGCCGTTCTACGTCGCGCTCGGCCCGAACGATTACACGGCCAGCGGACCGGTGTTGTTCGAGTACGGGCGCACGAACCTGCGCTGGACCCTGCCTGCGTTCGGGCACGCATTCACGGTCGAGAGCCACGGGCAGAAGCTGCAGTTCTTCGCGATCGACACCAACGGGCTGCTGTTCGATCCGGTGTTCCCGCAGCACCGCGTCGCGAACCGCATGTTCGTGCATCACGCGTACCAGAGCGACGCGCAGTGGAAGATCGCGTTCGGCCATCACGCGCTGTATTCGAGCGGCGCGCACCACGACGACGCCGACCAGAAGAAGCTGCGCGAAGGGATCGAGCGCTGGTTCGAGCGGTACAACGTGGATGTCTACTTCTCGGCGCACGACCGGACCCTCGAGCTGCTCGCGCCCAAGCGCGGCATCACGCACGTGACCAGCGGCGGCGCCGGCGGGCCGGAGCTCGCCGGCTCGTTGCAGTGGCGTGAGGAGACGCTGTTCGGCCACACCGGTGGTGGGTTCACGTGGTGCCGGTTCGACGGCGAGAAGCTGGAGATCTCGTTCCGCGATGCCGCCGGCAAGGTGCTGTTCGTGCACCACGTGACCAAGGAGCGGCGGTGAGCCTGGAGCCATGGCCGGAGCTGCGGGCGGAGACGCTCGCCCGCTACAAGGTGTTCGAAGTCCGCCGCGCCGTGCGGCGCTCGCCGCGCAATGGACACGAGATCGGATTCTTCCTGGTCTCGACCGCCGACTGGGTCAACGTGGTCGCGCTGACCGCGGCCGATGAGCTGATCCTGGTGCGGCAGTACCGGCACGGTTCGCAGCGGTTCACGCTCGAGATCCCGGGTGGCATCGTCCACGCCGACGAGCCGTCGCTCGAAGCAGCGCGCCGCGAGCTGCGCGAGGAGACCGGGTTCGTCGCGGCGCAGCTCGTGCCGCTCGGACACGCGAACCCGAACCCGGCCCTGTTCACCAACCGCTGCCACACGTTCCTGGCGACCGGCTGCACGCCGGCCGGCGCCCTGCTGCAGGACGACGGCGAGGACATCGAGGTCGTCGTCGTGCCGTGGGTCGAGGCGGAGCAGATGGCCGCGCGCGGCGAGATCGACCATGCGCTGGCGCTGGCCGGGATGTACTTCCATCGGCTCGGTCGCGGCGGACCGGACGGCGCATAGCCGGCTTCGCAGCAGGCGTCGCAGGTGGCATGCTCCCGCCATGCCGCACTCCCAGCCGCCGATCCTGGACCTGAGCTCGCAGCTCGCAGCGGCCGCTGGCGCGCCGCGCGTCGGCACGATGGCGCAGGGTCTGCTCGGCTCGGAGATCCTCGGCATCGCGGCGCAGATCCGCGCGCTGGTGCGGGAAGGACGCGAGATCTGCAACCTGACGGTCGGGGACTTCGATCCGCGTCAGTTTCCGATCCCGCCGCTGCTGCGCGAGGGGATCGTCGATGCATACGAGCGCGGCGAGACGAACTACCCGCCGTCGGATGGGATGCCGGAGCTGCGCGAAGCAGTGCGCGAGTACTACGAGCGCGAACTCGGCTGGCGCGTGCCGCTCGGCGCGGTGCTGATCGCATCCGGCGCGCGCCCGCTGATCTACGGCACGTTCCGCGCGCTCGTCGATCCCGGCGACCGCGTCGTCTATCCGGTGCCGAGCTGGAACAACAACCACTACACGCAGATGACCGGGGCGCAGCCGGTTCCAGTGCCGTGCAGCGCCGAATCGCGGTTCCTGCCGACGCCGGAAGCGATTGCGCGGGTGCTGCCGGGGGCACGGTTGGTGTGCATCAACTCGCCGCTGAATCCGTCGGGCACCGCGATCGATCCGGATGCGCTGCGCGGGATCGCGGAGGCGGTCGTGGCCGAGAACCAGCAGCGCGCGCGCCGCGGCGAACGCCCGGTCTGGCTGATGTACGACCAGATCTACTGGATGCTGCGGCTGCGCGGCGTCGAGCATGCGACGCCGTCGACGCTGGTCCCGGAATCCGCGCGCTACACGATCTACGTGGATGGGATCAGCAAGACGTTCGCCGCGACCGGCGTGCGCGTCGGTTGGGCGGTCGGTCCGTGCGACGTCATCGAGCGGATGTCGGCGATCCTCGGTCACGTCGGCGCCTGGGCGCCGCGCGCCGAGCAGGTCGCAACGGCACGGCTGCTGCGCGATCCGGAGGCGGTTCGCGCGCAGGCGGCGGCGATGCGCGATGCGGTCGCGGTCCGGCTGCAGCGGCTGCACGAGGGATTCGGCGAGATGGCCGAACAGGGACTGCCGGTCGAGAGCCTGCAGCCGATGGGTGCGATCTACCTGACGGCGCGGATCGCGCCGTTCGGCCGCCGCACGCCGGGTGGCGACGAGATCCGCACCAACGAACAGGTGCGGCGTTGGCTGCTCGAGCGCGCCGGAGTCGGGATCGTGCCGTTCCAGGCGTTCGGCGTGCAGGAACAGGACGGCTGGTTCCGGCTCAGCGTCGGCGCGGTGTCGTTGCCGCAGATCGACGCGGTGCTGCCGCGGATCGCGGCGGCGCTGCGCGAGCTCACGTGAGCTGCAGCTAGTCGCAGTCAGCCGCCGCGCTCGACGATCGCCTGTTCCAGCGCGTGCTCGAGCGCCGCGTTCGCGCCGCGGCATGCATCCAGCACGAGTCTCGACTGCGACAGGTAGGAGCTGCGCTTGTTCTCGCTGAAGCCCTGCATGTCGGTCAGGTTGTCGAGCCGGTCGGCCAGCTTGATCGTCTTCGCCTCGATCGAACCGCGCCGCACGCGCTCGATCTGCTCGGCGCGGCGTGCCGGCTTCGGCAGCCGCATGTCGCCGGAGAGTTCGGCGACCAGGTTCGCGATCCGCTCGCCGAACCGCCGCGCCAGCGTGTCCCACTCGCAGTCGGTGTCTTCGATCAGGTCGTGCAGCAGCGCCGCCAGGATCACGTCGTGGTCGGTGACGCCGCCGATCGTGCGCAGGCTCTCGGCGACGCGCAGCGGGTGGACGATGTACGGCTCGCCGCCGGTCCGCTGCTGGTTGCGGTGCTTCTCCATCGCGAACAGGACCGCCTCGGCATAGCGGCGATGCGGCGGGACGGCGTCAGGCACGGGGCAGGGAGGATAGCGATGGCGCCGCGGGATCCGGCCGACGGATGACGGCACGGATCGGCTACTTGGCCGGGGCCCTGCGACCGCGTGGCGTCGATCGCGCATAAAGTCCGGTCTCGTCCGCAGGACCCCGACCCTCGCCATGAACCCCAAGCATCGCTTCGTTTTCGCCGGCCTGCTGCTCGCGGCCGTCGCCGGCCTCTGGTTCCTGATGCAGCAGTCCGGTGCCCCTGCGGTGCCATCGATCCCAGAGACGCTCCCGGTCACGGCGGACCCGACGCCGCTGCAGGCGCCGCTGCAAGCGGAGACGACTCCGGCGCTGGCGGGCCCGGACCGCAAGGAGGTGGCGGCGACCGCGGATCTCGCGCAGCACCCGGAGCTGGATCCGGACGTCGCGGCGGCGCTGACCGGGTTCAAGGGGCGCGTCGTCGATCACCGCAAGCAGCCGGTCGCGAACGCGAAGTTCGTGCTGCTGCGGATCTCGACCGACAGCGTGATGCCGCCGGAGACGGACCTGATGGCCGGGACGACCGTCGAGCCGGACGTCGACGCTGGCGAGGCGCGCACCGACGCGGAGGGGCGGTTCGAGATCCACGGGGTCTGGCCGCACGGGCTCTACCTCGGCAGCGCCGGCCGCGATGGCGAGCACCCGACGATGCGGCTTGTCGACGAGACGCCGGGACCGGGAGAGATCGTCGACCTCGGCGACTTCGTGCTGCGGCACGGCGCGACGCTGACCGGCAAGGTCGTCGACGAAGAGGGGAAGCCGATCGCCGGCGCGCTGGTGCGCGCAGCCGACCTGCCGGCGATCGTGACGCAGTTCGTGCCGATCGAGCAGATCGATCCGGCCGGCGCGGTGATCGTGCGTGAGGCGCGCTCTCCCGTCGTCGTGACACCGCCGGCCTGGGCCGCGCGGCGGTTCGAACAGCTGCCGATCCCCCGCACGACGACCGCGGCGGACGGCACGTTCCGCCTCGCCGGGATCGAGCCGGGCGAGAACATGCTGGCGGTCACGTCGACCGGGCGGCAGTCGCTGGTGCGGCCGGGCATCCGCCTCGATCCGGGTGAAGAGGAGGCGCTCGGAACCCTGACGCTGCGCGAAGGAGAAGAGGTCTACGGCAAGGTCGTCGACGACCGCGGCAAGCCGATCCCGGGCGCCGAGGTGCTGTTGGCGCAGACCAGCAGCACGGTGCCGGTCGACTTCGCCGGGCCGCCAATCCGCGCCGGCGACGACGGCACGTTCATGCTGACCGGATTCAAGTCCGGCAAGGTCACCGCCGCGACGCGGCGCGATCCGGGCGACGCCTGGACCGTGTTCGACCCGAAGCAGACCAGCGAGGATCTCGTGCTGACGCTGCCGGCGGTCTGCACGCTGACCGTCCATGTGCGCGACGAAAAGGGGGAGCCGATCCCGAGTGCGCGCCTGCAGGTCCTGCCAAACACCGACGGATCCGAGCCGACGCTCGGCCTGGCGTTGTTCGGCATGATCCGCCCGCTCGAGCTGCGCGGCCGGCTCGGCAAGGACGACGAGACCGGCGCGATCGTCATCCGCGATCTGCCGCGCGGCAGCTACATCGTGCGCGCCGATGCGCCTGGCATGGCGACTGCGGACACCGGGGTGAAACTCGATAGCGACCAGACCGCCGAGCTGAAGCTGCAGCGCAACCACGTGTTCGACGTGCTGGTCGCCGATGGGCGCGGCACGCCGGTGCGCGGTGCCTCGGTCTACGCGATGGTCCGTGGTGGCATGGGTCCCAACGGCGACATCCCGATCCACTGCGGTCGCACCGATGCCGCCGGCAGGCTGCAGGTCAACCGCCTGCGCTGCGAGCGCATCGCGGTCAGCGCCTCGCATCCGAAGTACGGCAGCGCCGACGCCCAGGCCACGCTGCCGGTCGAGCAGCCGATCAAGATCACGCTCGCGACGCCGGGCGCGATCGAGGGGGTGCTGACCGACGGCGGGCGGCAGCCAGACCCGGGCAAGTTCATGGTCACGATCGTCCGCTCCGGGATGGGGGCGCAGGCGATGCCGTCGATGCCGCGCTTCACGCTGCCGGTGCTGGATGGCAAGTTCCAGGCGAAGGGCCTGCAGCCCGGGAGCTACCGCGTGCTCGCGCTCGAGTCACTGCGCGCGGTGACGTCGTTCGGCAGCGGATTTCAGACCGTGACGAACCTGGAAGCAGGCTTCGAACCGAACGTGATCACGGTCGAGGTCAAGAGCGGCGAGACGACGCAGGTCACGCTCGAAGCGGACCCGGCCGCGCAGCCGATCGACGGCCCCTCGGCACCGCTGGCCGGCATCGTGACCGTCAACGGGCTGCCGCCGAAGGACGCCTACATGCAGATCTGGCAGCAGAAGCGCCGCACCGCGCAGCTCGATGCCGCGGGACGGTTCGACTTCGGCCAGGTGCCGGCCGGTGAGGTGAACCTGACGCTGCGCGCCCGCAGCGGCGGGCTGTTCGGATCGAACCAGGAGATCTGGGAGGGCCAGATCGAGCTGAAGCCGGGCGAGCCCCGCAATCTCGAGCTGCACATCGTGACCTCCGAGATCGAAGGCACCGTGCTCGGCCCCGACGGGATGCCGGTGCCCTTGGCCGGCGTCATGGTCATGGGGCAACCGGAACCGGCGAAGGACGGCGGGACCACCCGCAGCGGTGGCACGCACCGCTGGGTCAGCGCCGATGCGAGCGGACGCTACCGCGCCGAGAACCTGCTGCCCGGCAAGTATTCGCTGCGCGCGCAGCACGACCGCGCAGGGATCGGCACGCGCGAGGACGTCGTGCTGCGTGGCGGCACGCCGCAGCTCGGCGTCGACATCCGGCTCGAGCGGACGATGAAGCTCACCGGCCGCGTCGAGTTCAGCGACCGCACGGAGTTCCGCTACGCGAGCCTGAACCTGAACGGGCATCCGGAAGGGAAGCCGGACCAGAATCTCCACGCCTGGGGCCGCGTCGACGAGGACGGCACGTTCGAGGTCACGAACGCAGCCCCCGGGGTCTACGACGTCCGGGCCTGGGTGCAGCGCCAGGGGGAGAACAACGACTGGAGCCAGTACGAGTGCGCGCAGAAGCTGACCGTGCCGAACCACGATCTCGAGAACCTGCGCTTCGTGTTGTCGCCGCAGCAGCCGCGGCAACGCGGGCGCTGATCCGCGGCTAGCTGCAACTTCGGTGACGCGCCGGCGGTAGAGCCGGTGTTCCCGTCACCGAGGTCCTGATGCTCGCGCTCCTCCGTCGTCGCCTTCCGCTCGCGGCGCTCCTGTTCGTCCCGTCCCTCGCCGCCCAGATGAGCGGCGCTCGTGGCCATGTTGCTGCTGGCGTCCAAGGCGTCGGCGGACCGGATCCGTCGACCATCGAGAGGTACATCGAGATCACCGGACGCGCGGAGTTGCGGCGTGCGCCGACCCGGATCCGGATCGTGCTGGCGGTCACGACCGAGGCGAAGGAGGTGGCGGATTGCGAGCGGACGCACGCTGCACAGAAGCAGGCCCTCGGTCAGGCCCTGGCGGGGCTCGGGATCGGCGCCGACGCGATCCACTTCGACTTCATCTCGATGCTGCCGGTCTACCGTTGGATCGTCGAAGAAGAGAACGGCCGGCGGATCGCACATGAGCGTGGGGCCGGCTACCGCGAGCAGACCAACGCGCACATCGAGGTCGGCTCCGAGGCGCGGGCGCAGGAGGCGATCCGCGCAGCGTTCGACGTCGGCATCGCGGACGTGCTGGCGGTCGACTACTGGGCCGAAGGACTCGACGAGGCGCGGCGCGAGGCAGGTGCGGCGGCACTGCAGGAGGCGAAGCGCAAGGCGGACCTGCTGCTCGGGGCGGCGTTCGCAAAGCGGCCGGACCCGATCAACATCCACGAGTCGACGCAGATCGTGCTGCCGCAGGACCTGTACGCGTCGTTCGAGACTTCATACGGGCAGGAGTTCCGCACGACGTTCTGGGACCGCGACATCCCGTCGATCAGCGCATTCCGGCCGAAGAACACGTACTACCAGGGCCGTCCGGCCGACGTGGACGTCGGTGCCGGCGGGCTGCCGATGCGGCCGGAGATCGCGATCGTGGCGACGGTCAAGCTGTACTTCGAAGCGCCCGGGCGGCCGGCGGTGCCGCCGCGGTGATCACGCCAGCTCGCGCGCGGCCCGCTGCGACAGCGCGAACAGCAGCCGCGCGACCAGCGACCGCGGCGTCTCCATCTCCAACCCGACCAGCATCCCCTTCTTCAGCGGCACCGCATGCTGCTCGCTGCCGGTCAACAGCAGACCGAACAGCGAGCCGAGGTGCGGCTCGTGGCCGACCAGCACGATGCTGTCGACAGGCTCGACCCGCAGCAGCTCCAGCGCGAGGCCCGGTTCCCCCCCCGGCACCAGGATCGGGTCCTGTTCGGCCTCACCGCGGTAGCCGCAGGCTTCGGCCAGGATCGCCGCCGTCTGGCGTGCGCGCAGCAGCGGACTGCTGACGATCCGCTCCGGTTCGCCGATCAGCGCGGCGTAGGTGCGGCAGGCGGCAGTCAGCTTCTCGATCCCCGCCTTCGTCAACGGCCGTTCGTCGTCACCGTTGGGGCCGAGGTCGGCAGCGTCTCCGTGGCGCAGCAGGTAGATCCGCATGGCGGGCCGACTTGTAGCCGCGCTGCGCGCTGCACGCGAGACGTGCCGCAGCGGACGCCGGAAGCAGGAACCGGGGGGAGATCAAAGAGGCGTCCGCCGCGGCAATCGGGGATACGCCGGCTCGCATCGCGGTGGCTCGCCTCTCATTCAAATCTTGCGCACGCTGCCGTCGTTGCTGCCGACCAACACGCGGCCGGCCATGCCGAGGAACAGGCCGGTCTCGACGACGCCGGGCAGCACCTGCAGCCGTTGATCGAGCGTGCGCGCGTCGGCGATCGGCCCGAACCGGCAGTCCAGCACGAAGTTGCCCCCGTCGGTCACGAACGGTGCGCCGCCGTTCGTGCGGCGCAGCTCCGGCTGGCAGCCGAGCGCCGCGACGCGGGTGCTGGTCTGCCGCCAACCGAACTGCAGGATCTCGACCGGCAGCGCGAACGTCGAGCCGAGCCGGTCGACCAGCTTGTTCTCGGTCACGATGACGACCATCTCGGCCGCCGCAGCGGCGACCAGCTTCTCGCGCAGCAGCGCCCCACCGCCCCCCTTGATCATCTGGCGCTGCGGGTCGATCTCGTCGGCGCCGTCGATCGCGAGCGCCAGCCGGTCCACGTCCTCCAGCGTCGTCAGCGGGATCCCGAGCTCACGCGCGCGCGCGGCGGTCTGCTCGCTGGTCGGCACGCCGCGCAGCTCGAGCCGTTCGGCGCGGATCCGCTCCGCCAGCCGCTCCAACACGAACAGGAACGTCGAGCCGGTGCCGAGGCCGATCGTCGCGCCGTGCGGGACGAGGTCGGCGGCGGCGCGCGCGGCAGCCCGCTTGCCGGCGGAGTACGGGTCTGGCATCGCAGCGCACGATAGCTCTGCGTCCGGCTCTCCCCATAGGATCCCGGCGTGCGTTTCGCGGTCGTCCTGAACACGTTCAACCGGGCCGCATTCCTGCCGCTCGTGTTGGAGGCGTGGACGCGGCAGACGGAGCGCGAGTTCACGATGATCCTGGCCGACGACGGGTCGGACGACGGGACGGAGTCGGTGGTTCGACGGCTGGCGCCGCGGTTGCCGTTCCCGCTGCTGCACGTGCGGCATGAGCGCCAGGGGCACCGGCGCGCCGAGATCCTGAACAAGGCGGTGCACGCGGCCGACTGCGAGCCCCTGCTGTTCACCGATGCCGACTGCATGCCGTGCGCCGACCTGCTGGCGGTCCATGCACGCGACTTCCGCCAGGACCGGATGCTGGTCGGTGGCTACATCCGGCTGTCGGAGCGCTTCAGCTCCGGTGTGACGCCGGAGTCGGCCCGCAGCGGGGACTACGAGGCGCAGATCACGCCGGCGCACCGCCGCAAGCTGTTCTGGCAGCACTGCAAGCACCGCTTCTACATCGCGCTGCGCAAGCGCGGCCGGCCGCACGTCATGGGGCTCAACATGGTCGTCCCGCGCGCGGCGTTCGTGCAGATCAATGGCTACGACAACGAGTTCCGCGGCTGGGGCCGTGCCGACGGGGACCTGCGCGAACGGCTGAAGCAGATCGGGGTGCGCCCGTATTCCAACTGGCACCGCGCGATCACGTGCCATCTGCACCATCCGCCGGATCCGACCAAGGCGATGCGCAGCAACGATCGCTACGCCGACCGGACCGTGATTCCGATCGTGGCGGCCTGCGGGTACGCACAGGTGCAGCCGGAAGTCGTCTGGCGGAGCGGCGCCTGATGTGCGGGATCGTCGCGGTCTGGACGCCGGGGCGGCCGGTCGATCCGGCAGTGTTGGCGCAGATGACCGGGACCTTGCAGCACCGCGGACCGGACGGCTCCGGGCAGACCATCCCGCGGCCGGACGTCGGCCTCGGCCACCGCCGGCTCGCGATCATCGATCTGCACAGCGGGGCGCAGCCGATGGCCGGTGGGGACGAGCGGGTCTGGATCACGTTCAACGGAGAGATCTTCAACTACCGCGAGCTGCGCGCCGAGCTGGAGCGGAGCGGCGAGTCGTTCCGGACGCAGAGCGACACCGAGGTGCTGCTGCGGCTGTACGAGCGGGAAGGGACGCGGGCGTTCGCGCGGCTGCGCGGACAGTTCGCCGTGGCGATCTGGGACGGCCGCGAAGCGGACGGCAAGCTGGTACTCGCGCGCGACCAGCTCGGCGTGAAGCCGCTGTACTGGTCGTTCGAAGGGGGGACGTTCCTGTGCGCATCGGAGCCGCGCGCGCTGCTGCGCCACCCGGGCGCGCCGCGCCGCGTCGATCCGTTCGGGCTGCACCTGTTCCTGCGCTACCGGTTCATCCCCGCACCCTTCAGTGCCTGGAGCGGGATCGAGAAGCTGCTACCGGGCGAGCTGCTCGAGATCACGCCGCAACGCGTGCGGCGGGAGCGTTACTGGCGGCTGCAGCGCGACGGCGTCGAGGTGGACGACGACCCCGGGCCTGCGGCTGCCGAGCTGCGCGATCAGCTCGGCCGCGCGGTTGCGCGGCAGGCGATCGCCGACGTGCCGGTCGGTGCGTTCCTGTCCGGCGGGCTGGACTCGTCGACGACCGCGGCGTTGCTGGCGCAGCACACGGGAACGCCGATCCTGACCTGGACGATCGGTTTCGACGATCCGCGCTACGACGAACGGGAGTTCGCGGCCGCGGTCGCCGCCCGGATCGGAAGCCGGCACCACGCGCAGGAGATGGCGCTCGAGACGGTGCGCAGCGTCGTGCCGGACGTGCTCGCGCATCTGGACGAGCCGTTCGGGGATCCTTCGCTGTTGCCGACCTGGCTGCTCTGCCGCACCGCGGTCGCGCAGGCCAAGGTCGCGCTGTCCGGCGACGGCAGCGACGAGCTGTTCGGCGGC
The DNA here is from genome assembly GCA_964483245.1 of uncultured candidatus Brocadiaceae bacterium. Taxonomy (GTDB): domain Bacteria; phylum Planctomycetota; class UBA1135; order UBA1135; family UBA2386; genus CAZABP01. The sequence goes on along the minus strand of CAZABP010000001.1, from coordinate 134,810 downwards.
TACGGGCGGATCTACCGCTCGCTCGGGATCCTGGCGCGGCCGCGTGTGCTGCGGCCGCTGCACCGGGTGCTGCGCCGGATCCGTCGCGAGCGCGTCGATCCGGCGCGGTGGACCGGCGACGACCCGCGCGTCGACGCCGAATACGAACGGTTGCTGGTCGACGTCCAGCCGGGCGAAGCGCAGGCGCTGTACGGCCCACGGCTGCAGCAGGCGGCCGCGGACCGCATGCGGCCCGATCCGATCCGGGCATCGCTGGCGCGGCACTACGGGTTTCCGCCGTTCAGCCGTCTGCTCGCGGCCGACCTGGAGACGCATCTGGCGGACTACCACCTGGCGAAGGTGGACCGCGCCTCGATGGCGCACGGGCTCGAAGTGCGCGTGCCGTTCCTCGACGTGGACCTGGTCGAGCGCGCGTTCCGCTGGACCCCGCGGGTCCGGCTGAGCGGCGGGCGCAGCAAGGGGTTGCTGCGCGATGCCGTGCGCGAGTGGCTGCCGGAGGTCACGCTGTCGCGGCCCAAGCGCGGGTTCGGCCCGCCGCTGAAGAGCTGGTTCCGCGACGATCTCGGCAGCGTGGCGCGCAGCGAGCTGCTGACCGGTGCTGCCGTCGAAGGGGGCTGGCTGTCGCGGCGCGAGCTCGAGCGGATGCTCGACCCGGGCAAGCGCCGCCCGCAGGGATCGCGGCTGTGGCGCCTGCTGGTGTTGGAGCACTGGCTGCGCCGGCAGTCGGAGGGGACGCGGTGACGCGCGCGCGCGCCGGCGCGCTGTTGCTGCTGGCGGCGTGGGTGCTGTTCCTGGGCGGACTGCTCGGGCTCGCTGCGTCGCGGACCGGGTTCCTGGAGCAGGATGGCGCCTACTACTGCGAGGTGACCGAGCGCTCGCTGTGTGGGCAGGGATTCACGACGCTGTCCGACCGCCGGGGTCCGGCCGATCCGCTGGCGCTGCCGCACGACTTCTCGGCCGCGAACCGATGGCCCTGGGTGCTGCACGCGCTCGGGCGCGTGACCGGCGAGGTGCGGGTCACGGCGATCGTCGTGAGCCTGCTCGCGTTGCTGGCGACGTTGGTGCTCGGCGCGCGGCTGATCACGCGGCAGCTGGCGACGCCGGCCTGGCTCGCGATCAGTTGCATGGGGCTCGCGCTGTGCGGGAGCTGGACTTTGCGCGCGGCAATCCTGCCGGAGACGGACATGCCCGGGTTTTGTCTGGGCGTCGCCGTGCTCGTCGTGCTGACCGAACGACGGTGGCTCGGTCTCGCGCTGTTGCTGCCGCTGGCGCTGCTCGCGCGGTTCCAGAACGTGGCGCTGTTGTTCCCGTTGGTCTGGGTGCTCACCGCTGCGTGGCCGCGGCTGCGGGCGCTGCTGCTCGGGGCCGGCGTTGCGGCCGGGTTGTGGATCGCCGGGCCGCGCGCGTTCGAGGGGATCGGCGAGGCGTTCTGGCCGTGGCATCCGGACTCCCTGCCGCGCGAGCTGCGCTATCTGTTCCCACCCGCGATCGTCGGTCTCGCGCTGACGCGGCTGCGCGGGCCGATCGTCCCGCTGCTGTGGTTCGGCGCGGGACACTTCCTGGTGCTGCTGGCGAACCACGATCCGCACAGCCAGCACGAGTGGCTGTTCGGCAACCGGCACGGGATCCCGCTGCAGCTCGTCGCCGCGGCCGGCGCCGCGGTCGCTGCCGCGCGCACCCCCGGCCGGTGGCGCTGGCCGATCCTGTTCTTGCTGGTCGCGGCCGCGGTCGACAACCTGCGGCGACCGTGGAAGCTCGCGAACGAATGGGCCGCGCGCACGGCGGCGCCCGGGCTCGCGCAGATGGTCGGGGATCTGCGCGCACACCCGCTGCCGGAAGGCTCGCTGGTGCTGTGCCACGACAGCGACGTGCTGGCGCTGTATCTGCGCCAGCCGGCGGCGCATTCGCGTGGGTTCGCGGCCCTGCCACCGGAGCGGCTGGTCGCGCATCTGCGCGAGCGCGGGATCACGCACGTGCTGCTGACCTGGATCGACAAGCCGGTGCTGCGCGTGCACAACGAATGGCTCGATCGGCTTGCCGCGGCGCTGGAGCCGGTCATGCAGCCGGTCCGCGTGCACGCGACGGCTGACGAGCGGGCGCGCGCGGTGCTGTTCAGCTGGAGATAGCGCGCCGCGGCTTGCGCCGCAGCGACTGCACGACCAACGCCGGCAGCGAGCGCAGCGTCTTGCGCAGCGAACGGCGCGCGGGATCGGCGAGCTGCAGGTACTTGCCCGGATGCACCAGCGGCAGCGGCGTCGCCGGCGCGGTCGCGAGCTCCCGCTGCAGCGCGGGGTGCCGCTGCATGGCCGCCTCGCTGGCATACAGCACTACGTTCTGGGCGTACCACCACTGCACGCGCGTGTCGTTCCACAGCCGCGTGCGCAGGCAGTCGATCGCACGCAGGCCGCGCGCCGCGAAGCGCTCGGCCCACCACGCGGGCCAGCGTTCGTTGACGTGCCCCTCGCCGCCCTGGAATGGGATCGCAGCCGAGAACAGCACGACATCGCCATGCCGCACGAGGCTGTCGAGGAACTGGTCGGCCAGCTCCGGCGGCACGTGCTCGGCGACCTCGAGCGACATCACCAGGTCGAAGCGCCGCCCGAGGTCGAGCGGCTGGCGCAGGTCGCGCGCCAGGAACCGGTCCGGGGGGATCCGGAGCTGCTCGCGCGGGACGTAGTCGCCGTCCACGCCGATGACGTCGGCCGCCCCCTCCGCGACGAACGCCGCCAGCCAGGACCCGGTCCCGCAGCCGACGTCCAGGACCGACCGGGGGCGGATCCACGCTGCCACCGGCGGGATCAGCGCGCTGGCCGAGCGCTCCCACGAGGCGGTGTGCTTGGCATAGAAGCGGTCGTCGTACGGCTGGCCCACCGGGGCGGGATGCTAAGCCGCCGCCGCCGCGCGGTGACTTGCGGCGCAGCCGGGAATTCCCGAAGATCCCGCGCCCTTCTGAGATCCGGTCTCACCGCGCGCCGTTGCCTCCCAGCGTCCTGTCCGCCCCGCCCGCGCCGCCGATCCGGTTGTTCGGCCAGCCGAACGTCGGCAAGAGCGCGCTGTTCAACGCCCTGACCGGCGGCACCGCGATCGTCAGCAACTACCCTGGCACGACGGTCGGCATTACGCGCGGCCGCGTGCTGCTCGGCGAGGCGGAGATCCAGGTCCAGGACATGCCCGGGTCCTACGGGCTGATGCCGCTCAGCGAGGACGAGCGGATCGCGCGGGACGGGCTGTTCAGCGGTCCTTCGGCCGCCGTGCTGCACGTCGTCGACCTGAAGAACCTCGACCGCGCGCTGCCGGTCACGATCGAGCTGATCGACGCCGGTCTGCCGGTCGTGCTGGTCCTGAACATGGCTGACGAGGCGCAGGCGCAGGGGATCGAGGTCGACATTGCGCGGCTGCAACAGCGGCTCGGTTGCCCGGTCGTGCGCACGGTTGCCGTCGAGCAGCTCGGTGTGCTGGACCTGAAGCAGCACCTGCTCCAGCTGCAGCAGTCGCCGCACCGCACGAGCGCCGGCGCCGGCGCGCTGTGGCGCGAGGAGTTCGGACCGGTGGTCGACGACCTGGCCGGCGAGATCGTCCGCGCCGCCAGCCATGCGCGCCTGCCGGCCACGCTGCCGCCGGCGATCGCTGCCGCGATGATCCTGCGCGGCAGCAGCGACCTCGCCGAGCGCAGCGGCGTCGATCCGACGCGGATCCAGCAGGTGCGCCGCGAGCTGCAGCAGCGGCTCGGCGGCCTGCCGCCGGTCGCTGCCGTGCTGGCGCTGCGCCGGCGCACCGCCGCGATCCTGGATGGAGTCTTCGTGCGTCCGGCCGCCCGCCCGACGTTCCGCTCGCGGCTCGGCTACGCACTCGCGCATCCGCTGCTCGGCCTGCTGCCGCTGGTCGCCGTGCTGCTCGGCGGCTTCTACCTGTTCGTCGGCGTGTTCGCGGCCGGCACCGTCGTCGGTTGGCTCGAGGAGGACCTGTTCGGCGGGATCGTGAATCCGTGGCTGACCAGCCTGTTCGAACTCCTGCTGCCGAACGAGACCCTGCGCGCGCTGTTCGTCGGCGAGTACGGCGTGCTGACGCTCGGGATCACGTACGCGCTGGCGCTGGTCCTGCCGGTCGTCGCCGCGTTCTTCGTGGTGTTCTCGATCGTCGAGGACTCCGGGTACTTCCCGCGTCTGGCGCTGCTCTGCGACCGCCTGTTCAAGCTGGTCGGACTGAACGGCCGCGCCGTGATCACGATGGTGCTCGGTTTCGGCTGCTCGACGATGGCGACGATGACCACGCGCACGCTCGAACGCCGGCGCGAGCGGGTCCTGGCGACGCTGCTGCTCGTGTTGACGATCCCGTGCTCGGCGCAGCTCGGCCTGATCACGGCGTTGCTCGGCGCGCGGGGACTGTCGCTGTGGGTCGGCTACGTGTTGTCGCTGCTGGTCGTGTTCTTCGCGACCGGGTGGTTCGCGACGCGGCTCATGCCGGGCAGCGCCTCGACGTTCCACATGGAGCTGGTCCCGATGCGTTGGCCGCGCCCGGCCAACGTGCTGCGCAAGACCTGGCTGCGCGTGGTCTGGTATCTGCGCGAGGTCGTGCCGCTGTTCCTGCTCGCGTCGGTCGTGCTCTGGGGGCTCGACCAGAGCGGTGGACTCGTCTGGATCCTGCGCGGGATCGAGCCGGTCATCGCGTTCGTCGGGCTGCCGGCTGCTGCCGCGGAGTCGATCCTGGTCGGGTTCTTCCGCCGCGACTTCGGCGCCGCCGGGCTGTTCGCGTTGGCCCAGCAGGATGGCAGCGTGCTCAGCGACCGCCAGCTGCTGACCGGGGCGTTCACGCTGACGCTGTTCGTGCCGTGCATCGCGACATTCATGATGATGTGGCGGGAGCGCGGCGCGCAGATCGCGCTGGCCATCTTCGGCATCGTCACCGCCGTCGCGGTCCTTGCCGGTGCCATGCTGTTCCGGATCCTCGGTCTGCTCGGCTGGTCGTGAGCGAACGCCGGCTCAGCGAGATGCGGCGCGGCGCGGTCGTCGTCGTGACGCGGCTGTGCGAAGCAGACGAGTCGATGCTGCACAAGCTGCTGGCGCTCGGCGTGGTGCCGGGGGATCGGCTGCGCGTGCGCGCCACGCGACCGGTGCTCGTGTTCGACGTCGCCGCATCGAGCTACGCTGTGGATCGTGAACTGGCGTCGCGCATCTTCGTTTGCGACGCGCCAGCCAACGATCCATGACGGCCCCTCCTCCGATCCGGTCGCGCGGCCCGGCTCGCCGCCGTAGCAACGACGGTGCCCTGCCGTGGTCGATCAAGGCCGGGGTTCCGCTGGTGGCGCTGGTCGCGCTGGGGGTCTGGTTCTGGACCGACTGGCAGCGCCGGCAGACCTGGCTCTCGCTGCGCGGACCGGACGGCGCCGAGATCGCGCAAGCGCAAGTGGAACTGTTCGAGCACGACGACCGCGGTTCGGCGCCATCTCCGCCGCCGCTGCTCGGCGAAGTCACGTACGAAGGGGGTGAGCTCCGACTCGGCCCGGAGCTGGTGCCGGACCGCGCGATCGCCCGCGTCAGCGCGCCCGGTCTCGCGATCGGCTACATCGTGCTCGACCGCGGGACCGCGCAGACGCTCGATCTGACCCCGGCTGCGGCGCTGCGCGGCAGCGTGTTCGCCGGCGGGATGCCGGCGGCCGGGGCGGAGATCGTCGCCACCTCGCTGGGGCCGCCGTACGTCCCGATCTGCTCGACGACCGTCGACCAGGAGGGGGGCTTCGTGCTACGCGGGCATGCGAAGAGCTGCGAGCATCTGCGCGTGCGCGCGCTGCAGCCGGGGTTCGAAGTCGCGTACGCCGACGTCGGCTTGCGGCACGCCGACCCGATCGCGTTGGACCTGAAGCGGACCAGGCCGGTGACCGGCCGCGTCACGATCCCCAGCAGCATCCCGCCGCAGTCACTGACGCTGCGCGTCTACAACCTCGCCGGCGTGACGGCGCCGATCGCGGCGGATGGTTCGTTCCGACTCGATCACCTGCCGCCGGCGCCGATGCAGTGCCGCCTGCTGGTCGGGGGTCTCGACGAGGCCTGGACGCACGTGCGCACGATGGTGACGGCTGGCGACGATGGCGTCGCGATCACGATCCTGCCGGCGGCGACCGTCAGCGGACATGTCGTGTTCCGGCTGGATGGAGCCGGTGCTGGCGACGCGGCGGTGTTCCATCCGCATGGTCCGCACGGGGACGAGATCGTGCGGACGGATCAGCGGGGCGCGTTCACGATCGGGCGGCTGCCGCCCGGTCCGGTCGATCTGCGCGCCGACCACATCGCGAAGCTGCCGCGCGCGCGCCGTTCCGATGCCGAGGTCGAAGCGGCCGGCGCGCGCTCGGCGCAGGAGCAGGATCGGCCGGTCATGCGGGTGCCGCCGAGCACGCGCCACAGTGAAGGCGTCCTCCCGCTCGACCTGCAGCCGGGCGAGCAGCGCACCGGCCTCGTGATCCGGATCGAGTGATGCCCCGCGGGAGCGCCTCCCGCGGTATGGAGGAGCCATGCGCAGCCCGTTCGTCGCCGCCTTCGCGTTCGCCGCAGGACTCGCACTCGCGCCGCAGGACCCACAGCCGTCACGCCCGCAGCCGCCGCCGGACTACGCCGGCCGCCCGCTGCCGCCGATCCAGGAGCCGTTCCGCACCGCGGTGGAGCGCCGCGATCTGATGCAGCGCTTCGCCGAGCCGAGTCCGCTCGCCGGGATCTGGGAGCTGACGCAGATGTCGCGGGTCGGACAGGCATATGTGCCGAACGTCAAAGGCTGGTTGTTCGTCGGCCGCCGGCATCTGTCGATCTACCTCTCCGCGCAGACCGACGATCCGCAGGTCCCGCACCTGCAGGCGCGCGTCTGCAGCTACCGGATCGCCGGCCACCAGCTGCAGCTGACCGTGCTCGGCGGGCATGCCAACGACCATCGCGGCGACATCGTGATCGAGCCGCTGCAGGGGCACTTCAGCCGCCGCTTCGAGCTGGCCGGTGCGCAGCTCCGCGTCTGGCAGGACGACAAGGCGTTCATCGACTTCAAGCGGATCGACTGAGAGCAGCGCCCCGCCGGCGCCGCAGCAGCCGCAGCTCCTGGCTGCCGAGCAGGTGTGCAACAGACAGGAATGCGCAGATCCCGGCCGCAATCGGGATCAACAGCTGATCGACTGCCTCGCCGAGCCGCCCTTCGAGTCCGAGCCGGCCACCGGTCAGCACCACGACGAACTGCATCGCGACGACAGCCCCGGCGATCCGCCACAGACTCGCCGGAGCGAGGCGCAGGCCGCCGCAGTGCCGGCGCAGCTGCACGAACAACAGCGCGGCGTTCAGCATCGCGCCGACACTCATCGCCAGCGTCAGGCCGGCGACGCCGAACCCGGCTCCGAGCGCGAGCAGTGGCGCGAGCAACAGGTTGACCCCGAACACGATGCAGGCTGCGCGCGCGGGGGCGCGCAGATCGCCGAGCGCGTACAGCGCGCGCGCCGCGAGCTGGGCCAGACCCAGGAACGGCAGCCCGATCGCCAGCGCCGAGGTCGTGGTCGCCGCCAGCTCTGCGTCCGAAGTCGTGAACCGCTCGCCGACGAAGCCGATCCGGAACAGCTCCGGCGCGAGCAGCACGAGACCAGCCGCGGCCGGGATCGCGAGGAACAGCACCGCCTGCAACGACCGCTCCACCTGCCCGCGCAGCATCGCGCGGTCCGGCTGCACGGCCAGCTCGGCGAACCGCGGGAACACCGCGGTCGCGAGCGCCAGCGCGGTCAACCCGTGCGGAAACAGCACGATCCGATCAGCGAGATACACGAACGAGTTCGCGCTCGGATCCAGCAGGGTCCAGGCGAACAGCTGGTTGACGAGCACGGTCAGTTGCGCGACCGACAGGCCGAACGCCGTCGGCAGCATCGCGGCGAACACGCCGCGCGCCGGTTCGCCGCGGCCCGGCAGGCGCGGCCACGGCAATGCCCCGCGCCGCGCCAGCGGGATCGCCGTCGCCAGCAGCTGCGCGACGCCCCCGGCCAGCAACGCGACCGCCAGCAACCGGATCGACGGCACCGGTTCGAGGCCGTACAGCCACGCGGCGAGTCCGATCCCGGCGATCCAGAACAGGTTCAACAGCGCTGGTGCCGCGGCCGGTGCGCCGAACGAACCCCAGGCATTCAGCGCGCCGCCGAGGACCGCGACGAGGCAGATCGGCACCACGTACGGCACCAGGATCGCTGCGAGCTCGCGCAGCAACACGCCTTCGCCGTCGCCGCCGGCCGCCGCCGGCCACAGCCACGCCGCGCTGGCGAGCAGCAGCGAGCCGGAACCGAGGATCAGCAACAGCGCGCCGCAGACGCCGCCGAGCAGGCGATCGGCCTCGGCGCGCTGCTGCTGCGCGAGCAGCCGCGCATAGGCCGGCACGAACGCAGCCGACAGCGCCCCTTCGCCGAACCAGCGCCGCATCGTGTTCGGCAGCGTCCACGCGAGCACGAACGTGCCGGTGATCGGTCCGGCGCCGAATGCGCGGAACATGATCAGATCGCGCGCGAACCCGAGCAGGCGCGACAACAGCGTCAACGACGAGACGACGGTCGTCGCACGCAGCAGGCTCGTCATCGGCGCAGCCAGCGCACGAGATGCATGGCGAGCAGCGCCAGCAGCAGGCCGCCGCCGAGCCACTCGAGCAGCGACGGCGCGCCGTGGCCGGCGCCGACGTCGGCGAGCTCACGCGGCAGCGCGTCGGTCAGCAGCAGATCGGTCGCGAAACCGAGCGCCAGGCTGCACGTGACCACCGCGACCAGGTACGCGACCGCCCCGCGCCGGCCGAGCATCTTCGCGGCGGCGGTGATCGTGACCAGGTTCGTGGCCGGTCCCGCGAGCAGGAACACGAGCGCTGCGCCGGGACTCGCACCGGCGACGATCAGCCCGGCGGCGACCGGCGTCGCCGCGGTCGCGCAGACGTAGATCGGAACCGAGATCAACAGCACCAACAGCATCTGCAGCAGTCCGGAGCCGATGTGCCGTTCGATGTCGCCAGGACCCAGCAGACCGGTCAACGCAGCGGTGACGGCGAAGGCCGGCAGCAGGTACCCGGCCACCTCGCCGAACAGATCGACGAACGCGTAGCGCATCCCCCCGACCAACCCGCGCGCCCCGCCGGCGAGCTCCTGATCCGCTTCGTGATCACAGCAGCCGTCGTCCGGTGTGACGACGCCGGCCGGCCGCACCCGGTTCACCAGCAGTCCGGCCGCGACTGCGGTCAGCAGAGCCGCGATCGGGCGCAGCACCGCCAGCAGCGGATGCAACACGGCGAACGAGGCGGCGATCGAATCGACGCCGGTCTCCGGCGTCGAGACCAGGAACGAGGCCGTCGCGCCCGGACCGGCGCCGCGCCGCCGCAGCTCGTGCGCGACCGGGATCACGCCGCACGAGCAGAGCGGAAGCGGGATTCCGACCAGCGCGCCGCGCAGGATCGGTCCGATGCCATGGCCGCCGAGGGCCCGGGCCAGCCACTCGCGCGGCACGACTGCGTGCAGCAGGCCGGCGAGCACGAACCCGAGCAGCAGATACGGCGCCATCTGCAGCAGGATGCCCAGGAAACGCTGCAGGAACTCCGTCACCGGTCGTTCCCCTACACTCCGCCGCGGCGGAACTCTGCCGCCGAGCACCTGCGTCCGAAGCTGCCTCCGATGAGCTGGTCCAATCCGATGCGTCCAATCGCCGCCGCTGCGCTGCTGGCTGGAATCGCCGCGCAGGATCCAGGCACCTCATACCGGTTCCGGATCCCCGGGCCAATCGCGCCGGCGCTGCACCACCTGTTGGCGCAGCGATACGACCTGCTCGCCTGCGAACATCGCACCCCGGATGCCGACTGCGAGGTCGTGGTCGCGCCGCACCAACACGCAGAGTTCGTGCGGCTCGTGCCGGCAGCGCTGCTCGTGGACCGCGGCCGGCCGTTCCACGAGATCCGCGCCGCGACGGCCAACCCGCTCGCGCCGGACCCGCTGTACTACACGTACACCGAGCTGATCGCGGAGATGGACCAGCTCGCCGCTGCACACCCTGGCTACGCGCAGCGCGTCGACCTGTCGGCGCTGCCGGGCGGGGTGCGCACGCACGAGAACCGCGCGCTGTATGCGCTGAAGGTCTCCGACCACGTCGCCACCGACGAGGACGAGCCGGCGATCCTGATCGCGGCGCAGCACCACGCGCGTGAGCTGAACTCGCCGCACATCGTCGTCGGGGCGATGCGCCGCATCCTGCAAGGGCGCGCCACCGATCCGCAGCTCGGCCAGCTCGTCGACGACTACGAGATCTGGTTCGTCCCCTGCGCGAACCCGGACGGGACCGAGTTCGTCTGGAGCACGGACAACTACTGGCGGAAGAACCGCCGCGACAATGGCGGCGGGATCCACGGCGTCGACAACAACCGCAACTACCCGTTCCTGTGGAGCGCCTCGTGCGGTGGTTCGACGCAGCCGTCGAGTGCGACCTACCGCGGTCCCTCGGCCGGCAGCGAACCGGAGACCCGCACGCTGATGGCGCTCGTCGCGCGGCTGCGGCCGGAGCTGTACCTCGACTTCCACAGCTCCGGGCGCGAGGTGCTGTTCCCATATGCGCCCTGCGCCAGCGTCGATCCGGCCGTGCGCAGCTACCTGCAGGGGTACGCCGACCGGCTGCGCAGTCCGATGTCGTTCGCGACCCGTGCGCCGTCCGCATCGGGCGAAGCGCCCGAGCAGCACTGGGCCAGCGGCGGCACGCTGTCGTTCCTGACCGAGATCAGCGACCAGTTCCAGCCGCCGTTCACGGCGACGGTGGCCGAGGAGGCGCGCGTGTGGCCCGGCCTGCGGGCGGCGCTGACCGGGTTCCGGCCTGCCCTGCGCGGGCACGTCCGCTCGGTGTTCCGGGCGCAGCCGATCGAGGCGGAGCTGCGCATCGACTCGCTGGCGTTCCAGCATGGCGAACGGACGCGCAGCCGTGCCGTCGACGGAAGGTTCGCGATCTGGCTGCCGGTCGGGCCGCATCGGATCACGGTCCTGGCGCCAGGGTTCCAGACCCTCGTGCGCGACGTGGTGGTGACGGCGCAGGATCAGCCGGCGGCGCTGGAGCTGGAGCTGGAACCGAGTTGGACCCCGGCCGTGACGGCGGTGTCCGGCACGCACCGTCTCGGCACGACCTCGACGCTGTCGTATGCGAGCCCGGGCGACGCCGGCGACCTGTTCTGGATCACGTTGGCGACCGGCTCGGCGCCCGGACTGCCGATCGGGGGCCGCGTGATCCCGCTGAATCCGGATCCGCTGTTCCTCGCTTGCGCCACGCCGGACGCGATCCTGCGCAGCAACGTCGGGACCCTGGGCAGCGGCCCGGCGATCGCGACGCTGCCGATTCCGCAGCAGCCGGGCCTCGCGGGACTGCAGTTGTGGGCCGGCGGCATCACGCTGGCGCCGGACTACACCGCATTCGTCAAGAAGTTCTCGCCGGCCGTCTCGTTCCGCCTCACGCAGTAGCCGGATCCAGCGCTGTTGCCCGCCCCCTGCGGCGGGGCTACCTTCGGTCCGCGCCCTGCGTCGGCCGATCCTCAAGGGCGTCGCTGGCAGCCGCCGCCCAGGCTGCCGGGATCTGGACCCTGGCCCGGCCCAGGGTTCGGCGAACCACCGCCCGGAAGTTGCAGCACTGAGATGACCGAGAGCAAGACCATCAGCAAGGGAGGCCTGGAAGGGGTCGTCGCATCCGATTCGTCGATCGCCTGGATCGATGGCTCGATCGGCGAGCTGCGCTACCGCGGCTACCTGATCAAGGATCTCGCGGAGCACTCGAGCTTCGCCGAGACGACGTATCTGCTGTGGCACGGCGAGCTGCCGACCAGCCAGCAGCTCGAAGAGTTCCGCGCGCGCTTGACGTCGCGCCGCGAGCTGCCGCCGGCAGTCATGGACGTGCTGCGCAAGATCGCCAGGCAGATGGAGCCGATGGATGCCCTGCGCACGGCGGTCTCGGCCCTGTGCATGGACGACGTCCCGGGGGAGGTGACCGACGCGCAGGCGAATCTCGAGCGCGGGATCCGGCTCGTCGCGCGCTTCCCGACGATCGTCGCGGCGTACGAGCAGCTACGGCAGGGCAAGGAGCCGATCGCTCCGCGCAGCGACCTGCGCTACGCGGCGAACTTCCTGTGGATGCTGACCGGCAAGGAGCCGACGCCGGAAGCGGACAAGATCTTCGACACCTGTCTCGTGCTGCATGCCGAGCACGACCTGAACGCCTCGACGTTCGCCGCGCGCGTCACCGCCGCGACGCTGAGCGACATCTACTCGTCGGTGACGTCGGCGATCGGCGCGCTGAAGGGGCCGCTGCACGGCGGCGCCAACACCGAGGTCATGCACATGCTGCTCGAGGTCGCACGGCCGGACCAGGTCGAGGCGCATGTCGAGGACCTGCTCGCACGCGGGCAGAAGATCATGGGCTTCGGCCACCGCGTCTACAAAGTCGTCGACCCGCGCGCGCTGATCCTCAAGGAGTTCTCGCGGCGCCTCGCCAAGTCGACCGGCGAATCCAAGTGGTTCGAGATGTCGGAGCGGATCGAGCAGATGGTCAAGGCGCGCAAGCAGATCGACATGAACGTCGACTTCTATTCCGCGTCGACCTACTACTACCTCGGCATCCGGCCGGAGCTGTACACGACGATCTTCGCCGTCAGCCGGATCGCCGGCTGGGCGGCGCACGTGTTCGAGCAGTACGCCAACAACCGGCTGATCCGTCCGCGCTCGCACTACGTCGGCGCCGCGCCGCGCGACTACGTGCCGATGGCGCAGCGGCGCTGAGCGCAGCGCCGCGATGCCGGAGCAGGCCCGCCGGATCTTCGTCGGTGACATCCAGGGCTGCCTCGCGCAACTCGACGACCTGCTGCGCGTGATCGGCTTCCGGCGTGGGATCGACACGCTGCATCCGGTCGGAGACCTGGTGAACAAGGGTCCCGACTCCGCCGGCGTCGTGCGCCGCGCGATGGAGCTGGGCGCCGAACCGGTGCTCGGCAACCACGATCTCGAGCGGTTGGCGCGCGGCGGGCTCGCCGATCGCGAGCTGCGCGATTGGCTCGCGGCGCAGCCGGTCGTGCGCGTGCTCCCGGACCTGATCATGGTGCACGGGGGGCTGCACCCGCGCTGGGGTGTCGAAGACCTCGCACACCTCGACGAGCAGCAGATCGAGTTCGCCACCAACGTCCGCTACTGCGATGCCGACGGGAACCGTCCACCGGCCGACTGGCCGCCGCCGGGGCAACCGTTCGAGCCGTGGGACCATTGGTATCACGGTGCGCGCCGCGTCGTGTTCGGTCATTGGGCGCGCCGCGGACTCGTGCACAACGACAAAGTGGTCGGCCTAGACACCGGCTGTGTCTACGGCGGTCCGCTGACCGCGTGGATCGCCGAGGAGGACCGGATCGTGCAGGTGCCGGGATGGACCGGACGGCTCGGAAAGTGAGCCGCAGTGGCTGCGCCTACGAGGCGTGGTGATGCGAGTGCAGGATCGGCGCCGGTGTGCGGCTCAGGTGTCGCACGTTCCGGTGAGCTGCAGCTCGGCCAGCACGGCGTCCAGCGCCGGCTGCACGCGCGCCTGCAGTGCGCGATTGGCGTAGCCGACGAACGCGACGTCGGTCGTCAGGTCGAGCGGCGCATCGAGCGGGCTGCCGTCCGGCGCAGTCACGATGCAGCCGGCTTCGGTCGCGACCAGCGCGGTGCAGATGTCGTACGGCCGCGCGCACAGTGACGAGCGGACGCCGAGCTTGCGGTGCAGCCACGGGCGCACGTCCAGCACGAAGCGGTCGCGGCCGAGGATCAGCTCGGCGAGCTGCCCGCCGGTGCTGATGTACTGATCGCAATAGAACTCGGCCTTGTCGGGGTTCCACGGGCCGTGCACCCGCGCGAGCAGGCGCTCTTCGAGCTCGGCGGCCAGCGGCTTGCCCCCCGGGAAGTACGCACAGACCGTCGCGAAGCCGTGCCGCAGGTCCTCGGCGCGGGATGGCGCGGGCGCCAGCGGGCGCGACGTGCGGTGGACGAGGTCTTCGCGCTGTCCCGACATGCCACCGCCGCGCGTCGCCCACAGGACGTCGGCACGCTGCTGCCGGCTCGTGGGCAGCTCGACCATGACCGCGTGCGTGAGGTCCGTCAGCCTGGTACCCGGGCCGCGGTCCGGCGCCACCGCCGCGAGGAACCACGCGCTGCGCTTGTCGAACATCAGCCCGCGCGTGCCATCGATCGGGTCGATCAGCACGCGGACCTGCGACTCGCCGGTGCCGAACCGCACGCCGTCCGGGTCGAGCCCTTCGGCGATCAGCGTCAGCGGCTGCACGCGTGCTTCCTGCTCCGCCCAGGCCAGCAGGATCTCTTCCGCCGCGCAATCGAGCCGGAAGATCGTGTCGCCGGCGCCGTCACGCACGACGTCGGCGGCGTCGCTGCGTTGCACGGCCTCGTGCAGCCGTTCCCGGATGCGCCGGCCCAGCTCCAGCAGTCGTTGGATCGCTCCCGGCACGCGCCCAGAATAGGCGCCCGCGGGCCCTTAGCTCAAAGGTGGAGCTGCCGGCTCATAACCGGTCGGGTGAAGGTTCGAGTCCTTCAGGGCCCACATCACGGTCGGCGCGCGGCGGTCTAGCGGGGCAGCAGCTGTGTGAACCGAGGGTCGTCCCGCAGCAGGTCGACATCCGGCTCGTCGACGAGGCTCTGGCGCAGCTCCGGCTCGAGCCCGCAGGCCAACGTGATCTCGTGCAGCGCACGCTCGCGCTCACCGAGCAGCGCGAGATAGCAGCCGAGGTTGAAGTGCCCGATCGCACTGCGATGCTTCTTGCTGATCAGGCGCTCCATGCATGCGGCGGCGCCGTGCACGTCGCCGACGCGCTTGCGGCACCAGGCTTCGGTCAGCTCGATCTGCTCGGAGTCGCCGCTCCCGCGGCGCAGCTCGGTCAGTTGCTCCAGCGCCTCGGCGAACCGCCCGAGCCCGACCAGCGCCTGGATCGAGTGCTCGAGCCCGAGCAGGCGCGACTCCGGGTCCTCGAGCAGCGGCGTCACCCGATCCAGCGCGCGGTCCCAGCAACCGAGCTCGAGCCAGCCTTCGATCTCGAGCTGCAGTCGCTGGAAGCGCGCCGGTGCCGGCATGGCGGCAGTTTGGGTCGCCGTTGTCGCAGCGGCAAGCCGCGGTCAGCGCGTCTCGTGCCCGCGTGCGGCGACCGGCACGATCGCCTCGATCCCGGCGTCGCCGACCAGCACCGCCTCGTCGGCGAGGTTGACCGTCGGACAGACATGCCGCGGGATCAGCCGCAGCAGCGTCCCGGGCGGCGGCGCGTCGCCATGTTGCACCTGCACCGGCAGGTGCTCTTCGCTCGGGTGCAGCGCCAGCAAGCCGGGCCAGCCCTCGACCGCAGCGCATGGATCGCCGGCCGCGGCATCGATCGCCTTGCTGCCGGCATCCAGCGTGATCCGACCGGCGCGTGGCGCGCTGGCGACGCGCGCCAGCACGAGGGCCGCGGGGCGGAACCCCGGGATCCCGAGCTCCTCGCTGGCGAGATCCCAGTAGACGACGGTGCCGGGACTGACGCGGTGCGTGATCCCCGCGAGGGCCGGGTCGGTCAACGCCGCCAGCAGACCGGGAGTCCCGCTCGTGATCAGCTCGAGATGGCTCTGGCGCAGCTCGTCGAGCAGCGCGCGCAGCGTGGCGAAGATCGGCGCCGCCCGGGCTGCCCGCACCGCCGGCGCCGGATCGCGCAGGTGCCCTTCGTAGCAGTGCGTGCCGGCGAGCGCATCGCCGGCAGCGGCGACCGTCGCGCGGATCCGGGCGTGATCCTCGAGCGGCACGCCGGAGCGGTGCCAACCAGGATCGAGATCGAGGAACAACGCGAGACCCGCGTGCTGCGCACGCACGCTGGTCGCGTGCCCGGGATCCTCGGTCAGCACGGCGACGCGGTGCTGCGGCCGGCTCCGCGCCAGCGCAGCGAGGCGCACCAGGTTGGCGCCGCGGTGCGGAAACGCGACCAACAGGTCCACGGCGGTTCCGGCGGCGTCGGCGCAATCGAGCAGCACGGCCGCTTCGCGCGTCGTCGCGCACTTGAACCGGCGCAGCCCGTGCTGCAGCAGCAGATCCAGGACCGGCGGGACCTTGCAGGTCTTGACGTGCGGGCGCCAGCGATCGAGCCCGCCGTGCGGCGCCAACAACTGCTGCATCCGCTGCAGGTTGTGGCGCACGCGCGGCAGCTCGATCAGCAGGGCTGGCGTCTGCAGCTCGGCCAGCTCCGGCAGCTCCGGCAGCTCAGGCATCTCGCAGCTCCTCGATCCACTGCAGGATCGCTTCGAACTCCCGGTTCAGGCGGTGATCCCCGTCCGGCAGGATCTCGAGCCGCTTGCGCGCGTGCGGCACCGCCGCGAAGAACTGCTCCGACAGTGCCGGCGGGACCGTGTCGTCCCGCGCACCGTGCACGACGAGCAGCGGCTGCGTGATCTGCTGCGGCAGCTGCGCCTCGTCGAGGCGCTTCGCATCGGCCAGGAACGTCGGATGCAGCTGGAACCGCCGTCCGTCGTCGAGCGTGACCTCGCCGAGCTCGTTGCGCCGCTGCCAGCGTGGCACGAACCCGAACGCCGGCGCGAGCAGCGCGAGCGCGGTCACGGCGGCCGGCATCCGCGCCGCGGTCCACGCGGCGACCCAGCCGCCGAGCGAGCTGCCGACCAGGCAGGCTGGCCCGAACCGCGCGAGCACGGCACCCGTGTCGGCGACGAGATCGCTGAGCAGCAGCTGGTCGATCCGACCGCTGCTCTCCCCATGCCCCCGGAAGTCGAACCGCGTGCAGGCGACGCCGTGCGCGCGTGCATGCGCGAACAGCGCGGTGCTCTTCTCCCCGGTCCGCACCGAGCCGAGGCCGTGCAGATAGCAGTAGCCGGGGCGGGCACCCGGCAGATGGTCGCCGACCACCAGGGCATCCGGCGCGACCGACAGCTCGAACCGTTGCGCTGCGCCGGCAGCCGCTGTCACACGAGCTTCTCGATCGAATCGATCCGCATCGGCTCGACGCCGTGCTCGGTCATCACCTGCACTTCGTCGCCGACGCCGCAGCCGAGCAGCGGCCGCGCGACCGGCGCGCGGTAGTTGACGGTGCCGCCCTCGTTGCCATCCCACGGCCCCAGGATCTGCAGCACGCGGGTCTCGCCGGTCTCGGTTGCCTTCAGCAGCACGCGGGTCCCGGGCGCGACGATCCCCTCGGGGATCAGCGTCTCTTCCAGCAGGCGCGCGCGGCGCAGCTCCTGATCCATGATCGAGGCGCGCGTCGTCAGGTTGCGCTGCTCTTCGAGGGCGGCGTCCCACTCGCTGTTCTCGCTCAGATCCCCGAGCGCAGCCGCGGCGCCGATCGCCTTGGAGTTGGTCGGGATCTTCTCCTCGACCAGTTTGCGGTACTCCTCGCGCTGCCGTTCGAGCCCGGCCCGCGTCGTGTAGATCGCGTCTTCCTCCCAGAACGGCCGCTCCGGCTTCGCCGTCAGGTCCGGATACAGGCGTGCGACGGCGCGCAGGATCACGTCGATGATCTCCTGCGGGAACTCTTCGCCGCCGCGCTCGGCGATCCCGAGCAGCGTCGCCAGCGAATCGCGGTCGATCTCCTCGACGGCGCGCTGCAGGAACCCCTTGCGTCCGGTCAGGAAGGTCACGATCCGGCCGAGCAGGCGTGTCTGCTGCGGATCGCGGCGCTCGGTCACCAGCGTGCGCGCGACGTGCAGCAGCACGCGCGCGACGGTCACGTCGTCCGGGGCGCCCGGCATCCCGGCGAAGCTCCCCTCGCCGTGCAGCCGCGCGAACAGGTACGTCAACACCGGATGGCGCCGCGGGAACGGCGCGATCAGCGGCCACAGCCGCAGCAGCGCGGCGGCATGGCCGTGCGCGACCAGCAGCTCGACGACCTGCTCGGCGACGGTCGCCGGCACGCGCAGCAGCGCGTCGAGGCAGAGGTCGGCCCAGCCTTCGCCGATCGCCTGCGGCAGCAGCTCGACGGCATGGTCGCATGCGTCCTGCGTGGCCAGCCGGTCGAAGTTCTCCGGCACCAGCCTGCCGTCCTGGTCGAGCAGCAACGCGCGCAGCTCCCGCGTGATCTCGGCGGTCAGCGGACGGCCGCTGCGCTCGAGCAGCAGCAGGCCATCCAGCACGTGTGCATGCGACGGCCGGCGGGTCGCCGTGCCGTCGGCGATACGCACCAGCGCCTCCTGGATCCGCTGCTGCGCGGCATCGAGCACCTGCGTGCGCGTCTCGTCGTCCGGACATCGATCGAGGTACTCCCGGCAGGCCGCGATCTCACCGCCGAGATCGTCGGCGTCGCGCATCGCCAGCTTCGCCTCCTCGATCAGCGTCAGCGGTTTGCGCCGCAGCTCGAACACCGGCCGCGTCGCGCTGCCGCCGACCTGCAGATACGGGTCGACCGCGGCCGCCGCGCGCGCGCGCTTCCAGAAGCCGGCCCAGCTCTTCTCCGGGATCACGGTCGGCACGAGCATCTCCTTCAGCTCGGTGCCGGAGACGCGGCCGCGCAGGATCTTGGCTGCCTTGCGCACGAGCGCCGAGGGCTTCTCAGCGGCGAGCTTCTGCAGCTCGTCGAGCGACTTCAGGCGCATCGCGCGCAGGTCGTCGTCGTCGAGCGGCGTCATGCTCTCGTAGACCGACGCCAGCGGCAGCTCCATCGTCCGGCCGCTCGCGAAGCGGACCGTGACCTCGCCGCGCGCCACGTCGAACCGTTCGATCAACCCCTCGTCCCAGCCGCTGCGGTGGTAGACGACGTTGCCGACCGTGTAGCGGCGGTAGCGGTCGAAGTTCAGGAACTTCTCGGTGGTCGGCGTCCCCTCGTGCAGGCCGGCACGCTGCTGTGCGAGCGGGTACCACTCCTCGTCGGAGAACGCGAGCTCGTACAGGTTCCGCAGCCGCTCGGCCAACGACTCGTTGTGGGCGCCGAGGCGCACCACGTCGGTCGCGACCGCGATCGCGTCGTGCAGCCGGGAGACGTTGGCCAGCGCATCGACGATCCGGGTCGCGAGCTGCGTGGCGCGGCCGACGAGATCCTGCTCGATCAGGATCTGGATGGTCTGGCGGTAGTGGGAGGTGTCACCGGGATCGGAGGCATGTGTCTCCCATGCCTTGTCCAGGTCGTCGATCATGCGCTGGCGGGCGAGCGCGATCAGGTCCGGTCGCATCAAGAGGTCGGTCGCTCCGTGGGGAACGATTGAGGGCGGGGCACGATAGCGATCGCCGACCCGCAGGCCAAGCCGCCGGGCGGACGCGGGAGACATGGTCTGCACGCCGCGCCGTGGATGACCGGAACCGGCGCGCGGCCACCGCTGCGCGCGCGCGGGGCCCGCCGGCTAATCCGCCAGGCGGTTGATCAGCGTGACCAGCTCGTCGGTGCCGGCGCACTCGTCGTAGACGAGCGGGGAGACCTCGTCGACGACCCCCTCGGGGGCGACGAAGATCACGTAGAACTCCAGCGCGTACTGGGCGCGGAACGCCTTGATCTTGCCGATCGTCGCCGACTCCTTCTCGGCGGCGGCCTCGATGACGACGGTCTTCCCCTCACGGCCGCGGCCGCGCAGCACGATCATCGGCGCATAGGCGGCGACGCGTTCGTTCTCGACGCGCACCTCGAAATGGCGCGGCGAATGGCTGTGGATGACGCCCGCCGACGACAGCGCCGTGCAGATCGTCTGCTCCAGGTGCGTGCTGATCAGCCGGCCGCCGCAGCGGCCGTAGCCGACCTGGCCGCCCCCCATCGGCAGCACGTCGTCGTCGTCGTAGCCGACCGTGGCACGCGCGACGACCAGCGGCGCGATCTGACCCTGCCCGCGCACGGCGGTCGGGCGCTTGACCGTGGCGCGCGTGCGGCTCGGTGCCGGAGTCTTGGCCTTCGACTTCGCGGCAGGCCGCCGGTTCGAAGCGGACTTGGCTTGGACGGACTTCCGGCTGTTGCGCTTGGCAGGCATAGGAGCGAGGCTTCGATCCCGGTGGGCAGGAGGCCCCGCGGCGAGTACGGGGCGCGCGGACACGCGAAGCGGCGGAGTCTAGCGTGCGCGCGCAGGCCGCAAAGGGGGGCAGGCGTGCCGGCGGCGCGCCTGCCGGCTCCCTCGGTGCGCCGATGCGCGCACATGTGCGCGCATCGCAGCAGTCCGGTTCAGGGCTGGATCGTCAGCCGCAATGCGTTCGAGGTCACGAACGGCAGGCGCCCGGTCGCCGTGCGGTCGGTCAGCAGCCACTGGCCCAGCACCTGCAGGCCGGCGATGGTCGGATCGTTCGGCACCGGGGACGGCAACCGCGCGATCCCGTTCGCATCGGTCGAGACCGTCGGGAACACGAGCAGTGGGATCGTCAGCAGCTTGCACCCCGGCATGTTGAGGGGGCCGAGGTCGATGTCGACGCGCTGCGCGCCGAGCATCAGCGTGCCGGCCTCGCCGGCGCCGGCCCGGATCACGGCCAGCTGCAGGCTGGCGTTGCCGACCTTGGCCGCGCCGCCGAACGCTTCGCAGACCGGGATCAGGCCGGTCATGTTCGGACAGCCTTCACCCTCGGGGCGCAGGCCGGGTTGGAACGGGCCGGGCAGCGCGCCGGTTGCCAGCGCGTCCATGCCGATCGTGTACGGCCCGAAGCTGACGTGATACGGGAACGGGAACGGCCCGCTCGGCGTGACCCAGACCGGGGTGATCTCGCTCGACTCGATGACCCCGTTGCGGTTGCTGTCGGTCATCGCGATCACGACGTCGTTCGCCTTGTTCTCCCAGCTCAGGCTGAGCACGCCCTTGGCCGCGCCGAGATCGTGCGGCAGGTCGTCCAGCGCGACCAGGTTCGTGTTGCGCAGCGGATCGAAGTACGACACCGGCGCGACCGACGCGTAGGTCGAGCCGCTGAAGTTGAAGTAGAGCTGGATCTCGTTGCTGTCGATGACCTCGTTGAAGTTCGCGTCGGCGAACCGGAACACGAGCCCGCGGATGTTCTGGTTGCTCAGGTTGGTGTCGCCGTACCCCGATGGGCGGTACGTCGTCATGAAGTAGTACGCGTGCACCGGGAACGCGCCGAACGGATCGATCTCGCAGATGCTCATGTCACACCAGCTCGGATGCAGGTTGGTCCCGACCGGCACGATGTCCTGGATCGGGAACTTGCCGGTGGCCGTGAAATCCGCGTGCGTGACGAGTCCGTTGATTGTGGACGGATTGAAGAACAGGCTGACGCTCGGCGTGCCGTTGTTGTCGGTGAACGCGTACCAGGCGAACTGATCCGGCGCCTGCGGACCGCCGCCGCCCCCGGTCGGACTGGCCGGGCCGGCCATGTACGCCAGCAGCTTGCCGTTCGGCGTCACGCGCAGGCGCGTCCAGCGGTCGGAGGTCAGCGTCACCGGGCCGGCCTTGCCGGGGACGATCAGCCCCTTGGCGGCGTTCACGAAGATCGTCGACTCGCCGGCATCCTCGGCGTCGCCGTCGTTGTTCAGATCGACGAAACGGTGGATCCCCTTCGGCGCTTCGTCCATCGCGACGTAGACGACCGTCACCTTCGCCGTCGCGTCCCAGCGCACCGCCAGCGAGTCCGGCGCGAAGTTGCTGCCGAGGCCTTTGAACTTGGTGACTTCGCTGTTGGCGAGCACGCCGTCGTGGTCGCGGTCGGCGCCGCGCACGACGTAGCCGGTCGAGTCGGTGAAGTAGAACGCGTACTCACCCCCTTCGTTGATCCAGCGCACGTCGGTCATGAACGACTTGCCGGTGTGGTAGGCCTGCGTCAGGAACGCGTGCAGCTCGGTCGCGGCGTCGATCTTGCCGTCGAGGTCGTCGTCCTTGACCCGCGCGGCCGGGAACGAGTTCCCGTTGGGGCCCTTGGGACCGCCGTTGTCGGCATGCCCGACCAGGATCACGTGGTCTTGCGCAGCGAGCGCGCCGAGCAGCAGGAGCGGGACGGAGAGCGGATGGTGCTTCATGGCGAGGTGGGTTGCGAGGGTTCCGTTGGACCCGCGGCATGCTGGGCTGCCGCGATGAAGCGGGTGTGAACCGCGGGCGGTGAATGTAGCCGGCCGGCGTTCCGGCCCGCGCGTCCTGGCCCGCGGAACCGCCGCGCCGTACGGTCACGGCGATGCCACGCGGCCTGGTCTGGTTCCTGCTGCTGCTCGCGATCCTGGTGCTGCCAGGGCTGCTCGCGCGGCTGCCGCCCGGCCGCGACGAAGCGATCCGCTTGCTGCACGATGGGGCCCTCGATCGCAACGCGCGCCGCAGCGCGCTGGCGATCGTGTTGCGCGGGGGTCGGGATCCGCAGGCACCGCTGGCCGAGCGCCTGGCAGGAGCCTGCGCCGCGATCGAGCTCGAGGACCGCGGGGGGTACCTGCAGATCCGGCCGCAGCTCGATCCGACGGTGCTCGCACAGCCGGTCATGGAGCGGGCGGCGCTCGGCCAGGCACATCTGCGCGAGCTGCTGGCCGGTTGGCGCGCCCAGGCTGTCGGAGATTCCGACACCGCGCGCGGGCACTACTCCCGCGCGGCGCTCGCGGCGCGCTTCGCCGGCGCGGCGCTGGCGCAGCGCCTGGCCGAGGAAGCCCAGGCCGCCCTGCCGCGCTGAACCGATGCTCGCCAGCCAGCGGGGACCGGGCCGTCTCAAGCCGCGTTTGCCGGCATGCCGATGCATGCGCGAACCAGGACCTTCCGCGGCTCAACGATGGACGACACCAGACTCGGCGCACTGCTGCTCGAGAACCCGATGGTTCACGAGGCGCAGATCGAGCATTGCCTGCAGATCCAGGCGCTGACCGGCGGTACGCGGCCGATCGGCCAGATCCTCGTCGACGAGGGGATCATCACGGCGCAGATGCTCGAGGAGCTGCTCGAGCTGCAGGCACGGCGGCGGCGGTCGCAGGGTCAGCTCCGCCTGATCGAGCTCGGCGATGCCGACCGGTATCTGTCGGCGGCACTGAGCGCCGGTGCGTCGGAGCTGCTGCTGACCGAAGGCAGGCCGGCGATGGTGCGGATCGGCACCGCGCTGCAGGCGCTGAGCCGCGAGTCGCTGGCACCACCGGAAGTGTGGCAGCTCGCAGTCGATCTGCTCGGGCCGGACGCGCTCGACGTGATCGCCGACCGGATGAGCCTGACGCGCGAGCTGCATCGCGACGGCGTCTGCCGCGGCATCGCGCGCGCGTTCCGGCATTTCGACGGGATCTGCGTGACGGTGCGGCTGCACCCCGAGCAGATCCGCTCGCTCGACGCGGCCGGCATCCCGCCGCCGGTCGGGCAGGCGCTGCAGACCGGCAAGGGGATGATCCTGGTCGTCGGCCAGAAGGGCTCGGGGATCTCCGAGACGCTGGCGACGCTGACG
This sequence comes from uncultured candidatus Brocadiaceae bacterium, assembly GCA_964483245.1. Lineage (GTDB taxonomy): Bacteria > Planctomycetota > UBA1135 > UBA1135 > UBA2386 > CAZABP01. Next base: position 111,507 of record CAZABP010000001.1, on the reverse strand, counting down.
AACGAGATCGTGCGGACGCCGGGCCGCATCGTGCAGGTCCTCGACCGCACGCTCGAGGCCCCGATCCCGTCGGCGGAGGCGATCGTCGTGCAGCGCCGCGTCGGTGAGCACACGCCGAGCTATGCGTCCGGGTTGCGGGCTGCGTTCGCGCTCGATCCGGACGTGCTGATCATCGGCGACGTGTCCGAGCCGGAGGCGTTCGACCTCGCGCTGCGCGCCGCCGAATCCGGCCGGCTCGTCGTCGCCGCGGTGCCGGCTCGTTCCGTCACGACCGCGCTCGAGCGGATGCTGAACGGCTATCCGAGCCCGGAAGTGCCGCGGATCCGCGCCACGCTGGCCGGCGTGCTGCGCGTCGTGCTGGCGGTGCGGCTGCTGCCGAGCGCGCACGGTGTCGGTCAGGTCCTGTGCTCCGAGCTGCTGGTCATGGACGACGCGGCGCAGGCCGTGCTGCGCGACAGCTCGCTGAGCCAGATCGAGCTGCTGTGGCGCCTCGAGGACGGCTGCAGCGGGCACAGCCTCGACGACGACCTGATGGACGCGCTGATGCGCGGCAAGGTGCTGTTCGAGGACGCGTTCCCGTACGCGAAGGACAAGAACCGGATGCTGCGCAGCGTCAAGATCGGCGCGGAGAAGTGAGGTAAGCCATGGATCGTGCCCGTCTCGAAGACCTGCTGCAGGAGATGTCGCGCGCCGGTGCGACGACGCTGCATCTGACCGCCGGCAACCCGCCGGCGATGCGCACGCAGGGTCGGCTGCACGTGTTCCCGGATCAGCCGGTGACCGCGCGAGAGATCGAAGAGCTGTCGCGCGACCTGTTGTTCGAAGACCACCGCCAGCGCCTGGCGCGCGGTGAGGAGGTCGAGTTGCTGTATCTGTCGCGCGCCGGCACCCGCTGGCGCACCACGTTGATGCAGCAGTCGAGCGGGCTCGGCGTCGTGTTCCGGCGCCTGCCGTCGTCGGTGCCGACGCTGGCGGATCTGAACCTGCCGACGCTGCTCGCCGCGCTGACCGGGTTCAACGACGGTCTGATCGTGCTGACCGGGTCGCTCGGCTCCGGCAAGAGCACGACGTTGGGGGCGATGGTGGATCGCATCTGCCACGAGTCACCGCGCCACGTCATCACGATCGAGGACCAGATCGAGGTGGTCTACGAATCGCGCAAGGGGCTCGTGCACCAGCGCGAGGTCAACCGTCACGTCGGCTCCAAGGCCGACGGCGTGCGCGAGGCGATCGCACACGGCGGCGACGTCATCGTGGTCGGGGACCTCGACGACGCGACGGCGCTGCATGCGATGCTGGACGCCGTCGAACGCGGCTGCCTGGTGCTGACGACGATGCAGGGTGGCAGCATCGTGTCGGCGCTCAGCGACCTGGTCTGCCTGTGCCCGGAGCCGGACCGCTCCCGCACGCTGGTCCGGCTGACGCACGCGCTGAAGGTCATGATCAGCCAGACCCTGCTGCAGCAGGCGAACGGCAAGGGCCGCGTGCCGCTGCTCGAGATCCTGATCAACAATCCGGCCGTCAGCCGCGTGCTGCGCTCCGGTGAGTTCCACGAGCTGCCTGCCGTCATGGAGCGGCATCGCGGGCTCGGCATGCAGACCGTCGACATGGGGCTGCGCAACCTGCTGGCACGCAACCTGATCACGGTCGAAGAAGCGCGCTACCACGCCGTCGACCGGAGCTGGTGTGCCGCGCCGCCGTCGACCGAGCCGGGCACGGCCCGGACGATGCGCCCGCGCACGACCGTCTAGCAGCTCGGGCTACGAGCTGGTCGACGCCGGCTCCGGTGCGGCGCGCCGGCGGCGCCCGAACCGGTTGCGGATCGCGATCCCGACCTTGCGCCGCAGGTCGACCAGGTAGGTCTCCAGCTTGCGCGTCTCCTTGCCGCGCAGCGCGTTCCACAAGATCTGCACGACGCGCCACGGTCGCAGCGCGAACGACGTGCCGTAGAAGTTCAGCAGGATGCGGTACTTCGCCCAGGTGAGCTGCCGCGCCGTCATGTGGTCGCAGTAGTTGTTCTCCGGCAGCAGCTTCTCTTCGTTGGCGAAGATCGGCGTCAGCAGGAAGTCGTCGTCGAGCCGGATGCGGCCGGCGGCCAGCAGCTCGTGGTAGAGCTGCGTGTTCGGGATCGGGAAGAAGAACCCGACCGCGATGTCGTCGATCCCGAGCCGGGCTAGCTGGCGCACCAGGCGGCGCGTCTCGGACAGGTCCTGTGGCGTGTCGTGCGGGAAGCCGATCACGATGAAGCAGGTCACGTTGAGGCCATGCCGCACCGAGTTGCGCACCGCCTTCAGCAGCGACTCGGTCTTCATCTGCTTCTTGATCAGCTTGCGCGTCCGCTCGCTGCCGCTCTCCGGCGCCAGCGCCAGGCTGCGCCCGCCGGTCTCGGCGAGGCCGCGCGCGACCTCCTCGTCGATGACCTCGCAGCGGGTGCCGGACGGGAACTGCCACGTGATCGGCAGCTTGCGCGTGCGCAGCTCGTCGCAGAACGCGAGGATCCACTCACGCTTGACGATCGCGGTCAGGTCCTGGAACGGGAAGTTGGTCGCGCCATACCGCTCGTGGTAGTGCGCCATCTCGGCGACGACGTCCTTGGGATCGCGCGGGTACCAGCGCGTCGTCCACATGTTCGGGGAGCTGCAGTAGGTGCACTGGTACGGACAGCCGCGGGTGGCCAGGATCGGGATCGTCTTCCCGGTCTTGAGGCCGTTGACGTAGTCGTGCTCGTCGTAGGTGTCGATGTCGACGAGGTCCCAGGCCGGCCCCCGGATCGCATCGACCTCACCCCCGCGCGCGCGCGTCTGCTGGCTGCGCACCGGCTTGCCATCCGGGCCGCGGTTGACGATGCCGGGGAACGCCGACCAGTCGGTGGCCGGATCCGCGAGGCCGGCCAGGACCTCGACCGCGCCCTCCTCCCCTTCGCCGAGCACGATGAAGTCGATCGGTGCCTGCTCCATCGAGAACTCCGGCAAGCCGGTGAAGTGCTCGCCGCCGGCGAGGATCGGCTTGCCGGGATGTGCGCGCTTCACCGCCTGGATCAGCTCGCGGACCAGCGGCCACGAGAACGACCACATGTTGGTGACCGCGATCACGTCGGCATCCGGAGCGATCCGCTCGACGATCTGTGCCGGCGTCAGCCCGAGCGCGAACAGCTGCTTGCGCGCCCCTTGCGTCACCTGCTCCGGCGCCAGCGCAACCGCGTCCAGCAGCGTCACCTCGTGGCCCGCCTGGCGCAGCGACGCGGCGACGTAGCTGAGGCCGAGCGGCAGGCTCGGGCGCAGCGCGGTCATCGCGTGCACGTTGAGGTAGACCGGCGGGTGGATCAGCTGGACCTTCATCGACTCGTTGCGGCTCGAGGTGCCCGGTCCGGCGACGCCGGCGCGAGGGGCGTCGAAGCTTACCACCGTGGCTGTCGGCCGCTCCGGCACCGCCGGGCCGGGTGCCGCATTCCGCGACACCCGCGGCCGGCACGAGCGCGGATTTCTCGCGCCCTGCGCTCAAGCCCAATGGCAGCGCGCCGATGATCCCGCAGCGAAGTCATCGCAAGCAGTCGGCGCGATGAAGCTCCCGTCGAAGGGACGGGCAAACGAAGAAGGCAAGGGATCGAAACATGGGACTCAGGGTCAACACGAACATCGCTTCGGTCAACGCGCAGCGCAACGTCGCCATCGTGACCGATCGTCTGCAGAAGAACTACGCCCGGCTCTCGACCGGGCTCCGGATCGCGACCGCGGCCGACGATGCCGCCGGCCTCGCGATCTCCGAGCGCATCCGCAGCCAGGTGCGTTCGCTGCAGCAGGCGTCGCGTAACGCCAACGACGGCATCTCGCTGGTGCAGGTCGGTGAAGGTGCGCTGAACGAGGTCAGCAACATGCTCGTGCGCCTGCGCGAGCTGACGATGCAGTCCGCCAACGGCGCGACGTCGGGTGGCGACAAGGACCTGATCAACGCCGAGTTCCAGTCGTTGATCGCCGAGATCGACCGCATCGGCCGCTCGACGTCGTTCAACGGCGTCATGCTGCTGAACGGCTCCGCCGCCAACGTCTCGTTCCAGGTCGGCATCTCGTCGACGACCGGCGTCGACGTGTTCAACGTCTCGCTGTCGCCCGCTCTGGCCACCTCGCTCGGCCTCAACTCGCTCGACATCGGCTCCGGCGGCGACTTCTCGACCGCGCTCTCGACGATCTCGACCGCGATCGACTCCGTCTCCTCGCTGCGCGGCCGGTTCGGCGCGCTGCAGAACCGCCTGCAGTCGACGATCGCCAACATCGGCATCGCCAACGAGTCGCTGTCCGCCGCCGAGAGCCGCATCCGCGACGTCGACGTCGCCTACGAGACTGCGCAGCTCACGCGCAACTCGATCATGCAGCAGGCCGCGATCGCCGTGCTCGCGCAGGCCAACGCCCAACCGCAGGTCGCCCTCTCGCTGCTGCAGTAATCCGCAGCACCACGGTCCGACTGCCGCCGCCGGCCGCCGCGCGCACCCCGCGCGGCGGCCGCGCGCGTTTCGGGAGGTTTGGAATCTGACCCCAACCGTCCCCAACCCCAACCGTCCCCAATCGGCAGACTTGGGGTCAGACTCCATCTCTCCCGATGGGCATGCAGACCACTCGGAAGCCGTGGTGCAGGTACGGCCCATCGCTCGCGTCGGCAGGGCTGCGGTGCGAGGGATGCGCGAAGCGCGGTGGGAAGCGGCTGCTGCCGCCACGCACCGGATGCATCCTGGCTTCGGGTGCACGGCCGGCTTCGTCGCGCCAGTCGTCTGCACACCATTCGTCGACGTTGCCGAGCAGATCGAAGAACCCCCATGCATTCGGGCGCAATCGGGCAACCGGTTGTGGCGGCGCATCCCGACCGACGTGCGCATGGTCGGCGAGCGTTCCGGTCGCGAAACCGAACTCGTGGCGCGAGCCAGCACGGCACGCGTGCTCCCACTGCGCTTCGGTCGGCAGCGCGAAGCGCCACTCCGGGTGCAGCTCCGTGAGACGGCGACAGAACTGGACCGCCAGCTCGTGCGATACACACTCGACCGGGAGCTCCGCGCCGACGATGCAGCTCGGGTTCGCTGGCATCAGCACCGACCATTGCGCCTGCGTGACCTCCGTCGTCGCGAGCAGGAACGGAGTGTCGACGCGGATGCGCGCGAGACTGCGATCGCGGCGGCGGGTCAGGAACTGTCCGGCCGGGACGCGCCGGAAGCGGATGCCGGTCTTCGGTTCGACCCACTCCTCCGGCAGCGCCACCGCCACCTGCACCGGCTGGGCGAGCTCGGCGAGCAGTGCCTCGTAGCGCGGCAGACCCCGCAACACTGCGAGCGTCGGATCGCCCCGCAGCTGGTCGACCCGCCATCCGCCGCACACCATTCCCTGGTCGATCGCATCGACCGCCGCGTCCAGATCCATCTGCTGCAGCTGCACGCGTGCGCGCAGCAGGTACCACTCCGCGACCGGCGGTGAAACAGCCTCGATTCCGTCGAGTACTGCCTCTGCCGCATCCTGCTGACCATCCGCGACCAGCCGTGCCGCGACCTCGAGCCGTTGCCCCAGTTGCGGCCCCAGCTCCGCCGCGAGCCGCTGCTGCAGCGCCAGCACGCGCGGATCGCCACTCATCGCCACGCGATACAGCGCCCGCGCTGCGTCGTACGAACGCCCGCCCTCGATGAGCAGCCCTGCCGCCTCGCAGCCGAGGTCCACGTTCCCGTGGCGCAGCTCGCTCGCGATCGCCAGGTGGGCACCCGCCGCGCCGACGTCCCCCCGCCCGCGCGCGGCTGCCGCCTCCTCCTCGTGGTTCCTCGCCGCCCAGCGCCGCGCGACCCCCTTCCGCAAGAACTCGCGCCCATCACCCAGAACCAAGATCGCCGGCGGCTCACCACACGCGGCGAGGAACGCCTCCGCCTGGTCGAACGCCCCACGCCGCACGGCGTCCTCGCACACTGCAAAGTACGGCGTCCGGCGATTCACCATCTCCCTCGCGCGCGCGTTGCACCACGCCACTGCGCCAACCACATCCCCGCCCGCCAGCAGCTCGCATCCGGCCGCGAACTCTCCCCGGCGTTCCGCCGGCACGCTGCACGCGGCGACCAGCAGCACTACCGCACATGCGCCCATCGATCGCATGGACGCGAGCCTACCCACCAGACATGGGAGGCATGGAGTCTGACCCCAATCCTCCCGATTCGGGAGGGATGGAATCTGACTCCAACCCCAACCGCTACTCCGACAATCCCCGCTCCTCTTCCACGGTGATCCCCTGCCCGAAGCTCTCCCCGAGATACACCTGCCGCACCTGCGGATTCGCGATGATCTCGGCCGGCGTTCCTTCGGCGATCACCCGCGCCTGGTGCAGGATGTACGCCCGATCCGTGATCCGCAGCGTCTCGGTCACCGCGTGATCCGTGATCAAGATCGCGATGCGACGCTGCTTCAGCTCGCGCAGGATCTTCTGGATCTCCTCGACCGTGATCGGATCGACGCCGGCGAACGGCTCATCGAGCAGCAACAGCGCCGGCGTCGTCGCCAGCGCGCGTGCGATTTCCAACCGGCGCCGCTCGCCACCGGACAACGTGTCGGCGCGCGCATCGGCTAGATGCCCGAGCTGCAGCTCGTCGAGCAGGCCGGTCGCGCGCTGGCGGCGCTGCGCGCGCGGCACGTAGCGCGCCTCGAGCACGGCCAGCAGGTTGTCGATCACGCTCATGCGCCGGAACACCGACGGCTCCTGCGACAGGTAGCCCAGCCCGCGGCGCGCCCGGCGGTACATCGGCATCCGCGTCACGTCCTGCTCGCGCAGGAACACCTTGCCGGCGTCCGGCACGACCATGCCGACGACCATCCGGAACGACGTCGTCTTGCCGGCACCGTTGGGACCGAGCAGCCCGACGATCTCCCCTTCGTCGACCCGGATCGACACCTGATCGACGACGCGGCGGCGGCGATAGCTCTTGACCAGGCCTTCAGCGCGCAGCAGTTCGCTCATCGCGTCGGTCGATCCTGACGGCTACCGCACGAAGCCGATCCGGTTCGCGGGGGCGAACGGCCAGGTCGGCCAGAACACGAGCACCGGCCGGCCGAGGATGTGTTCGCGCGGGACGAACATGATCTTGCGCGTCTGCGGGACCCACTCCTCGCCCGACGGGCCGAAGGCGACGTGCGGCTCGCCGTTCAGCGGCGCACGTTCGTAGCTCGCGCCGATCGGCGTGCGCAGCCGGTGCACCTCACCCGGCAGGTCGGTGAACACGACCGTGTCGCGTCCCCGCAGCACGACCGGGTTCTCGTCGGCATCGACCGGGCCGGCGGGGCTGCGTGGCCGCAGGTTGCCGAGCAGCTTCTGTGCCGCCGGCTCGGCGCGCGGATCGACCAGCCGCCCGTCCGGCGTGCGCGCCACTTCGAGCGCGGTCCAACCGCGCGAGTCGACCGACTGCAGCGTGTTGTCGCCGAGCATCAGGTAGTTCGCCGGCGGCACTTCGATCAGATGGTCGGCCGGCAGGTCGTAGCGCGTGTAATGCAGGTCGCGCTCGAGACGCAGATCCTCGACGCGGCAGCGGCCCGCACCGGCGATCAACAGGCTGATCGACGGCTGTTGGCCCCCTTCGAGATCTACCGTGACCTGGTGCGCATCCGCGGCGAGCCGCATCTGCTCCTCGCCATCCACCGATGCGATCAGATCGTCGTCGAGGCGGGCGAACGTGATCGTGGTCTCCTCCCCGCCGGGGAGGGCCACGTCGAACGGCGGCGACGCCAGCTCCTGCTTGCCGTTGACCAGCACCGCGAGCTTGCCCTTGCCGTCCTCGACCACAAGCTGGAACCGGCGCGCGCGCCCGCTGCTGGTGACGTCCAGCTCGATCGCGAACCGTTGCGGGCTCTGCTCGGGGATCAACGTGCACTGCAGCCGCAGGTCGTGCACACCGGCGCGGTCGGTCCCGCCGACGCTCTCGTCCAGCATCGCGCGCGCGATGCCGGTCGGATAGCCGTCGAACACGCGGTTCAACAGGCCGCCGAACCGGCTGCGCCCGTCGTAGGTCAGCGCCGCCTGCCGCGTCGCGTCGACGACCAGCGCGTCCCCGTCGGCGCTCCAGCCCTGGCCGCGCCACCAGCCGTCCAACGGGCCGGTCCCCTCCTGCAGCCAACGCCGCGCCGGATAGATCTCCTTCCACAGATTGCGCTGCAGCGACGGCGGCTTGCGCAGCGCGGTCATGCTGCCGTCGGCGGCGACCTGGTAGACGTTGCCGCCGGCGATCCGCAACCGGTCGCCCGGCATCCCGACGATCCGCTTGACGTAGTTCTGGTTCTGCCGGATCGGGTAGCGGAACACGGCGACGTCCCAGCGCGCCGGCTCGAACAGCTCGTAGCGCAGCTTGTCGACGATCAACCGGTCGTAGACGCCGGCCGAGCTGGAGCCCATCAGCGTCGGCTGCATCGACGAGGTCGGGATCGAGTAGGCCTCGAGGATCAGCGGCTTCCACAGCACGGCGACCAGGATCGCGACGCCGAACGCCTCGAGGTTCTCGCGGATCGGGTGCTTGCGTGGCGCGCGGGTCATCTCACTCCTCGTCGTCGCTGGAGAGGACCGACAAGAACGCTTTCTGCGGGATCTCGACGTTGCCGACCTGCTTCATGCGCTTCTTCCCCTCCTTCTGCTTCTCCCACAGCTTGCGCTTGCGCGTGATGTCGCCGCCGTAGCACTTCGCGGTCACGTTCTTGGCCAGCGCGCGGATGCTCTCGCGCGCGACGATCTTGCCGCCGATCGCCGCCTGCAGCGCGACCTCGAACAGGTGGCGCGGGATCTCGCTGCGCAGCCGCTTCAACACCTTGCGGCCGCGTGACTCCGCCTGGTCGCGGTGGCAGATCATCGAGAGCGCGTCCACCTCGTTCTGCGACACCAGGATCCGGACCTTGACCAGATCGGCCTGTTCGTAGCCGACCAGCTCGTAGTCCATCGTGCCGTAGCCGCGCGTCAGCGACTTCAGCTTGTCGTGGAAGTCGAAGATGATCTCCGCGAACGGGATCTTGAACGACAGCATGACGCGCTGCGAGCCGTAGTGCTCCGTCTTCTCGTAGATCCCGCGCCGCTCGGTGCACAGCTTCATGACCGCGCCGATTGCCGTCGTCGGCACGACGATGTTGAGTGCGGCGATCGGCTCCAGCCAGTCCTGCACGCCCGACGGATCCGGCATCTCGGACGGGGAGTGGATCTCCAGCTCCTCGCCGCTGCGCAGTCGCGCGCGGTAGGTCACGGTCGGCGCGGTCTGCACCAGGTCGAGATCCTCTTCGCGCTCGAGCCGCTGCTGGATGACCTCCATGTGCAGGAGGCCGAGGAACCCGCAGCGGAACCCGAACCCGAGCGCGTCCGACGACTCCGGTTCGTACGTGAACGAGGAATCGTTGAGCCGCAGCTTCTCGAGCGACTTGCGCAGGTTCTCGAAGTCGCTGGTGTTGGTCGGGTAGATCCCGCAGAACACCATCGGCTTCGGCGCGCGGAACCCCGGCAGCGCCTTGGCGCGCTGGCTCTCGTCGGCGGCCAGCAACGTGTCGCCGATCTTGACGTCCTGCAGCCGCTTGATGTTGCAGATGACGTAGCCGACCTCGCCGGCGTGCAGCTCCTCGTCCGGCGCCATCTCCGGCCGCAGCCGCCCGACCTCGAGCACCTCGTACTCGCTGCGCGTGCCGGCCATCCAGACCATGTCCTTGCGCTTGAGCCGCCCCTGGAACAGGCGCACGTAGACGACGACGCCACGGTAGTCGTTGTAGACCGCGTCGAAGATCAAGGCCTGCAGCTTGCCGTCCGGATCCCCTTTCGGCGGTGGGACCTTGTGGATGATCGCCTGCAGCACCGCGGCGCAGTTCTGGCCGGTCTTCGCCGACACCGGGATCGCGTCCTCGGCCGGGATGCAGATCGCGTCCTCGATCTCGGTCGCGACCTCGTCCGGGCGCGCGTGCGGCAGGTCGACCTTGTTCAGCACCGGCACGATCGCCAGCTTCTGCTGCTCGGCCAGGTGCGCATTGACGACGGTCTGCGCCTCGACCCCCTGCGACGCGTCGACCAGCAGCAGCGCCCCTTCGCAGGCCTGCAGCGACTTCAGCACCTCGTAGTTGAAGTCGACGTGTCCGGGCGTGTCGATCAGGTTCAGCAGATACGAGTTGCCGTCGGGTGCCGCGTAGCGCATCGCGACGGCGCGTGCCTTGATCGTGATCCCGCGTTCGCGCTCGAGCTCCATGTCGTCGAGCATCTGCTGCTTCATCGCGCGGGCTTCGATCGTCCCGGTCAGCTCGAGCAGACGGTCGGCGAGCGTGGACTTGCCGTGGTCCACGTGCGCGATGATGCTGAAGTTGCGGATCAGGTGGATTTCGGTCACTGCGGGATCGGGTCGAGCGCTGCGGGATGGCTCCTGAGCCACGCGGCGAGCTGGCGCAATGCCGCGCCGCGGTGCGAGAGGGCGTCCTTGTCCTGCGGGCTCAGCTCGGCGAACGTGGTCGGGCGCGCGCCGGTCGGCTTCTGGTCCCGCCCTGCGCGCGCAACGAAGACGGGATCGTAGCCAAAGCCGCCCGTGCCACTAGGCGTCGCGGCGATCCAGCCTTCGCAGCGCCCTTCGAGCTCGACCAGGACGCGTCCGTCCGGCGCTGCGAGGCACAGCGCGCAGACGAACCGCGCGGTGCGCGATGCCGGCGGCACGCCCGCCATCTCCGCGAGCAGCTTCGCGATCCGATCGGCGTCGGTGGCGTCCGGCCCCGCATACCGGGCAGACCGGACCCCTGGTCGCCCGCCGAGGGCATCCACGACCAGGCCGGAGTCGTCGCCGAGCGCGGTACCACCGGTCAGCCGCGCCATCGCGAGCGCCTTCTTGCGCGCGTTGCCGGCGAAGTCCGGCGCATCCTCGTCGACGACCAGCGGCTCCGGCGCCGCGTCCGCGCCGCGGACTTCGATCCCGAGCCCGTCCAGCAGTCGTGCCAGCTCCGCCTGCTTCTTGCGGTTGGTCGTCGCGAGCCAGAGCCGCGCCCGGCTCAAATCCCGATCGCCTTGCGCTGGAGATCCTGCACGGCGAGGCAGGCGGTGCGGCCGGCGCCGACCAGCCCGTGGAACTGCGCCTCGTCGAACGGCGTGCGCTCTCCGGTCCCCTGCACCTCGACGAACCTGCCGTCCTCGAGGCAGACGACGTTCAGGTCGACGTCCGCCTTGCTGTCCTCGCTGTAGTCGAGGTCGACCAGCTGGGCGCCGTCGACGAGCCCGACCGACATCGCGCTGACCAGCCCGCGCAGCGGCCACTTGCGCACCAGCTTGCGCGCTTCGAACTCGAGCATCGCGTCGTACAGCGCGACGCAGGCACCGTTGATCGCCGCCGTGCGCGTGCCGCCGTCGGCCGACAGCACGTCGCAGTCGACCCAGATCGTGCACTCCGGCAGCAGCGTCAGGTCGACGATCGCGCGCAGCGTCCGGCCGACCAGCCGTTGGATCTCCTGGTTGCGCCCGTCGACACGGCCGGCGCGCCCTTCGCGCGGTTTGCGGTCGGCGGTCGAGCCGGGCAGCATCGAGTACTCGGCGCTGAGCCACGCGGAGCCGCTCCCCTTGAGCCAGAACGGGACCTGGTCCGCCATCGAGACCGTGCACAGAACCTGCGTCTTGCCGGCCTCGACCAGCACGGAGCCGGGCGCATTGCGCGTGAACCCGCGCTGGAATCGGATCGGACGGAATTGCTCCGGTTGTCTGCCGTCGGAACGCTTCAGGTCAGCACCTCGGTGGGGCGGAAAAAGGGGGGCGCAAGATACCGATGCTGCGCCGTTCGCAGCAGGGGTTCATCAGGAATGCGGGTCAGCCGCGCCCGACCGGCAGTGCGACCAGGCTCGCGAGCGCATCGCGCAGCTCCATCAGGCCGAATGGCTTGTCGATCCGCAGGCAGCGGTCCGGCCGCGCCTGCTGCGCGACGCTCGGGTCGCGGCCGTTGCCGAGCAGCAGCACGTGCACGTCCGGCGCGCGCGCATCGGCCAGCGCTTCGAGCGCCAGCTCGTCACCCGGCCACAGCCGTGCATCCTGCTCCAGGATCAACAGCTCGAACATCGCCGGCGTGCGCTGGAACAGTTCGCGCGCATGACTCCCGTTCGGGCAGACGAACAGGTTGCGTCCCGACGGGGCGAGCTCGGTCGCGATCATCTCGCGCAGCGTCGGATCCGACTCGGCGATCAACACCCCGCCGTACGGATGCGTCGAGAGCTGGACCGGCGGGCCCTCGTGCTCCTCAGGCTCGGCGACCGGTTCGTCGGCGGCACGCAGCCGGATCGACGCGACGGTGCTGAGCCCGGCGAGGTGATCCACGCGCAGCTCGGCACCGAACGCGGCCAGCAGATTCTCGCAGGCGCGGAATCCGAGCTCCGACGCGAGGTCGCGGTCGCTCACTACGCGCCTGCCGGATTCCGATTCGACCTGCAGCTCCAGGTCCACGCCCGGCTCCTCGTCCTCGTCGAGGTCCGGGGTTGCACTGATGACGACCGTTGCGGCATCCGGCTCGATCCCGAGCACGGCGTCGACGAAGAACAGGATCGCGTTGCGCAGCGCGGTCGGATCGCCGAGCACCGGCGGCAGCGCCTCGCTGGCGCGGATCGTGACCTGGAAGCCGCCGCCCAGGTGCGCCTCCATCTCGTGCTGCAGCCCGCCCAGCAGCGGCCCGAGCTCGACCGGCTCGGTTGCACGCGGTACCGGCGACGCGCAGGCGAGCAGCTTCTCGCTGAACAGCCGCAGCCGGCGCACTGCGCTCCACAGTTGTTCGGCGCGTTCGGCGATCTGCGCCGGCTCGCCCATCGCTTCGCACAGGAGCTGTGCGTGCCCTTCGATCCCGGAGCTGAGGTTGGCGAACTCGTGTCCGACGCTGCCGGCGACTGCGCTGAGGTTGCGCGGAAGCTCGTTGCAGACCGGTGCCGGTGCGGGCGGCGCTGGGGCCTGTGCGCGTGTCACGCGCGTCTGCCACCATCGCATCCCGATCCAGGTCAGCAGCGAGCCGACGAGCAGCGCGGCAGGGATCTCGAGCATCGCTTGGACGAGGCGAAAGGGGCGCGAGCCTAGCGTCGCTACAGCGATGCTGCCAACCCGGAACTTTCCACAGTTTCGCTCAACCGAGCAGGAACTCGTGCGTGATCCAGCCCTTGCACTGCGCATCCGGCACGTCGACGAGCGCATCGCAGACCACGAGCCGTCCGCACGCGCGCACGACCGACGTGGTCCAGAACCAGCGATCGCCGTGATCGATCCGCACGAGCGGTGGCGTCGTCGCGCACGTGAGCCCTGGCGGATCCGGGAAGCGCCAGAACCGGATCCGCAAGCGATGGTCGTCGTGCCGGTTGTGGATCGCGACGCGCAGGCGCAGCGCAGACTCGTCCGGCCGACCGTGCAGCTCGAGCCGGCAGCCGTGCGACCAGGGTCCGCGGCCGAGGGTCCCTTCGAGCCGCAGCGCATCGCCGCGCGGGGATTGCACGAACCGCACCGGCGTCAGGAATGCCGGGCTGTACAGCCGCGGGCGTTCGTCCGGTGCGGCGACGAAGCCATCCAGCGTCCCGAGGTCACGCTGGTCCTCGAAGGCGAGGCAGTCCTCGAGGTTCAGGTCGCGTGCGCGGTCGACGAAGTGCAGCCCGCGCTTACGCGAGAAGCGCGCGCGCGCGCCGCCGGACGCGACCAGCAGGTCCTTGATCTTGCGCAGCGCCGGTCCGATCACGATGCGGGCCTCTGGGTCCTCTGGCGCTGGCCCGGGCGGCGCCGGCGTGCACAGACTGAGCGCCTCCTCGTACGCGACCGCGAGCCCGCGCGCGGTGCCGTCCTGCACCGTGCCGGCCAGCAGGTCCGGAGTGTCGAGACCCGCGAGCCGCGCGCGCGCCGCGTCGGTGCCGCGCTCGGCGAGCGCCCGCTCCGTGTGGATGCGCAGTGTCTTCAGATCGAGGCGTGCATCGGCACTGCCGGGGCCTGGTTCCGACGGGGCGAACGTTCCACCGGCCGCGAGCATGGCGGCGCGCTCGGCCAGTGTGCGCGCCGCACGGTCCGGATGCGGACGCGTCACGGGCGCTCGGTCTCGATCGTGTAGTGCCGGTCGGAGCTCAGCTCGACCGCGACGCCGCGCATGCCGGCCGCGCGCACCGCGTCACGCGCTTCGTCGAGCGTCAGCGCCGCGCGCAGGCTCGCCGCGAACAGCGCGCGCTGGCTCTCGGTCGCGCCGGCCGTGTGCAGCTCGACCAATCGGTTCAGCTCCGCTTCGTCGTCCGGACGGCGCAGGTCGCGGATCATCAACACACCGTGCGGTCTGCAGACGCGCCAGGCTTCCGCCAGGAACGGGATCGGATCCGGGATGTGGTGCAGGATCGTGTTGCTGAACACGACGTCGAACGTCGCATCGGCGAACGGGAGCTGCTTGGCGTCCCCCTGGCGCAGCGTGATCCGCTCCCGCAACCCGGCGTCGGCGATCCGCCGTGCCGCGATCTCGAGCATCGTCGCTGCTGCGTCGAAGCCGGTGATCCGCAGCGCCGGCGCGGCCTGTGCGAGCAGGATCGGGATGTGTCCCGGGCCGGTCCCGATGTCGAGCGCCTGGCCGGCCGTAGCGCCGAGCTCCAGCAGCCGCTCGACGACGGCCGCATTCGCGGCGCTGTGGTCCATCGCGTCGTAGCTCGCGGACTCCTCTGGGGTGTCCATGTACTCCGGTTCGAGCTCGCGTCGCATGGTCGGGTATCCCGGCGATCCTATACCCGCCCCGCGCACCGATCCCGCCCCGCCACCGGACCTTCACGCTAAAGCCCACCCCGCCCCGCGGCCGATCAGCCGTGCGTCCCGGGATGCCTGGTCCCGGGGCAGGCAAAGGCATGATCGATTTCGACCGTGATCTGGGTCTGACCCAGCGGGTCCTGGACGCGATGACCGTGCGGGCGCGCACGATCCAACACAACGTCGCGAACCAGAACACGCCGGGATTCAAACGCTACGAGGTCTCGTTCGAGGCGGAGCTGCGCAAGGCGCATGCGGCCGGCGAACCGGGCGGCGACGTGCACCCGCAGGTGGTGCGCGACGAGTCCGGCCCGGCCGGGCAGAACAACGTCTCGCTGTTCGACGAGATGGCGACGCTGGACAAGGTCCGGCTGCTGTTCGAGGTCGCGGCACAGCGGGCCGGCAGCAAGTTCGCGCGGCTCAACCGGGCGATCTTCGGCAGGTGAGGCAACGGGAGGTGGCGATGGAACCGATGCAGGGGATCTTCCAAGGGTTCGACATCTCGGCCGCGGGGCTGCGCGCGGAGCTGCAGCGCTCGGAGGTGGTGTCGGCGAACCTCGGCAACATGCACATCGTCGGCGGCCGCACGCGCGAGCCGTACCGGCGCAAGACGGTCGTGTTCGAGGAGGTCCTGCAGCGCGTCGGCGGCTCGCTCGGCGAGCTGCCGGGTGCATCCAAGCTGGCCGGCGGCGTGCGCGTCCGCGAAGTCGTCGAGGACCGGATGACGCCGTTCGTGCCGCGCCACATGCCGCAGCATCCCGAGGCGAACGAGGCCGGCTACGTGTTGATGTCGAACGTCGACCTGTTCCAGGAGCTGGTCGACGTCGCGGCGATCGAGCGGGGCTTCGAGGCGAACCTGGCCACGATGAAGGCCTACCGCTCGATGCTGCAGGCGGCGGTCCAACACCTGCGCAGCTAGCGCAGGGAGAACTGAACCATGAGCGGGTTCGACGGCATCTCCGGTGATCTGCGCAACCTGCGCCTGCTCGGTGAGCGGGAGGCGCAGCAGCTCCGCCCGCAGCAGGACAGCGCCGCCCCCGGCGAGGACTTCGGCACGGCGCTGGTCGACGCGATGCGTGGCGTCGACGAGCTGAGCAGGCAATCCGACGCGACGGCGGCCGCGCTGTACCGCGGCGAGCCGGTCGAGCTGCACGACCTGATGATCGCGATGGGCAAGAGCGAGGTCGCGTTCAACCTGATGCTCGAAGTGCGCAACAAGCTGGTCGAGGCGTGGCAGACGCTGTCACGCTCGGTGGTGTAGGCGATGCCGCCATTCCTGGCCGAGATCCTGGCGCAGCTCCGCTCGATCTGGGCGCGGCTCGACGGCGGGCAGCGGCTCGTCGTCATCACGGTGTTGCTGGCGACGGTCACCGGCCTCGGCGCGATCGTCTGGTTCGCCGGCCGGCCGGACTGGCAGGCGCTGCGCACGTTCGCCGAGCCGCGCGAGCTGGCGCTCGCTGCGGCGGCGCTCGACCAGCGCTCGATCCCGTACCGGATCGAAGGCAGCACGTTGACGGTCGAGGCGGCGCAGCAGGCGGATGCGCGCGCGGCGCTGGTCGCCGAAGGGCTGACCGGCGGCGGCGCCGACGGTGCCGACGAAGGCCTCGCCAACATGACGCTCGACAGCTCGAGCAAGGCCTACTTCCTGGCGCAGAAGCAGCGCAAGCAGGCCGAGGCGAACCTGATGCAGCTCGGCGGCGTGCGCCGCGCGACGGTGTCGTTCCACAAGCCCAAGCGCGAGACGCTGGCCTACACGTCGCTGCAGCAGCAGAACCGGCCGAGCGCGAACGCGGTGCTGGTGATCGCGCCGGGCGAGAGCTTCCGCCGGATCGCGCGCAGCGCCGTGCACACCGTCTCGGCCGCGCTCGGCGTGCCGACTGAAGCGGTCACGATCGTCGACGCGACGACCAAGGAGATCTGGCGCGAGGAGCCGGACCGCGGCACCGACCTCGACTCGTCCGACTTCCTGGCGATGCAGCGCAGCATCTCCGAGCGGCTGACCGAGCAGGCGCAGCGGATGTTGAATCCGCTGTACGCCGAGCAGGCGCATGTGCTCGTCACCGCCGAGCTGGATCCGAACTGGGAGCTGAAGCAGCAGGACATCGTTCCGACCGAGCAGCTCGTCAAGCGGCAGAAGACCGAATCCGACGACACGCGCGGCGGCGCGCCGGCACCGGCCGGCGACCCGAGCCTCGCCGCGGCGATCCAGAACGCATCGGCGGCGACGCCGGCGGCGGAGCGCGGCTCGACGCAGAAGCACAGCTCGATCGACAAGGAGTTCGAGACCAGGATCGGCACGTCGCAGAGCGGCAAGCTCGCGCCGGAGCTGCGCCGGCTCACGGTCGCGCTGGCGCTCGACGAGTCGCTGGCGCTCGACCAGCAGAAGCTCGACACGATCACGAAGATGGTCAAGGGCGCCGTCGGCTGGGACGAGCAGCGCGACGGCAACGGCTTCGCGATCCACGTCGGCAAGTTCAAGGAGCTGCCGCCGGTCGAGTTCGACTCCGGCAGCGCGATCCCGGACTGGCTGGCGTCGTGGGGCCCGCTCGGCGGCCAGCTGCTGGCGGTCGCGGTCGTGTTGCTGTTCCTGCGCGGCTTGCTGCGCCGCAGCCAGGCCCCGCGCGGCGCCGGCGAAGCTCCGGTCGCCGTCGAGCGGCTCGAAGAGCTGCCGCAGGAAGAACAGATCCGCCGCATGCGGCGTGAGATCGAGCAGACGATCTCGCAGGACCCCTCGGCGCTGTCGCGGATGATCGAGAACTGGCTCGCGGAGCAGAAGGCATGACGCGTCCCGGCGACCGTGCGCCGACGCTCGGCATCGACCGCTCGGTCGCGGTGCTCTTGCTGTCGGTCCAGCAGGGCCTGGCGGCGCAGGTCGTCAAGCACCTGCCGGACGACCACGTCGACCGCGTCACGCGCGCGATGAAGGAGCTGCAGGAGGTCGCGGTCGGCGAGCACATGATCCGCGACGTGTTCGAGCAGTCGATCCGCCGGCTGCGCGCCGGCGGCCGCGCGCTCGGCGACGTCGCGACGGCGATGGACTCGATGCTGGTCAAGGCGTTCGGTCCCGAGCAGGGAGCGACGGTCAGCCAGCGTGCCAACACCGAGATCCTGGCCAAGCGCCCGTTCGCGATGTTCGAGACGCTGACGGCCGAGGACCTGGCGAACCTGCTGGCCGAGGAGCATCCGCAGATCGCGGCCGTGTTCCTGGCGCACCTCGAGCGCGCCAAGGCCGGCAAGGTGCTCGCCGCGATGAGCGAGGAGCAGCGCGCCGACCTCGTGCTCCGCGTCGCGACGCTGGATCGCACGCCGCCGGACGTCGTGCAGCGCGTGCTCGAGGTCATGCGGCGCAAGGTCAAGGACCTCGGCCTGACCGCGTTGCGCGCCGAGCCGAAGGCCTGGGCCAAGGCGGCGGCACAGATCCTGAACAACATGGGCGGCGGCGAGAAGGCGATCCTCGAGTTCATCGAGCAGAACGACGCCGCGGTCGCCGCCAGCATCCGCGAGGAGCTGTTCACGTTCGACGACATCGCGCGGCTCGACAAGAAGGGCGTGCAGAAGGTGCTGTCGCAGATCGACTCGCGCGTGCTCGCGGTCGCGATGAAGGTCGCCACGCCCGAGGTCGAGCAGAACGTGTTCCAGAACCTCAGCAAGCGTGCGGCCGACATGGTCGCCGAGGAGCGCGAGTCGCTCGGTCCGATGCCGCTGTCGGACGTGCTCGAGGCGCAGACGCAGATCCTGCTGATCATCCGCGACATGCTCGACAAGGGTGAGATCTCGGCCGGCGCGGCGGCTGGCGAGATCCTGGTGTGACGATGCGGCACGTGGTCCGGCTGCATGCGCCGCTGCGCAGCATCGCGGTCCACCGTGCGGCTGCGGCGGAGCAGGCACCGGCCCCGGTCGTCGCCCGGCTGCGCGCGCTCGAACAGCGCGCGACGCGCGAACGGGACGAGCACACGGCGGCGCTGCGCGCGTTGCAGGCGGTCGGTGCGGCGGCGGGCGCGGCGCGCGCCGAGATCGGCCAGGCGCTGCGCGAGCTGGCGCAGCAGGCGGTCGAGCTCGGGCTCTCGATCGCGCGCGAAGTCGTCGGCGATGCGATCGAGCGCGGTGGCCTGGATCCGCTGCCGGCGGTGCTTGCCTGCCTCGAGGCGGCCGCGTCCGAAGGTCCGCAGATCGAGATCCGCCTCGCCCCGCCGGATCTGGAGCGCGTGATGTCGCGGATCGCCGCCGACCCGGAGCTGCGCGCACACACGCACGGCTGCACGTTCACGGCGGATGCTTCGCTCGCGCACGGCGAAGTCCGGGCCCGCAGCGGCCTGCGCGAGATCGCGCGCGACCCGCGCGAGGTGTTCGAGCGGATCGCCGTCGAGCTGCGCAAGGCGGCGCACGCATGACGCTGCGTCCCGACCTCGGGGCGCTGCTCGCGCGCGCTGCGGCGCAGAACCGTCCGCTCGTGCAGGGGCGCGTCACCGCGTTGCGCGGCGTAGCGCTCGAAGTCGGCGGCCTGCACGCGGCGGTCGGCGACCTGTGCACGATCACGACCGAGCTCGGCACGCGCGTCCCGGCCAAGGTGGTCGGCTTCGCGCGCGACGCGACGCTGGTCATGCCGCTCGGCGACGCGCACGGGATCGGCCCGCTCGATGCCGTCACGCACGAGCGGCGCGGCCTGTCGGTCCCGGTCGGCCCGACGCTGCTCGGCCGCGTCGTCGACGCGCTCGGGCGGCCGATCGACGGCGGGCCGGCGCTGGTGACCGTGGAGCGACCCTCGACCGCGGCGGCGCCGCCGGCGCTGATCCGGCGGCCGATCGAGCAACGGTTCGAGACCGGTGTCGCCGCGATCGACGGGTTCCTGACCTGCGGCAAGGGGCAGCGGGTGGGGATCTTCGCCGGTTCCGGCGTCGGCAAGAGCACCGTGCTCGGGATGATCGCGCGCGGCGGCAATGCCGACGTCAACGTCATCGCGCTGATCGGCGAGCGCGGGCGCGAGGTGCGCGAGTTCGTCGACGACGTGCTCGGCCCGGAAGGTCTCGCCCGCAGCGTGCTGGTCGTCGCGACCGCCGACGCCCCGCCGATGCTGCGGCTCGAGGCCGCCGCGACCGCCGTCACGATCGCCGAAGCCTTCCGCGACGCCGGCCAGGACGTGCTGCTGATGATGGACTCGATCACGCGGTTCGCGCTCGCCGCGCGCGAGGTCGGGCTGGCGGCCGGCGAACCGCCGACGCTGCGCGGCTACCCGCCCTCCTTGTTCGCGCTGCTGCCGCGCCTGGTCGAGCGGCTCGGCACCGATGACCGCGGCAGCATCACCGGGCTCCTGACGGTGCTGGTCGAGGGTGACGACATGAACGAGCCAGTCGCCGACGCGATGCGCGGCTACCTGGATGGGCACATCGTGTTGAGCCGGCAGCTCGCGATGCGCGGGCAGTATCCGGCCGTCGACGTGCTGGCATCGGTCAGCCGGTTGATGTCGAAGATCGCGACACCGCAGCAGCTCGAAGCGGCGCTGGCGGTGCGTGCGATGTTGGCGCGCTACGAGGAGAACCGGGACCTGATCCAGGTCGGCGCCTACCGGCGTGGCACCGACCCGGAGCTGGATCGGGCCATGCAGCGGATGCGCGGGATCGAGGCGCTGCTGCAGCAGCGGGCCGAACCGCGGCCGTTCGCCGACACGCTGGCACGGCTGATCGAGCTGGCCGGCGACTCCACTCAGCCCCTTGCCATGGCCGATAGGTGATCCGTGCCGAGGTTCCACTTCCCGCTCGAACGCCTGCTCCGGCTGCGCGCGCACCGCGCGCAGATCGCGCGCCGTGGACTCGCGTCGGCGCTCGGTGAGCTCGGCCGCCAGGAGCAGCGGCTGGCGCAGCTCGCGCAGGCGGTGAGCCACGTCGAGGCCGAGGCCGCCGTGGCACCGAACCTGGTCGGCCTCGCCGGCGCGATCGGGGCCGGGCTGCAGCGGGAGCGGCGGCGCACGCAGCAGGCACATGACCTCGCGGCGCAGGTCGCGGAACGCGCGCGCGGCGAGTTCGCGCGGCTGCGCGCCGAGCACGAAGCCCTGGCCCGGCTGCGCGCGGGCAGGCACTTGGCCTGGCAGGCGAGCGAGGCGGGCGCGGCACAGCACGAGCTCGAAGAGCTCGCGCGGCTGCGCCGCGGCGGTCTGGTCGCAGACGGAGCCCGCTCGTGAAGCGGTTGTTGATGTTCACCGCTGCCGCGGCCGTGCTGTTCGCGGCGAGCTTCGCCGGGATGCTGGCATTGCAGGGGCGGCTCAACCGCACCGGCCTGCAGGGGATTCCGCTGCTCGGCGGGTGGCTCGCGCCGGCGCAGGATGAGGCGGCGGCTCCGCCGACCACCGCCACGCCGCCAGTGTCACCGGGACCGCTCGGGGCCGAGCCGTTGCTCCCGTATCGCGTCGGCGATCCGGTCCTCGGCGGTAGCGACACCAACACCGCTGCCAGCGAGACCGCGCCGCCCGCACCAAGCGTCGAGCCTGCTCCGTCGAGCGAGGTCGGCACCCAGCCCGGCGAGGACGCCGAGTTCGACCGGCGCAAGGAAGCGATCTACGGCCAGGGGCGCTACGAGCGCGGGCGGCTGTTCGAGTTCCCGCGCATCCCGGCGAACCTCAGCGTGGACGGCATCAACCGGATCCTGGCGCGCGCGCGCGAGGAGATGGCGCGCGCCCAGTCCGAGCGCGAGGAGATCAAGAAGCGGCAATCCGACCTGGATGCGCGCGAGCGCGACATCCTGGATCGGCAGGAGACGGTCATGCGCGAGATCCAGCGGGTCGAGCAGATGCGCACGCAGCTCGAGCAGCAGATCAAGGAGGCGCAGGGGCTCGTGCTGCTGATCCGCCAGGGGGAGGTGCAGCGCTACAAGGAGACCGCGCGCACGCTGGCGAACCTGCCCGCGGAGAAAGCCGCGCAGGTGCTGCTGGATTGGTGGCGCACCGAAGCCGGTCAGGAGCAGGCGCTGAAGACGCTCGAGCTGATGCTGCCGGATGCGCGGGACGCGCTGCTGGATGCACTCGACGTCAGCCAGTTGCGTGCCGTCATCGACCGCCGGTTGCGCGTCATGCAGGAACCGCCGCGCACCGGCGCGGACCGGCGGTGATTCGCGAGGAGAACCGGAACAGGAGCTGACCCACCGTGGCCGACGCAAAGAACGAGGAAGCCGATCCGGCGCCGCCGGCAACGACGCGGCGCAAGCTGCTGCCGATGCTCGCGCTGATCGCGGTCGGCGCGATCGGTGGTGGCGCCGGCGCCGTGCTGATGATGCCGAAGCCGGATCAGACCAGCTCCGGGCCGCCGCAGCCGCAGATCGAGATCGTGCACTACCCGGACAAGATCGTGCACATGTTCAACCCGCGCGTCGAACGCGGCACCAAGAGCGTGCGCCTGGGGTTCACGCTCGACGTCCAGCTCGACCTGCGCCGCCGCACCGAGATCGAGGCGCTGATCCGCACGCACTGGGATCGCGCCAACTCGCGCGTGCTGATGCTGCTCAAGGATCAGCCGCTGCAGACGTTCACCAGCGGCGCCGATGGCATGCGCAAGCTCGCACACGAGGTGGCGACCGAGCTGACCGCGACGCTGTTCCCCGCCGGCGAGGCGAAGGTCGTCGACATCGTCTACACCGACATGATGGTGCAATGAAGGAACTGCTGAGCAACGAGGAGATCGACACGCTGCTCGACATGTTCCGCTCCGAGGGCGGACCGCCCGAGGAGTCCTCGCGCACGGCCCGTGCGGCCGGCATCGAGGAGCGCACGATCACGCCGCTCGACCTGCTGCAGCCGAACCGGCTCAGCCGCGAGCAGGCGCGCGCGCTGGAGCGGCAGTTCGCCAACGTCGCCAAGGGAATCGGTGGCGCGATGTCCGAGCGGCTGCGGCTCGACGTGCGCTGCGACTGCGTCGCCGTCGAGCAGCTCCGCTTCGGCACCTGGCTCGAGATGCTCAGCGGGCCGACCGCGATCTACGAGGTGCAGTTCCCGCCGCTGCAGGGGACCGCGCAGTTCACGGTCACGACGAGCCTGCTGTATGGCGCGGTCGACCGCGTGCTCGGTGGGACCGGCAAGGTGCAGAAGGTCCCGGTCGAGCTGTCGGCGGCGGAGTACACCGTCGCCGATGCGCTGCTCGGGCCGTGCCTGGAGCGGATCGTGCAGGGACTCGGCGATCTCGTCAGCGCGAGCTGGCAGATCGGCCGCCGGTACTGCAATCCGGCGCTGGCGCAGATCATGGCGGAGCAGGAGGTCGTGCTGGCGGCGCACTTCCAGGTCGGTGCCGAGCACCTGGTCGGCGATCTGCGGTTGGTGCTGCCGTACGGCGCGCTCGAGCCGCACCTGGGCAACCTCGACCGCGCGCAGGCGCCGGCCACCGCGCGCCCGCGCGGCACGATGCGCCAGAAGCTGTCCGAGCTGGTCCGCGCGGTGCCGGTCGAACTGGCGGTCGTGCTCGGCAACGCGCAGCTCCCGCTGCGGCAGCTGCTCGCGCTGCGCACCGGCGACGTCGTCCCGCTCGACACGCGGCTCGGTGCACCGCTGGTCGCGCCGGTCGAAGGCAAACCGAAGTTCACCGGCAGCGTCGGCACGCGCGGCAACCGCTACGCGTTCCTGGTCGGGGAGGTGCTGGCATGAACGAACCGGGCAAGGCAGCGAACGTGGATCCGGAGCTGCAGAGCGCAGTCGACGACGTGGCGGCAGCGGCCGAAGACCTCGGCGCCGCCGTGCGCCCGGTCCAGTTCGGTCCGCTCGGCAGCGCCAGCGCAGGCGGCGGCGGCAGCAACCTCGACCTGCTGCTCGACGTCACGATCCCGATCATGGTCGAGATCGGGCGCACCGCGTTGTCGCTGCAGGAGATCGTGGATCTGGTCCCCGGCAGCATCGTCCCGCTCGAGAAGAAGGCCGAGGAACCGGTCGACCTGCGCGTCAACGGCAAGCTCGTCGCGCGTGGCGAAGTCGTGCTGGTCGACGACCGCTACGGTCTGCGGGTGACGCAGATCATCGATCCGGCGGATCGGCTCGAGAGTCTGCGCTGACGCAGGGACTCGCGGCGCGCGGTGCGCCCCGGATTGCGCGATGCTGCAACGGGCTCGTGCGCGCGCCTCACCGCGCCAGTTCCAACGCGAGCGCCGGCACGGACAGCGAAGACCCGGCCGGACCGAGCAGGCGCAGCTCGAGGAACGCGGCACGTGCGTCGGCCGGCGGCTGCAGCCCGAGCAGGTGCAACGGCAGCGGCGACGCCGTCGCGCCCGGGGCGGGGAACGAGAGCCGCGCGACTTCGGTGCGCCAGCTCGCGTCCAACGCGCGCAGGATCACGACGAGGGTCAGCGGTTCGCCGGTCTCGCCGTGTGCGCGGCCGGCTTCGAGACGCAGCATCGCGCGGCCGGGCGGCAACGCGAGCGGCAGGATCGTGCCCGGCTCGCTCTCGGTGCCGGTTTGCAGCCGGAGCACCGGAGCATGCACGGCGCCGTCCTGCAGGTGCGCATGCGCGACGCACGGAAACGCGCCGAGCGGCAGTGAACCGGGCGCGCGCGGGACCAGCGTCGCCTGCTCGAGCAGCCACTCGGCGGTGCCGCCGTGCGGGCGCAGCTCGATCGTCACGGTGTCGGCCGGCTGCCACTCGAGCAGCAACGGCAGCGGCGCGGTCGTAGCACCGCTGCGCCAGGTCAGCAGCTCCTGATCACCGGCGAGGATGCGCAGCGTCGCTTCGCCATGGCGCGGTCGGATGCGCGCGAACAGCCGCGCGGCCCCGAGCGGCGGTGCGGTCAGGTGTGCGCGCACCGGCTCGCTCGTGGCGCGCAGCCGCAGCCCGTCCGGCACCGGCCGCACCGGGTCCGACTCGCTGCCGAACCCGGCCGGACGCGTGTGTCCAGGTTCCCCCTGCGAGGCGCCGGCCGTCCGCGGCAGCAGGTCGACGCTGAGCGAACGCACCCGCGCCTGCATCGTGCCGTCGCCGCGCAGCAGCAGCTCCGACAGCTCCCACGGTGCATCGCCGTGTGGGGTCGCGAGGGACGGGGTCGAACTGCCATCCAGCAGGGTCGCGCGCGTCAGCAGGTCCGCTTCGCTGCCCGGCACGAACGGCGTGTCGAGCAACGGCCGCGCGGCGCTGAGGCGCAGCCAGTGCACGCGCGCAGACGTTCCGTCGGCACGCTGCACGTGCACCGGCGCCGGCAGCCGCCAATAGGCGAGCAGGCCGGCGCCGCTGCTTGCCGGCTCGGATGCGTCCGCATCCGCAGCGTGTGCCTCGAGGTACAGCTCGCCGCGGCCGTGCAGGTGATCGACCGGCAACCGGTGCACGGCACGTGCCATCGGGAGCGGTGCCAGTTCGAGCAGAGTGCCCGATCCGGTCTGCGCCGGATCGATCTGGACCACGTCTGCCCAGCCGATCCGCGCGAGGTCCACGCCGAGCAGCCCCGACGGCGCATGGCCGTCACCCGTCGCGTTGAGCGCCAGCGTGCCGAAGTGCCCCTCGGCGGCTGCGGCTCGGTCCGGCAGCGGGAAGCGTGCCGCGAGGATGGCGCGCAGCAGCCGCCCGGTGGCGACGAACGCGCCGTCGAGATCCCGCTCGGCGACGAACGTGAACGGCGGCGCCGTGATCCAGCCCTGTTGTGCGCGCAGGCGCTCCCCGTGCACGACCAGCGCGACCTCGCCGGGGGCGAGATGGATCCGCTGGCGCAGCGCCCGCGCCAGCTCGGCCGCGCGTTCCGGCGCACTCTCCGGCAGATCCGCGGCGAGCAGCGGCAGGTCCACCTCGGCCGTGAGCTCGGCATCGAAGCTCGTGGCTCCGCCTGCGAGCCGCCCGAACAGCTGCGTCACGGAGCCGGCCGTCCGGCGTGCATGCGGCTCCGGCGTGAGCACGTATGGCCGTTCGTCACCCATTGCGTTGCGCAGCTCGAACGGCCGCGCGTGCAGCGGCGCATCGTCGAGCGACAGCGGGATCACACGCACGTGCAGCACCGCCGGTGCCTGCGTCAGCGGGGCGGTTGGAGCGCCACCCCCGCTGGCGCTCGCGGTTTCGCCGGCCGGCACGTGGCGGATCCGGGCGAGCACGAGCCCATCCCCGCCGGTCGCCGTGAACGACAGCGGCAGACTGCCCGCGCTCCACAGCCGGCGGTCGGCCAGCGTGGTCGTGACCGTGCGCAGCGCAGGACCGGGCGGGTCGCGGTCGGCGTGCAGCACCAGCGCTTCGCTCTCGATCCGTGCGCCGCCGCGCAGCTCGAACGTCAGCGCGAGCTGTGTCGCGTGCACCGGCACCGGGATCGTGTAGCGGATCGTGGCGCCGCGCGGCACCCAGCGACCGCTGCTGGCCACATCCCGGGAGCGACGGACCCGCGACGGACCCGCGGCGACCAGCTCCAGCTCGTCGTCGTGACCGGGGTCGATGCAGTGCGCGTCGCCGACCAGCACGTCGCGGCCGTCCGGGTCCGGCAGCCAGGTCGTGCGCCCTTGCTCCTCGACGCGCAACCGCACCGCGAGCTGGTCGCCGGCACGGACCAGTTCGTCCGGCAGCGAACGCGTGGCCGGCACGATCCAGCGGCCGTCGTCCCCGCGCGGCACCAGCGGCAGCTCGGCGAGCAGGCGGTCGCCCCGACGGATCTCGGTGACCAGTGCGACTGCGTCCGGATCGGCCGCTTCGACCACGGCGCGCGGACGCCAACTGCTGCGTGCTGCGATCTCGCGAGGCGGTGCGAAGCGCACGCGCGCGACACGCCGCGGTTGCAGCGTGATGCCGGCGGCGAGTTTCTCGGCGGACAGAGGAGCGAGCGCCGTGCCATTGACGACGAGGGTCCAGGGGCGATCGGGGGCGAGGCCGCGCAGCTGGACGCGCGCCGCCGGTGGGTCCGGGACTTCCGTCAGCAGATCCAGCCGGATCCGGTCGCCATCCCGGACGATGTTTTCGCACCACACCGCGTCGATCCCCTGCGTGCGACCGCTGGTGAAGTCGAGCACGGCGTCGCCGCACCAGGCGCGGGCGATGACGGCGACCGCTTCGACCAGCGCCAGAGTCTCTTCGATCTGTGTCGTCGGCTGCGGCAGCGCGGGCGGAACCGGCGACCACCCTGCGTCCGGCAGCGCCGCGATCGCCGCCCGCAGCGCCGCCGCGGCGCGCGACAGTTCGGTCGCGCGGCCGCTGACGGCGTAGGCTTCGAACCAGGCCAACGCGGCCAGCGCCTGCGCCGGTGGCGACCAGACCGTCGCATCGGTGTCGCCGACCAGACAGCCGCGCAGCTCGGCGTCGATCCAACCGGGTGACCACATCGCCTGGCGCGCGGCCAGCGTGTCGAGCGCGCGCCGGGCCAGCGGCTGCGCACCGGATCCGGAGCGCGCCGCGGCGTTGGCCGCGAGGGCGACGAGCGCGGTCGTGCGCATGGGCGCAGCGGAGAGTCGGACCGCCTGCTGCTGCAGCACGAGCAGCGCCGCGCGCGCGCTCGCCAGACTGGCGGCGTCCTCGGCGGCGATGGCGTGGTCGAACAGGAACCGGACGCAGATCGCCAGCTCGTCCAGCTCCAGCACGTCGTCGGTCGGCCGGAGGTACTGGCTCTCGTAGCTGGCCGGGATCGTGCCGTCCGGCCGCTGGTTGGCGCGCAGGAACTGCGCGGTCCGCTCGCAAGCTGCCAACAGGGAGTCGCGCAGTTCCGGCGCATGCGCCGCGAGTGCAAGCATCCAATCCGCGGTCCAGGCGGAGTCGGCGGCGCGCAACGGTGCCGCCGAGGGCTCCCATGCGACGCCCTCGCGGGCCGTGGCGACCAGGCGTGGGGGGAACAGTCCGCCGCGCGCCGGCAGCGCCAGCATCAGTTCGGCGAGGCTGCGTGCCTGCGCGTCGATGCCCTGGCCCGCCACGCTCCAGGCGAACGCTGCCGCCGCCGTCGCCCCGCCGGCGCGAAACGTCGCCAGCAGCTCACCGCGATCCGGGCATGCATACCGGCGTCCGCCGAAGCTGACCTCGCGCCATCCGCTCAGCAGGCTCGCGCGCGCCGCTGCGATCCGCTGGTCGATCGTCCGGTCGTGCAGTGGGGCCGGCCCGTGCGGGCCTTCGGCCCACAGCTCGTCCAGCAGCCTGGCGAATGCGCGCTCGCCCGGTTCCGCCGCGCGGAGCAACAACCGATGCTCGAGCCGCAGCTCGCAGCCGGACACGTCGCGTCCGGCCGGGTCCAACTGGGCACCTGCCGCTCCCGAGACGACGGCCCGCCAGCCATGGACCAGCCGCGCCGCCCCCTGCTCGCCGGGCGATTCCGCCTGCATCGCAGTCGCGATGCGCCGCGTCCGGTTGGGGAGCTCCATCGCCGCGACGACCGCGAACCCATCGCTGCCCGCCCGCAGGTAGCCGACCGGTACCGGACTCGCCCAGTCGACGCCGACTGCGTCCACCGCCGGCGCGTGCCACTCGTCCGCGGCCACCGCCATCTCGTAGACCAGCTCCAGTTGCACCAGCGGCGCTGCCAACGCCGCGTCGTCCCAGACCTCGACGTCGACCGACGAGCCTCGCGGGCGCAACGACATCCGGACCCGATGCCCGCGATGCTCCTCCGCCTCGATCCGGAGCCCGCCCGCATCCATCCCCACCCGCGCACAGCGCAACTCCACCGGCGCCACATCCTCCGTCGTGCGCACGCGCACCGCCGCCAACCGTGCGACCGGCCGCCGCCGCTCCTTCCCTTCCACTGCCGCCAGCTCCACGCGCACCGGCCCCTCCGCCGCGGCCGCCACCAGCACGCTCGCGTCCGCCACCTCGACCGGCTGCTGCCGCGTACCGACGGCCCCGCACGCGGCACAGATCGCCGCCAGCAGCAAGACATGAGCGCGCATCGGGACGCGGGAGTGTAGCCACGGCGCCGGAGCGGGCAGGACCTGCGCCCGAACCGGAGACGAACGGCCACGAGCCGATACGACACATTCGCGAATCGACGATGGCGCCGAAAGAAGGCCGCGTCGGCTGCCAGGCCGAGCGTCCCCCCGCGCCGTGCATCCGACCGCCTGCCCGTACATGAAACGGGCGAGGCCACCGCCTCGCCCATCTCACACAACCCCGCGAATCGGTCGACTACGCGCCGCCGCAGCGGCGCCGGATGCTCGGATTCGCTGGTTGCCGAGCGCCGCGTTGCGGCGGCGCCCAGGTCTCAAAAGGCCAGTTGGAACAGCAGCGCGATGCCGTGGTTCGTCTGGTCGCCGACACCGCCCTGGAACTCGACGTCCTGATACGTGTAGTTCAGGATCGTCTTCATCGAGTTGTCGCCGCGGTAGTAGTTGATGACACCGAGATCGATCTCGGTGATGTCACCTTCGGCGGCGCCCAGGATGATCGGGCGCATCACGTTCTGGGCCGGGTCATCGTTGCTGACCATGCCGACACGGGCGCCGAAGCCCCAGCGCGACTTGCTGTCACCTTGCGGCTGCAGCGTGTAGGTCGCGTCGACGTACCAACCCATCGAATCGGTCTCGGTCCCGCCGTCCAGGTCGTCCGAGCGCATGAAGTACTCGCCCTGGAACGACCAGCCGCTGACGTGCACCGCGCCGTTGATGTTGAACGACGTGGACTCGATGTCGGCCGTGTTCGCGGCGTTGCGGTAGTTGCCGACCGCGACGCCGGCGCCGACCGTGTACATCAGCTCCTGCTTGCCGGCTTCGCGCAGATCGCTCTGCACGTAGCCCTCGTCACCGAGGAAGCCCTTGCCGTCGAAGCGGACGCCGGCGTTGAAGTCCAGCTCACCGTCGTCGTTGGCCTGGTTGTTGGCCGAGCCGCCGAGCTTGTTGGTCGCAGCTGCGGCGACGCCGTTGCTCATCGCACCGGCGAACCACGTGAACTTCTGCCCCTCACCGTGCGAGCCGTACAGGTTCGCACCGGTCTGGCGGCGGTCGGAGAACGTGCGGGTCGCGAGCGAACGCTCGACGAACGCCAGGTTGCCGGAGCTGCCGGTCGACTCGAGGCCGAACAGCGTCTTCTGCGCGCCGGCGCGCAACGCGATCGCGTTGTGGTTCTCGTTCTTCCAGAACGCCCACTTGACCCACGCGTCGAGCAGGTTCGAGGCGGCCGTGGCCCACTCGAGCTGCATCTTGTACGTGATGTCCTTGTTGAACACGAAGCCTTCGAAGCTCGTTCTGGCGCGACGGATGCTGAAGTTGTTGATGTCTTCGAAGAACTCCAGCGAGGCGAACTCGTACTTGACCTGGATACGGTTCTTCAGCTTCAGCTGGAACTCGTCACCCACGTCGATCGTGACGCCCTTGCCGGCAGCAGCCTTGACCGTCGTGCCGGGCCCCTGCGGGACCGCCGAGCTGCTGAGGCTGTCGAGCCTGCTGGTGTAGTCCTTCTTCTTGTTCTTCTCGTCGTCGCCGCCGGCGACTGCCAACGAGGCGGTCGCGGCGAGCACAAGTCCGAATCCGAACGGATTCTTCATGGAATCGATCTCCTCCCGTAACGGGATCTGTACCGGAAGCAAAGCTCCCGGCCGGAGACAGAACTCGGTTCCGGCCGGAATTGCGCGCAAACGCTAGGCAGGCGTCTGGCACGGTCCAGCAGGAAGTCGCATTTTTTGCGCCACGACCCGAACGCCCGTTAGGGAAGCGGTCGGAGTCGCCGCGATGCTAGATTCGCGCGCGCAATGGTGGTGCAGCGGATCCGTACGACGTGCAGCCGTGATTGTCCGGATGCGTGCGGCATCATCGCGACGGTCGAGCAAGGCCGGGTGCGCAAGCTCGAAGGAGATCCGGCGCATCCGGTCACGCGTGGGTTCCTCTGTCTGCGCACGAGCCGCTTCGTCGAGCTCCAGAACGGCACCGAACGGCTGCGCACACCCCTGCTGCGCCGCGGGTCCGACTTCGTCGAGATCGACGTCGCGCAGGCGCTCGATCTCGCTGCCGAACGGCTGCTGAACATCCGCGCGGAATCAGGGCCGGCGGCGATCTTCCATTACCGCTCCGGCGGCAGCCTCGGGATCCTCAAGGGCGTCGCCGACCTGTTCTTCGCGCGGTTCGGGCCCTGCACGACCAAGATCGGTGACATCTGCAACGGCGCCGGCGAGGCAGCGCAGGAGCTGGACTTCGGTGTCAGTGACAGCAACGACCTGTTCGACCTGCTGCGCGCGCGTTCGGTGTTCGTCTGGGGGAAGAACCCGTTCGTCAGCAATCTGCATCTGGTGCCGCTGCTGAAGCAGGCGCGCGCGGCGGGCGCGCGCATCACGTTGATCGACCCGGTCCACCACAAGGGGACGACGCTGGCCGACCGCTTCGTGCAGCTCCGTCCCGGCGGCGACCTCGCGCTCGCGCTCGGGATCGGCCGCGCGTTGGTCGACGGTGCGCTGCTCGACGAGCAGGCGGTCGCTGCCTGCGACGGGTTCGAGTCGTGGCGCGCGCTGGTCGCGACCCGAACGGTTGCCGGACACGCGGCCGATGCCGGCGTCGCGCCGGACCTGGTGCAGGCGTTGGCGCGCGAACTCGCCGAGGGACCGACGGCGATCCTGGTCGGCTGGGGGATGCAGCGGCGCGGGCACGGCGGCACGATCGTGCGCGCGCTCGATGCGCTGTGCGCGGTCAGCGGAAACCTGGCGCGGCCTGGTGGCGGCTGCTCGTTCTACTTCAAGCGCCGCGCGCCGTTCGACATGACGCTGTTCGACGGCGGTGCGCCGCCGCCGCGGCGGATCCGCGAGCCGTTGTTCGGCGCCGACGTGCTGGCGGCGCAGGATCCGCCGATCCGCGCGATCTGGGTCACGGCTGGGAATCCGATCGCGAGCCTGCCGGACAGCCATCGCGTCGCGCAGGCGTTCGCGCAGACGGAGTTCAAGGTCGTCGTCGACCCGCTGCTGACCGACACCGCGCGGCGTGCGGATCTCGTGTTCCCGGTCCCGACGCTGCTCGAGGACGACGACCTGGTCGGTGCCTACGGACATCACTGGATCGGCGAGTCGCGCCCGGTCGTGCCGCCGCCGCCCGGCGTCCTGCAGGAGCTGGAGTTGTTCCAGCAGTTGGCGCAGCGGGTCGGGCTCGGCGAGGTCCTGGCCGGTTCGACCGACGAGTGGAAGGAGCGGTTGCTGCGTCCGACGACGAGCCTCGCCGAGCTGCGGGCGCAGGGCGCCGTGCGCAATCCGCGCCAGCCGGAGCTCCGCTTCCCCGGCAATCGCGTCGACACCCCAAGCGGCAGGCCGCAACTGCTCGCCGAGCGCCCGCCGGAGCCGGAAGCCGATCCGGAGTTCCCGCTGTGGCTGTTCTCCAACTCGACGATCGACAGCCAGGCGACCGTCTGGTCGGGCCGGGGACTGGGCGAGCACAGCTGGGTCGTCGTGCACCCGGATGCCGCGCCGGCCGGCGCGCGCGCGGGCGAGCTCGTGACGGTCGAGAGCCGGATCGGATCGCTGCGCGCCGAGCTGCGGCTCGACGCGGCCCAGCGGCGTGACGTCGCGATCATGCCCAAGGGCGGGCACTT
The DNA here is from genome assembly GCA_964483245.1 of uncultured candidatus Brocadiaceae bacterium. Lineage (GTDB taxonomy): Bacteria > Planctomycetota > UBA1135 > UBA1135 > UBA2386 > CAZABP01. Next base: position 79,381 of record CAZABP010000001.1, on the reverse strand, counting down.
CGACCGCGGGACCTGCGCGAACGTGTTGATCCCCGCGGTCCCGACCGATCTCGGTCTGGGCGCGGCCTACCTGGATGCGCGGGTGCGGCTGCATTGAAGCGGATCCACGGCACGCACGTCTACACGTTCCTCGCCTGTCCGCGCGCTGTCGCGCTGGACCTGCACGGGGATCCGGCCTGGCGGCGTCCGGCGACGCCGGGCGAGGAACTCGCGCTCGCGCGCGGACGCGCGCACGAGGAAGCGATCGTGACGCCGCTCGGCTGGCCGGCGCCGGAGCATGCGGTCGGTGACTTCACGACCGGCGCCGCGGCGACGCTCGCGTTGCTGCGCAGCGGCATGCCGGGCGTGCGCCAGGCGGTCCTGCTCGACGGTGAGCACCTCGGGATCCCGGATCTGCTGCGGCGTGAGCCGGGCAGCTCGGCACTGGGGGATCACCACTACGTCGCCGGCGACGTCAAGTCGTCGGCGCAGATGCGCGGCGACCAGATCCTGCAGGTCGCGTTCTACGCGCGCCTGCTCGGCCGCCTGCAGCAGCGCGTGCCGGAGTACGGGTTCTTGTGGCTGAAGGACGGCCGCGAGGAGCGGTTCCGGATCGCCGACTACGACGAAGTGCTCACCGACGTGCTGCAGCGGATCGAGGCGATCGCGGCCGGCGGGCCGCGATCGGAGGACCAGCGACCGTTCGCCACGCTGGCGTGCACGAGCTGCCGCTGGTCGCTGCACTGTCACGGCGAGATGCAGCGCGACGACGACCTCGGACTCGTGGCCGGCATGACGCGTGGCTTGCGCCAGCTGCTGGAGCAGGCCGGCGTGCGCACCGCGCAGCAGCTTGCCGAGCTGCCGCTCGACCGCTGCGCGCGCGACACCGGGGTGGAGCGGCGTCTGCTCGAACAGGTCCGGCGCGCCGCGCGGGCGCGCGGGCAGGGCTGCGCGGCGCCGCTCGATCTGCCGCACGGCGAGGTCCGCGCCGGGCGCGTGCTGCACGCGCTCGTGGATGCGTATGCCGGACAGTTGCTGTGGATCGGTGCGCTCGATCCGGGTCAGCCGGCACAGGAGTGCGCCGAGCTCGTGCCGCGCAACCGCGACGAGGCGCTCGCCGGGCTGCTGGAACTCGCGGGCGGCGGCGCCTCGACGGTGGCGCTGTGGCATTGGGGCGGGGCCTTGCCGCGTTGGTACGACGACACCGCGCATCTGGTGGAAGGGCTGCCGCTGCTCGAGGCACGCCTCGTGGATCTGCAGACCCGGCTGCGTGCGTCTTTCGTCGCGCCGGGCCCGCTGTTCACGCTCGGCGACTGGGTGCGCGCGGTGTTGCAGCGGGAGCCGCACGATCCGGCCGACGAGCGCGAGGCTCCACTGTGGCTCGCAGCGCCGGACGGCGAGGTGCGCCTGCGCCGCAAGGGTCGCGCCGACCTGCAGGATCTCGTGGCCTTGCTGGCGGCGATGCGGCAGCATCCGCCGCGTGTCCGCTGATCTCGAACGCCGGCTGCTGCGGTTCCTCGAGCGCGAAGAGATCGGCGAGCAGCGGTTCCACGAGGAACTGCGCGCGATGCCGGTCGGGACGCGCGTGCTCGAAGGGGAATGCATCGCCGCGGCGCGGCTCGAGTCGGCGCAGGGGGATCGGTTCACGTTCCGCGTCGAGGAGAACCTCAGCAAGTTCCGCGACGGGGACCCGGTGCGCGCCGGTGACGGGCTGCGCGCGCATGAATCGGTGCCGCTGATCTACCGCGCCTTCGATGCCGAGAGCGGACGGCTGGAGCTGGAGATGGATCCGTTCGTGCGCGGCGAGACGCGCAGCCTGCAGATCGGACAGGAGTACTGCATCGACCGGCGCTCGCTCGGTCTCGGCGGCCGGCTCGCCGCGTCGGTGCGCAGCGCGTTCGCGGAGCCGCGGCTGCGGGCGTTGCTGGAGCGGCGACTGCCGCATGCCGAGGATCCGCAGCGCCGTGCGCGCGCCGCAGCTGCGCTGGCCGCACTCGGGCTGAACGCAGCGCAGGTCGAGGCCGGGGCGGCGGCGATCGCAACCGAGGACGGCGCGCTGGTGCAGGGTCCGCCCGGCACCGGCAAGACGCGGCTGCTCGCGGCCGTGCTCGGTGCGCTCGCGCAGCGGGGCTGCCGCATCGCGCTGTCGGCATTCACGCATCGCGCGGTCGACAACGCGCTGCTGGCGCTGCGCCGTGCCGCGCCGGACGTCGCTGCGGTCAAGCTCGACCATCCGCGGCGCGAGAACGAGGAGCTGCGGCGTGCCGGCGTGCGGGTGCTGCCACCGCGGTCGAACCAGATTCCCGCCAGCAACGTCGTCGTCGCCGGCACCTGCTTCTCGCTGTCGAAGCTCGCGCCGGGGCAGCAGTTCCACTACGCAGTGTTCGACGAGGCGGGTCAGCTCCCGATCCCGCACGCGATCGTCGGCATGCTGCTCGCGCAGCGCTGGCTGTGGTTCGGCGACCATGCGCAGCTGCCGCCGGTCGTCACGGCGCACCATCTCGATCGCGAGATCACGCGCTCGGTGTTCGAGCACCTGACGCAGGGGATGACACCGCATCTGCTCGACGTGACGTATCGGATGAACGATGCAGTCTGCCGCGCGGTGAGCCAGGCGTTCTACGGCGGGCGCCTGCGCCCGGCGCCGGAGGTCGGCGCGCGGCGGCTGCCATTCCGCCCGGGCGGCACGCACGATGCGCTGCTCGATCCGGAGCGCGGCGCGGTCTGGGCCGCGGTCGATCATTCGATGCCGGGGATGCGCTCGCAGCTCGAAGCGCAGCTCGCGGCCGGACTGGTCGCCGAGGCGGTGACTCGGCACGGGCTGCCGGCAGCCGAGATCGCCGTCGTGGCGCCATTCCGTGCGCAGGTGCGGCAGGTGCGTTCGGCCATGCAGCGGCTGCGCCTGCCGGCGCTCGAACCGGTCGTCGTCGACACCGTCGAGCGGATCCAGGGCCAGGAGCGCGAGATGGTCGTGATCTCCCTTGGCTCCGGCGATCCGGACGCGCTGGCACGCCGGGCGGAGTTCTTCTTCTCGACCAACCGGCTCAATGTCGCGCTGTCGCGGGCCCGCACCAAGGCAGTGCTGATTGCGGCTCCCGGCGTGTTTCGTGCGCTGCCGAGGGAACCAGACGCCCTGCGGGCTGCGTCGGTGTGGCGCCGGCTGGCAGCCGCCCTGCCGAGAGTCGGGGACATCCCGGCCGCGCAGGCGGAGCTATAGTCGCGCGGCCTCCCCCGGGTTCCCTGCAAAAGCTCCCACCGATGAAGCCCTGCATCTTCGCGGCCCTCGCTGCCACCTCTCTGCTCGCCCTCCCGCTCGCCGCGCAGAGCAAGAACTGCGCGCTGCTGTCGCAGCCGAATCCCGGCGGTGGCTTCAACGACATCTGGGGTCACATCGATCCCGCGACCGGGAAGGAGTACGCGTTCCTGCTCGGGCGCGCTTCGACGTTCTGCTACGACATCGCGAATCCCGCTGCGCCGGTGCTGCGCGGCACGATCGCTGGTTCGCTGTCCGGCTGGAGCGCATCGTCCTGGCGCGATGCGCGCACGTATGCCGGTTACCTGTACGTCGTGACCGAGGGTGGCGGCGGGATGCAGATCATCGACATCCGCAATCCGGATGCGCCGGTGTTCCTGAAGACGTTCACGCTGCCCAACTGGCGGAACACGCACAACATCGCGATGGACACCGAGAACGGCGTCGCCTACCCGTGCGGTGCCACCTCGACCGCCGGCGGGATGCCGATCATCGACGTCAAGACGGATCCGCAGAACCCCAAGCTGATCACGCAGTACTCGACGCAGTACGTCCACGACCTGCACATCCAGAACGGCATCGCGCACCTCGCCGAGATCAACCGCTCGACGTACCGCCTGCTCGACGTCTCCAACCTGCCCAGCCTCGTCTCGCGCGGGACCTACTCGGTGCCGTCGTGCCACAACGCCTGGCCGCAGAACGACGACATGATCGCGGTCACGACCAGCGAGCGCGGCGGCGGTGGCGTCACGATCTTCGACGTGTCGAACCCCGCGGCGCCGAAGCTGCTGTCGACGTTCCAGGTCGGCGGCAGCACGACCTCGGTGCACAACGCCTACGTCAAGGACGGGCTCGTGCACATGGCGCACTACTCCGAGGGGTATCGCTGCATCGACATCAGCGATCCGACCAAGCCGGTCGAAGTCGCGTTCTACGACACCAACACCTGCACGCAGACCTACTGCGGCAACTGGGGTTGCTGGCCGTTCTATCCCTCCGGCAATGTCGTCGCGAGTGACATGACGTACGGCCTGTTCGTGCTGAAGCCGAAGGCGACCGCGACGCGCTACGGTCTCGGCACCGCAGGCACGGGCGGCAAGACGCCGCGCGGAGCGCCGTTCGGTGCGGCGTTCCTCGGCAATGCCAACTTTGCGCTCGAGGTCGAGAACGCGCGGCCGAACAGCCCCGCCCTCGTCATCGTCAGCACGCAGCGCGCCAACGTGCCGATCGGCGGCCTGACCCTCCTCGTCGACGTCATCGCCGCGCCGAACCTCGTGTTCAACGGCACGACCGATGCCCGCGGCCGCATGCGCATCAAGGCGCCGGTCCCGACCGACAACGGCTTCGATGGCCTCGTGCTGCGCATGCAGGGCACCTGCGCCGACCCCACCGCCCCGAGGGGCGCTCGTGCGACCTACGGAATCTCTTTCTGGATCTTCAACAACTTGTCGACGGCCGCGGAGCGGCCTCGACTAGTTCTCGAAGATCCGGGATGGGGTTCGGGATGGGGTTCGGGTACGCGGTACACCCGGTCTCAGAGACGCCGGCCCTCACTTCGCGCGAGAATTCACGCGGTAAGTGACGTGCGGAGTCTCTGAGACCTGGTGTACCGGGTTCGCGGCTCAGCGCAGGAACATGCCGGCGAGCAGGTAGGCGAAGAACAGCGCGATGCCGAGCAGCGTGCCGAGGATCAGCACGCGGAGCGTCTCGCGGAGCGGGCGGCGCGTCATGCGCGGTTGACCAGCGCGAGGAACGCGGGCTCGTCGTGGATCGTGAGGCCGAGGGCGCGGGCCTTGTCCAGCTTGCTGCCGGCTGACTCGCCGGCGACGACGTCGGTGACCTTCTTCGTGATCGAGTTGGCGGTCTTGCCGCCCAGGGACTCGACCAGGGCCTGACCTTCGTCGCGGGTCATCGCAGTGAGGCCGCCGGTGAAGCAGAACACGCGCCCGGCGAGGGGGCCGCTGGGCGCCGCCGGTTGGCGGATGGCGGGGTTGGACAGCGTGAGACCGGCGGCGAGCGCGGCATCGAGGAAGCGCTGCGTCGTCGCGAGCCCGAAGAACGTCCCGACCGACGCGGCGACCTCCGGACCGATGCCGAGGAAGCGCGGATCCTCATCGCCAGCGGCCTTCTTGGCGTCGGTGATCGTCTTTGCGTCCGCCTTGCGCAGCTCGTCGAGCGTGGGGAACTCGGCGGCCAACGCGCGCGCGGTCTCCTCGCCGACGTGGCGGATGCCGAGGCCGTAGATGAACCGCGCCAGGGTCGTGTCGAGACTGCGGCGGATGCCGGCCGCGAGCTTCTCGAAGCTGCGCTCACCCCAGCCCTCCAGCGCAACGATCTGCTCGCGCCGCTCCGGCAGCCGGAACAGATCCTCGGGATGCTCGATCAGCCCGGCATCGAGCAGCTGCTCGACGTTCTTCGGCCCGAGCCCCTCGATGTCGAGTGCGCGCCGCGACGCGAGGTGCACGAGCCGCCCGCGCAACTGCGCCGGGCAATCGAGGTTCGGACAGGTCAGGAACGTCTCGTCCTGCTCGAGGGCAGTCGCGCAGACCGGGCACTTGGTCGGCGGGCGGAACGGCTCGCTGTCCGGCGGCCGCGCGGTCAGGTCGGCGCGCAGCACCGCCGGGATCACATCGCCGCCGCGCTCGACCTCGACGCGATCACGGACCCGGATGTCCCGCGCGGCGAGCAGCTTGAAGTTGTGCAACGTCGCGCGCTTGACGGTCACCCCCCCGAGCTCGATCGGCTCCAGCTCGGCGACCGGCGTCACGATCCCGGTGCGTCCGACCGAGCAGGTGATCGACTCCACGCGGGTCATCGCGCGCCGTGCCTGGAACTTGAACGCGAACGCCCACCGCGGCGCGCGCGCGGTCGTCTTCAACTGCTGTTGCCAGTCGATCCGCTCCAGCTTGGCGACGATCCCATCGATCTCGTACGGCAGCTCGTCGCGCCGCGCCTCGATGTCGCGGTGGTAGCCGAGCACGCCGTCGGTCCCGTGCACGAGTGCGGCCTGCGGCGTCAGCTTGAATCCGAACCCCGCCAGCCGTTCGCGCAGTCCGCTCTGCGTCGCCACCTCGAGCCCCTCGACGAACCCGGCACCCCAGCACAGGAACTCCAGCCCGCGCCGCTCGACGATCGCGGGATCCAACAGCTTCAGCGTCCCGGCGACCGTGTTGCGCGCGTTCTTGAATGTCGCCTCGGTCGTCGTCACCGCCTCCCGCTGCAGCTCCTCGAACGCGGTCCGGCTCAGGATCACCTCGCCGCGCACCTCGATCCGTGCCGGCACGGTGCTGCCCTGCAACCGCTGTGGGACCGTGCGCAACGTGCGCAGATTCGCGGTGATCTCCTCGCCGCGCTGCCCGTCGCCACGCGACAGGCCGCGCACGAGCAGGCCGTCTTCGTACAGCAGGCTCGCGCTGACGCCATCGACCTTCCACTCGACGAGCCAGTCGAGCTCCGCCCCCGGTTCGAGCCGCAGCAGCTTCTTCGCCCGGGTGGCGAACTCGACGACCTCCTCCGGCTGCATCAGCGAGTCGAGACTCAGCATCGGGGCCAGGTGCGCGTGCGTCGCGAACCCGGCCCCTTTCGGCAGCGGTGCGCCGACCCGCTGCGTCGGCGAATCCGGCACGACGAGCTCCGGATGCGCGCGCTCGAGCTGCTGCAATTCCGCGTACAGCCGGTCGTACTCGGCGTCGCTGAGCTCTGGCGCGCCGACGATGTGGTACAGATGGTCTGCGCGCAGGATCGCTGCGCGCAGCTCTGCGACTCGTCTCGCCGGATCCACGGCGGCAAGCTAGCCAGGACGCCGCCGGAGTTCTCGCCCGACGACCGGCAGTGCCGACGTCCCGGCGCAACATCGCAGCGGCGGCGCAGGCTCGTTCCGCATTCCCAGGAAACCGCCGCAGCGGCGCCGGGTGGTTTCCGCGCCGGATGCGGCCGCCGCGTTGCGGCGGTTCAGGAACTCAGAACGGCACCTCCGGATCGTTCCCCTCCGGCAGCGCGCGGTAGCCGTCGTACGGCACCTCGTTGCGCCGGATCGTCTCACCTGCGCTGTTGGTGTACTCGACCGGCCGCACCTCGACGAACGCGCGCCGCCCCTCGAGGTCCTTCGGCTGGATCTCGACGCGCCCCTCCGCCTTCAGCCCGAGCGCGCGCAGCACGCGGCGCAGCCGCACGCGCCCGCGCAGCGAGAACACGAGGTTGTCGAACGCGGCGTGCCGTCCGGCGTGCTCTCCTTCGGCGACGACGAGCCGCAGCGACCAGAGCTCGTCGCCGGCGCGGCTCGTGCGGGTGCGCACCTCGGCCACCTCGCAGACGTAGGTTCCCGCCGGGACGCTGACATAATCCGAGACCTCACCGACTTCGTTGAAATCGACTTCCATCTGGTTCCTCCGTGGTTCTGCGGTTCCTGGTTGCGGGCCGGGACGTCCGGCCGCCGCCTGCACCGCGCGTGGCGGCGGTCCTGCCACCGTCCGATGAGCGATGCCGGCTAGGTCCCGTGGCGCGGATCCACCGCTGGTGACCACGTGCACCGCGGAATTCCGGCCCGACGCGGCGGATCACCCCGGCGGCGCTGCCGCCGCCGAGCTGGCGCGCACGCACTACGAGAACTTCCCGGTCGCCTCCTGGCTGCTGCCGCGGCACGCCCGCCTGCACATGCGCCGGCTGTACGCGTTTGCGCGGGTCGCCGACGACCTCGCCGACGAGCACCACGACGCGGCCGGTCTGGCGGCGATGCGCCGCGGCCTGCAGCAGCGCCTCGAGCGCCCCGGACCGAGCGACGGCACGTTGCTCGGCGACGTCGTCGACACGATCCGCGCCTGCGCGCTGGAGAGCTCGCTGTGGTTCGATCTGCTGGATGCGTTCACGCTCGATCTGACCGTGACACGGCATGACGAAGCGAGCCTGTTCGCGTACTGCCGCAAGTCGGCCGACCCGGTCGGGCGCCTGGTGCTGCGGATCTGCGGCCATCGCGATCCGGCGCTCGACGCACTGTCCGACCGGATCTGCACCGGGCTGCAGCTGCTGAACCACCTGCAGGACCTCGGTTCCGACTTGCGCGATCGCGGCCGGATCTACTTCCCAGAGCAGGATCTCGCCCGCTTCGGCGTCACGCCGGAACAACTGACCGCAGCGACGGCGAGTCCCCAGGTGCGTGCGCTGGTCGCGCACTGGAGCGATCGTGTGGCCGCGCTGCTCGCCGCCGGCTGGCCGCTGGTGCAGCAGGTGCGCGGCCGGCTGCGCCTGGAGCTGCGCGGCATCCTGGCTGGCGCGGCGCTGGTGCTGCGCCGGATCCGCGCTTGTGACCATGACGTGCTCGGGGGCAACGTGCGGCTCGGTCGTGCCGACCGCCTGCGCCTGCTGGCGCACGCGCTGTTCGGGCGCCGCGCACCCGCCGAGCTGCGCCGCACGTGACGCCGTCCGATCCGTCCCCCGAGCTCGTCGCGCGCACGTCCGGGTCGAGCTTCCTGCCATCGTTCCTGGCGCTGGAGCCGGAACGCCGCGAGGCGCTGACCGCGATCTACGCGTTCTGCCGGGTCGTCGACGACGCCGTCGACGAAGCGCCGGATCCGGTCTCTGCACGTCGCGCGCTCGACGGCTGGCGCCAGGAGCTCGAAGCCGCGCTGGCCGGGCATGCGCAGACTGCGATCGGGCGCGCGGTCGCGGCGGCGGTCGCGCGCTATCGGATCGATCCGGCGCCACTGCGCGAGCTGATCGACGGCGTGGCGCTCGACATCGAGCCGACCCGGCTGCGGACGGTCGCCGACATGGAGCGCTACTGCTACCTCGTCGCCGCGACGGTCGGGCTCGCCTGCCTGCCGGTGTTCGGTGCGACCAGCGAGGGCAGCCGCCGCTACGCGACGGAGCTCGGCCACGCGTTGCAGCTCGTCAACATCCTCCGTGATCTGCGCAGCGATGGGGCGCGCGGGCAGGTGCGCGTTGCCGAGGAGCTGCTCGCCGGGCACGGCGTCGATCCGGACTGGCTGCGCGGGCAGCCACCGCCCGCCGCATGCGCCGACGACGGGCCGCTCGATCGCTTGTCGGCGGACCTCGCGGAGCGCGCGCGCGAACGGTTCGCGCGCGCCGATGCGGCGCTGCCGCCGCAGGAGTTCGCAGCGCTGCTCGCACCGCGGATCATGGCCGCGATCTACCGCGCCCTGCTGAACCGGATCCGCCGTCATCGCGGCCGCCTGCCAGCGCGGCCCGTGCGCGTGCCCCGCTGGCAGAAACTCTGGCTCGCCTGGCGCGAGCGGCGGCGCCGGGGCCGCGCATGACGAGCTGGGTCATCGGCGGCGGCGTCGCCGGGATCAGTGCCGCGTTCCTGCTGCGTGAGCGAGGCGAGCGCGTGACGCTGCTCGAGCCGCGCACGCGGCTCGGCGGGCGCGCATTCTCGACCACCGGACCGGATGGCGTCGAGCTCGACAACGGGCCGCACGTGATCCTCGGCGTCTATGCCGAGTTCCGCCGGCTGCTGCGCCGGGTCGACGGGGAGCAGGCGTTCCTGCAAGCGCCGGTGCTCGGCCTCGATTACGTCTGGCCGGGACGGCCCGCGGCGCGGCTGCGGCTGCGCCGGTGGCCGGTTCCGCTTGCGTTCCCGCTCGCGCTGCTCGGCTGGCGCATGCTCCCGCGCGGCGCGCGACTGCGGATGTTGCGCGGACTGGCAGCGACGCTGCTGCCGGCCGGAAGGCACACGACGCTGGCGCAGTGGATCGCGCGGCACGGCCAGCAGGGGATCCCTCGCGAGCTGCTGTGGGATCCGCTGTGCCGCGCCGTGTTCAACGCCGAAGCGGAGGACGTGTCCGCGGTGCTGTTCTGCGCGACGCTGCGGCGGGCGTTCGGCGGCAGCGCTGCCGCGGCGGCGATCTGGCTGCCGCGCGTCGGCTGGTCGGAGCTGCTCGACCGCCGCGTGCGTGCCCGCTTCGCCGCCGACGGGATCGAAGTCCGGCGCGCACGCGTGACGGCGTTCGCACGCGACGGCACCCGCGTGACCGCGCTGCGGCTCGCGGACGGCACGCAGATCGAGCTCGCGCCGGGGGACCGCGTGCTCTGCGCGCTGCCGTGGCAGGCGGCGCGGCTGCTGCTCGGTGAGCTGGTGCCGCAGTTCGCCAGCCGTCCGATCGTCAGCGTGACGTTCGTGACGCAGCACCCGCCGGAGCTGCCGGTCGACGCGCACCTCGTCGCGCTGGTCGGCGGTGCGCCGTTCCACTTCGCGTACCGCCGGCCGGGCGATCCGCCGGAGCGCGTGACCCTGCTCGCCGGTGGTGCAGTGGCATTCGACAGTGCCGGCGCCGCGGCGATCGAAGAAGTCGCACGGGCCCAATGGCAGCGATGGTTCCCGGCCACGCCGCTCGCGGCGGCAGCGACGGTGCGCAAAGAAGCGCAGGCGACGGTGGCGATGACGCCGCAAGATGCCGCGCGCCGCCCGCGACCCGGGCCGGTCCCTGGCTTCGACAACCTGCGTTGGTGCGGCGATTGGACCGACACCGGCCTCCCGTGCACGCTCGAGGGCGCCGCGCTCTCTGCAAGACTTGCACTCGGTTGAGCCGTGGATCCGGCACGGCTGCTGCAGCCGGCGGAACTTCACGATGCGATCCCTGCCGTTCGTCCCGCTGGTCCTCCTCCTGTCCGTCTCCGGTCTGTTCACGACCCCTGCACCCGCGCAACAGGCGCGCTTCCGCGACCCGGTGTTCGCCGTGTCGGTCGCGCACGACCTGGTGTTCGGCGCGGCCTGGAACCGTTGGAGGAACGTGACCGAGACGCTGCGGCTGGATCTGTACGAACCGACCGCCGACCCGCTGCCGGTGCGCCCGGCGATCGTCTACGTGCACGGCGGCGGCTTCTACACCGGCAGCAAGCGGGACAGCGCCGTCGTCACGATCGCGCAGGAGCTCGCGCGGCGCGGCTACGTGTTCGTGTCGATCGATTACCGGTTGCAGCCGCAGACCGCGCCGTGGACCGATCAGACCGTGACCGATGCCAAGGAGGACGCCAAGGCCGCCGTCCGCTGGCTGCGCAAGGAAGCGGCGACGCACCGGATCGACCCGGCACGGATCGCGATCATGGGCGGCAGCGCCGGCGCGATCACCGCGCTCGAAGCGGCATACGTCGCCGGCGAAGGGCAGAGCGGGAATCCCGGCTGGCCGTCGGCGGTCGCCGCCGTCGTCGATCTGTGGGGGATGCTGTGGAAGCTGCCGACGCTCGAAGCGGGTGAGCCGCCGGTCTGCATCGTGCACGGCACGCAGGACATCGTGATCCCGTTCCAGCACGCGCTCGACCTGCAGGCGCGCGCGCAGCAGGTCGGCGTCCGGCACGAGCTGCACGCGTTGAACTTCGGCCACGCGGCGTACTCGCAGTGGCCCAAGTTCCTGCCGGAGGTCTGTGGCTTCCTGTACGAACACCTGCAGCTCGCGCGGATCACCGCGCTGAGCGCGCAGCCGGGCTGGAGCTCCCCTGGTTGGCTGCAGCTCGAGATCTGCGGCGCCGCCCAGGACGAGTGGATCCTGCTGCTGTCGCATCGCAGCGTGGCGTTCGACCTCGGCTGGCTCGGCATCCTGCGCGTGGATCCGAGCACGGCGCTCGCGTTCCCGCTGCAGCAGCTCCCGCCGGCGCCGCGGCTCGCGGTCGGGATCCAGGCGTTGCCGGTGCCGCCCGGCCTCGACGGGTTCACGTTCCACGTCCAGGCGCTGCAGGGGCGCAGCCGGATCCCGCTCTGGCTGACCAACGCGATGTCGATCCGGTTCTGATCCGCGCGTCGCTCGCCTTGGCTGCCCGTCGCGGCGGCTCTATACCTCTCTCCCCTTCGATTCCCGTAGACCCCCCCAAGCGAGAGAGATTCCCATGGCAGTTCTGGTCGGCCGCGAGGCACCCGATTTCACCGCTCAGGCAGTCCTGCCGGACGGCACGTTCAAGCAGGTCAAGCTGTCCGACTTCCGCGGGAAGTACGTCGTCCTGTACTTCTACCCGCTCGATTTCACGTTCGTCTGCCCGTCCGAGATCATCGCGTTCGACAACCACCTCGCCGAGTTCAAGGAGCGCAACTGCGAAGTGCTCGGTGTCTCGGTCGACTCGCACTTCTCGCACCACGCGTGGCGCAACACACCGGTCGACAAGGGCGGCATCGGCCCGATCCAGTACCCGCTGATCGCCGACATCACCAAGTCGATCGCGCGTGACTTCGACGTGCTGACGCCGGACGGTGCCGTCGCCTACCGCGGGCTGTTCCTGATCGACACCAAGGGGATCGTGCGGCACCAGATCGTCAACGACCTGCCGCTCGGCCGCTCGATCGACGAGGCGATCCGGATGGTCGACGCGCTGCAGTTCAACGAAAAGAATGGCGAGGTCTGCCCGGCCAACTGGAAGAAGGGCAAGGAAGGGATGAAGGCCAACGCCGCCGGCGTCGCCAGCTATCTGGCGAAGAACGCCAAGCAGCTCTGACCGGCGGCCGGCACCAAAGGGGTCAGACCCCAATGGTGCCATCGGCATCATGCGTGCTGCCCTGACGCTGCTGCTCGCGACCGCCATCGGCGCGCAGGAGCCGTACTCGCCGCAGGTCGAGCCGGCTTCGCAGGAAGCCGCAGATGCGATCGCCGGCTTCGTGCCGGCGAAGGGGCTCCAGGTCTCGCTGGTCGCCGCCGAGCCGGAACTGGCGAACCCGGTCGCGTTCTACGTCGACGCGCGGCGGCGCTTCTTCGTGACCGAGACGTTCCGCATCAAGAATGCCGTCCTCGACATGCGCGACTACCAAGGCTGGCTCGACGACGAGCTGGCCTGCCGCACGGTCGCCGACCGCCGCGCGACGTTCGAGCGGCAGTTCGCGGACGACTTCGACCGCTTCAGCAAGGAACACGAACGGATCCGGTTGCTCGAAGACCGCGACGGGGACGGGCGCGCGGAGCATGCGACGGTGTTCGCCGACGGCTTCCACGAGCCGATGGACGGGATCGGTGCCGGCCTGCTCGTGCGCGGGGCCGACGTCTACTACACCTGCATCCCGAACCTGTGGCGGTTGACGGACACCGACGATGACGGCCGCGCGGAGTCCCGCAACGTGTTGTCGACCGGCTACGGCGTGCACGTCGCGTTGATGGGGCACGACATGCACGGGCTGCGGATCGGCCCGGACCGCCGGCTGTACTGGTCGATCGGGGATCGCGGCTTCCACGTCGAACAGGCCGGGCGGGTGTGGGCCAATCCGGACAGCGGCGGTGTGCTGCGCTGCAATCTCGATGGGTCTGGCGTCGAGGTGTTCGCGACCGGCATGCGCAATCCGCAGGAGCTCGCGTTCGATGCGCGCGGCGATCTGTTCACCGGCGACAACAACAGCGATGGTGGGGACCGCGCGCGGTTCGTCTACGTGCCGAAGGGGGCCGACTGCGGCTGGCGGATCGGGTTCCAATGGCTGCCGGATCGCGGGCCGTGGAGCCAGGAGAAGCTGTGGCATCCGCCGTTCCCAGGCCAGGCCGCGCACGTCGTGCCGCCGATCGCCTGGGCCGGCAGCGGGCCGTCCGGGCTCACGTACTACCCCGGCACCGGCCTGCCGGCGCGCTACGCCGACACGTTCTTTCTCTGCGACTTCCGTGGCGCAGCGGCGCCGAGCGGGATCCATGCGCTGCGCGTGCGGCCGCGCGGGGCGGGGTTCGAGCTGCAGGCGCTCGCGCCGTTCGTCTGGCGCGTGCTCGCGACCGACGCCGACTTCGGCCCGGATGGCGGCCTGTACCTGACCGATTGGGTGTTCGGCTGGAAAGGGGAAGGCAAGGGACGCATCTACCGCGTGCACGCGCCGGAGATCGACGCGTCGGCGCTCGTGCAGCAGACGGCGCGGTTGCTGCGCGACGGGATGCGCGGCCGTGGCACCGGGGAACTGCTGGCGCTGCTCGCGCATGCGGATCAGCGCGTGCGGCAGGAGGCGCAGTTCGCGCTGACGGATCTCGGCAGCGCGGTCGTGCCGGCGCTGCTGCAGCTGGCCGAAGATCCGGATCAGGGCATCGCGCGCCTGCATGCGCTGTGGGCGCTGATCCCGATCGGCGACCTCGGCGACGAGCCGGCGAAGCGCCTGCGCGCGCTGCTCGACGACGGGGACGCCGAGCTCCGGACGCAGACTGCGCGCGTGCTCGGGGAGCGGCGAGATGACGCCGCGCGGCAGGCGTTGCAGCGGCGGCTCGAGGATCCGAACGGCCGCGTGCGCGCCGCCGCGGCGCATGCACTGGCGGAGCTCGGTGATGCCGGATCGCTGCCAGCCCTGCTGGCGGCGCTCGCGCAGAATGGCGATCAGGATCCGTGGCTCCGGCACGCGCTGGTCATGGCGTTGGTCGGGATCCAGCAGCCGGCGCTGCTGCGCGCCGAGAGCGCGCATCCGTCGGCCTCGGTCCGCATGGGTCTCGTGCTCGCGCTGGCGCGCCACCAGGATCCGGAGGTCGTCCGCTTCCTGCGCGATCCGGAGCTGCTGGTCGCGCGCGAAGCGGCGCGCGCCGTGCACGACGCCGGGATCGACGCCGCGCTGCCGGAGCTGGCGCGTCTGTTGGCGGTGCCCGGCCTCGGCGATCCGCCGATCCTGCGCCGCGCGATCCATGCCGCATATCTGGGTGGCGGCCGCGCGGACGCCGAGCTGCTCGCCGCGCTGGTGACGCGCGGCGACGCGCCGCACGATCTGCGCGAGTTCGCGGTCACGACCCTTGGCCGCTGGGCCGGCGGCACGCAGCGGGACTTCGTGCTCTCCACGCACCGCGCCACCCCTGCGCGCGATCCCGGCCCGGCGGCGCAGGCGTTCGCGCGGCACTACCGCCGCTGGCTCACGCGCGAGTCGGAGTCGCTGCGCCGCGCCACGGCCGCCGCGGCTGCACAGCTGCGCCCGCCCGGCGCCGTTGCGGCGCTCCGCGCGTTGCTCGAGGAGCACGCGCGGGAATCGGCGACGCGCAAGGGCGCGCTGCTCGCGCTCGAGCAGCTCGCGCCTGCGCAGCTCGCCGAGCTCGCCCGCGGAGCGATCGAGGATCCCGCGCAGGAAGTCCGCGCCGAGGCGCTGCGCATCCTGACCCGCCTCGACCCTGCCGCCACGCTCGATGCCTTGGCGCGCCTGCTCGAGATCGGCACCCTCCGCGAACAGCAGGCCGCGCTGCAGAGCCTCGCCGAGACGCAGCACGTGCGTGCCGACGAGATCCTGCTGGGATGCCTGGAGCGCGCCGTCGCCGGCAGCTTCCCGACCGGCGCCACGCTCGATCTGCTCGAGACCGCAGCGACGCGCGAGGCACCCGGTCTGCGTGCCGCACTGGAGCGGCTCGACGAGCAGCGCGATGCCGGGGATCCGCTGGCGGGGTTTCGCGAGTGTCTCGAAGGGGGGGATGCCCGCCGCGGCCGGACGATCTTCGAAGAGCACACGGCCGCGATCTGCACCAAGTGCCACAAGCTCGGCGCTCGTGGTGCCGCCGAGATCGGTCCGGACCTCGCCGGCGTCGGCGGCCGCGCCACCCGGCTGCAGCTGCTCGAGTCGCTGCTCGTGCCGAACGCGCAGATCACGCCCGGCTACGGCAGCGTGACCGTGACGACGCGCGATGGTGCGACGCATACCGGCGTGCTGCGCCGCGACGATGAGAGTGGGGTGACGCTCGTCGACGCCGAGGGTCACGAGCGCGCGATCCCGCGCGCATCGATCCTGTCGTCGACGCCGGCCGCCTCGGCGATGCTGCCGATGGGACTCGTGCTCTCGAAGCGGGAGCTGCGCGACCTGGTCGAATTCCTCAGCGAGCAGCGCTGAACGCTCAGGCCGGCGTTGCGGCGCGGACGTCCTCCCGCCCACTGCAACCGGTGCCATGGCACGTTGGTCGAGGTGCGCGGCCAGCCGCTCCCGCCAGCGTTCGGCTGGTGCGGTGGTCCGGTTTCCGGTCCGCAACCTCGGCGTACACTCCGCCACCCCTGCCATGGACTCCGCGATCCTCGTCGAACGCGCGACGCGCGGCGATCAGCCTGCGCTCGATGAGCTCGTGGCGATGCACGTGCCGCGGCTGCGCGCCTGGTTGCGCTTGCGCGCGCCGGCGGCGGTGTTGGCGCGCGAGTCCACGTCCGATCTCGTGCAGTCGGTCTGCCGCGAAGCCCTCGACGAGCTCGGCCGCTTCGAGTGGCGAGGCGAGCCGGCGTTCCGCGCCTGGCTCTATACGAAGGCGGCCACCAAGCTGGTCGACCGCCTCCGCCATTGGCAGGCGCAGCGGCGTGCCGCGGCCGGGCCCGAGCTCCGCGTTTCGCAGGCAGAGGACGGCGAGCTGGCTGGGGTCTACCTCGCGGCCGGCCTGACGCCGAGCCGCGTCGCGATCGGCCGCGAGGATCTCGCGCGGTTCGAGCAGGCGCTCGCCGAGCTGCCGGAGGATCAGCGCGAGGTGCTGGCGCTGGTGCGGATCGCCGGCCTGTCGCAGGCCGAGGTCGCGACCCATCTCGGGCGCACCGAGGGCTCCGTACGAGGACTGCTGCAGCGCGCGTTGCGCCGCCTGAGCTGGGTGTTGAGCCGCGAGCAGGAGAGCTGACGTGCTGCCGCCCGGCCTCGATGCGGAGCTCGGCGACATCCTCGAGCAGCCGGAGCAGGAGCGGCACGCGGCCCTCGAGAGTCTGTGCGCCGCGCATCCGGACCATGCCACGGCGATCCGCCGTCGCGTGCAGCGTGCCGATGCGATCCTGCTCGAGCTCGACGCCGGCTTCCTGGCCGACCAGCTGCCGGAGCAGATCGGTCCCTACCGCGTGCTGCGCAGGCTCGGGGAGGGCGGCATGGGTGTCGTCTATCTCGGCGAGCAGCAACAGCCGGTGCGCCGGCAGGTCGCGCTGAAAGTCGTCAAGGCCGGGCTCGACACGCGACGGGTGTTGCAGCGGTTCGCGCGCGAACGCGAGGCCTTGGCGCGGATGAACCACTCCGGGATCGCCAAGGTGTTCGAGACCGGGATCACGCCGCAGGGGCAGCCGTGGTTCGCGATGGAGTTCATCGAGGGGCTGCCGATCACGGCGCATTGCGACCAGCAGCAGCTCGACCTGCGCGCGCGGATCCGCCTGTTCCTCGCTGTCTGCGCGGCCGTGCAGCACGCGCACCACCGCGGGGTGCTGCATCGCGATCTGAAGCCGTCGAACGTGCTCGTCGCCGCCGAAGAGGGCTCGCCCTGCCCGAAGGTCATCGACTTCGGCCTGGCGAAGGCGCTGCAGGAGCCGCTCGGCGACGAGGGGCTGCGGACGCTCGAAGGCTGCGCCGTCGGCACGCCGGAGTACATGGCGCCGGAGCAGGCCGCCGCCGGGGGCGAAGACGTCGACCTGCGCGCCGACGTCTGGTCGCTCGGCGTGCTGTTGCACGAGCTGCTCGCCGGTTCGCTGCCGCACGACCCGCAGACCCTGCGGCGCAGCGGCACGTTGGAGCTGGCGCGGCTGCTGCGCGATGCCGCGCCGCGGCGCGCGAGCCGTGCGGCGCTCGCGGCCGGCGACGCCGCGGCGCGCCTGCGCGGTCAACGCGATGCGCAGGCGCTGTCGCGCGCCTTGCGCCGCGAGCTCGACTGGATCGTGCTGCGCGCGCTCGCGCCGGAGCGCGCCCGCCGCTACCAGAGTGCCGGCGAGCTGGCCGCCGACCTCGAACGGTACCTCGCCGACGAGCCGATCACGGCGCGCCCACCCACGGCGCTGTACCGCGCGACGAAGTTCGCGCGCCGCCACCCTGCTGGCACGGCCGCCGTCGCGGCGACGATCGGCGCCGGGGCCATAGGTTTCGTCGCCGTCCTGCTGGCGTTGTTCGAGGCGCAGGCGGCGCGGCGGGATGCCGAGACGCAGGCGACGGCCGCGCGCGCGGTCACGGGATTCCTGTTGGATCTGTTCCGCAGCGCCGGTCCGACCGTGCGCGATGGCGAAGACCTGCCGGTCAGCGCGCTGTTCGAGATCGGCGCCCGCCGGCTCGAAGGGGAGCTGCAGGATCAACCGCAGATCCGCGCGCGCCTGCTGGCGACGCTGGCGCGCACGCAGAACTGGCTCGGGCAGGGTGTGCCGGCCGAGCGCTCGATCGAGCAGGCGCTGCACGCCGCGGCGACTGCTGCGGTCGATCCGCTCGAGGAGCTCGACTGGCGGTTGCTGCGGGCGACCATCGCGATGGGGGACGGGCGCCACGACCTCGCCGGCAACGAGGCGCAGCGCATCGGCGAGCAGGCCCGGCAGCTCGGAGCGCCGGCGGAGCTGCTGGGGCTGCGCGCGCAGAGCATGCAGGCGCGTGCGCTGCTCGTGCAGGGTCGGGTCGATGAGGCGCGTGGCTTGTACGGTCAGCTCGCGACGAGGATCGACGCCTGCAGCGACCCGTTGATCCGGGCTGGACTGCTGGTCGATCAGGCCGGCTTCCATCACGACGTCGACGAGTTCACGCGGGCCGACGAGCTGTTCGCCAGCGCGGTCTCGACGCTGCGCCAGCTCGGCGCGCGCGGGCGGCTGGAGCTGGTGACCGCGCTGCGGGGACAGGCCCGCAACCTCGCGCATCGTGCCGAGCACGCCCGGGCGCGCGCCGCGATCGACGAGGCCTTGGTGCTGATGGAGCGTGCGATCGGCCCGGACTCGCCGGGACTGGCGGCGATCCTCGTCGACGTCGCCGCCGTCGCGCAGCTGGCCAACCATCACGCCGCGGCGGAGGCGGCGCTGCGCCGGTCGATCGAGCTGCGCCGCGCTGCGTTCGGTCCGCATTCACCGTCGCTGGCGTGGAGCCTCAACGACCTCGGCGCCTATCTGAACCGCACCGGGCGCTCCGCCGAGGCAGCGGCCGTGCTCGCCGAGGCGGTCGCGATCTGGCGCGCAGCGTATCCAGGCGGGCATCCGCACCTCGCAACCGGCCTCGCCAACCTCGCCGAAGCCCGCTCGCGCGGGCCGGACGTCGCTGCGGCCGTTGCCGACGCGCGCGCCGCCATCGCGATGCTCGATGCGTTGCCGCAAGCGAGCGGGTACTCCCGGGCGCTGGCACGCCGCACGCTGGCCGAAGTCCTCGCGCGTTCCGGCGACCCGGCCGGTGCCGATGCGGCGCTGAGCGAATCGCTGGCGACCGAAGTGCGCGGCGACCGGTCTGCGGTCGCCGAGCTGCGTGCCCTCGCGCTCGGACTGCGGGCCTTCCTGGCGAACCAGCGCCAACAGCATGCGGCCGCGGCCGATGCCGCGGTGCAGGCACTCGCCGAGTTCGCGCAGGCGCCGCAGGCCTCGCGGTTGATGCTGGGACTCACGCACTACAACGCGGGGTGGGCGGCAGCCGGGCTCGGCCGGGAGGACGCAGCGATCGCCGCGATGCAGACCGGGATCGAGGTCCTGCGCGATGCCTTTCCGGACGGCCATCCGGAAGCGGCCTACCCCTGCTCGCACCTCGGACAGCTGCTGCTGCGGCGCGGGGATCCGGCCGCGATTCCGCTGCTGCGCGCCGCGGTCCGGATGCGGCGCCCTGCCGACGGCCCGGTCCCGAGCCCGTTCCTGCTCGCCAACCTCGTCAACCTCGGCCGGGCCGAGCTCGAGCACGGGGATCCGGCGGCCGCCGAGCTCGCGTTGGACGAGGCGCTGCAAGGGTTTGCGGCGGCCGGCCAGGCCGGCTCGGCGGGTGCCGAGGTCGCTGCCGGGCTGCGGGAGCGCGCGCTGCAGAAAAAAAAGTGATCCCGCCGCGTGCGCTTTGGCCGGTTTCGGCGATTCCCAATCGGGGCGCATGCCCCACCGATCCGCCACTTGGAGTGACGGATCGGGGACAGGATTTCGCCGCGGCGCTCCCGCGGCGTGGAGACGTCCAGAGCGGGTGCACGGCTTACTTGGCAGGGGCCGTGCACCCGCCCCCTTCTCCGCCGGCGGCGCCCCGCGGTCAGAACCTATCAGGGCGCGTTCAGTGCGCCGTGGCGGCGCGGATCGCCTGCGCAAGCGCCGGCACGATCTCGAACGCGTCTCCGACGATGCCGTAGTCGGCGACCTTGAAGATCGGCGCCTCCGCATCCTTGTTGATCGCGACGATGCAGCGGGACGTGCGCATCCCGGCCAGGTGCTGGATCGCGCCGCTGACGCCGACTGCGATGTAGAGCGTCGGCGCGACGACCTTCCCGGTCTGCCCGACCTGCTCGCGGTGCGGACGCCAGCCGGCGTCGACCACGGCCCGGGAGGCCGCGACCGCGGCGACGCCTGGACCGAAGGCAGCCGCCAGATCCTCGATCAGCTGGAAGTGCTCCGGCCCCTTCAGCCCACGGCCGCCGGCGACGACGACCTTCGCTTCCTGCAACGGGACCCGGTCGCTCGCGGCCGCGAGGATCTCGGTCACGACTGCCTGGAACGAGCCGGCATCGGCGGACGGAGACTTGCTCTCGACGTTGCCAGCACCCTGGCCCGGCTTCGCCTCGAACGCGTTCGGTCGCAGCGTCGCCATGAACGGCGCCTTGGTCATGAAGGACTTCAGCGCCGCCTTGCCGGCGTAGACCGGCTTCGTAGCGCCGAACCGACCGCCGTCGAAGTGCAGCGCGGTGACGTCCGACAGCAGCCCGGTGTCGAGCGCCGCCGACAGGCGCGGCACGAGATCCTTGCCCAGGGCGGTGTGCGGCGCCAGCACGGCGGCCGGCGCGAGCGCCTTCAGCTCCGGCAGCAGCACCGCGGCGTACCCATCGCCGCTGTAGTTGGCGAGCGCGGCCGAGTCGAGCGCGACGACGCGCGTGGCACCCGCCTTCGCGAGCTCCTGCGCGGCGCCGCCGAGGTCATGCCCGGCCAGGATCGCGACGACGTCGCCGCCGGCCTGGCCCGCGAGCTCGCGCGCCGCTCCGAGTGCTTCGAGACTCTGCTTCTTCAACCTGCCTTGGCGGGCCTCGGCGAGAACGACGATCGGCTGTGCCATCTGCGTGCTCCTCAGAGGACCTTGGCTTCGTTCTTGAGGGCTTCGACGAGCTGCGCGACCGCGCCCGCTCCGTCGGTGAAGACCTTGCCGGGCGGCCGGTCGGACGGCAGCGCCAGCGAGACGACTTCGGTCGCCGGCTCGATGCGCGGCACGTCGACCTCTTCGAGCGGCTTCTTCTTGGCTGCCATGATCCCCTTCAGGCTGGCGTAGCGCGGCTCGTTGAGACCCTTCTGCGTCGAGATCACGGCGGGCAGGCGGCAGCGGACGACCTCACGTCCACCCTCGATGTCGCGCTCGGCGACGAAGTGATCCCCTTCGTGCGTCAGCTTGACGGCTTCGGTGACCGAGGCGATCCCGAGCAGCGCGGCGAGCCGTGGGCCGAGCTGGTTGTTGTCCATGTCGACGGCCTGGCGCCCGACGAAGATCAGGTCGTGTGGGACCGTCCGGATCCAGGCGGCCAGCGTCGCGGCCGTGCTGTAGGCGTCGTGCCGGATGCCTCCGTCCTTGAGCAGGACCGCCTTGTCGGCCCCCATCGCGAGGCAGGTGCGCAGCTCCTTCTGTGCGTCGGAGGACCCTAGGGTCACGACCGTGACCGAGCCGGCGCCGACCTTCTCCTTGGTCAGCAGCGCCTGCTCGACTGCGAACTCGTCATACGGGTTCAGCACGAACTCGACGCCGGCCGGGTCGATCGACTTGCCGTCGGCGCCGATCTTGATCTTGGAGTCGGTCGCGGCGACGCGCTTGATGCAGACGAGGATCTCCATGGGGTGCGGGTGCGGCGTCAGGGCAGGATCGGGGGGCGAAGAGTCTAGGCGGCGCCCGGGCGCGCGCAACGCGACTGCGGCCGCCGTCTGGCGGAAGTCCTGCGGGATCCGGGAATTGCGCGGTTCCTGGGCGCGCGCGGCGGCGGCGGCGCCGTGCCGTTGCAGGATCTGCAGCCCACGGGGGCTGTTCCGGAGGTGATGATCCGGTGCGCTCGTTGCCCGGTGGCAGCCGGCCGCGTGCACGTCCCGGCGCGAGTCGCCGGCATTGCCCTCTTGATCGATCTACCTCCCCGTTACGGCACCCGACCCGACCTCCGCGCGTACCTGCTGGCGCTGTTGGCGGTCGCTCTCGCGTTGGGTCTGCGCGGCCTGCTCGACCCGTGGCTGGCGGATCACGCGCCGTTCATCACGATCTTCCCGGCGATCGCCGCGGCGGTCTGGTTCGGCGGCTATCGGCCGGCGCTGCTCGTCACGGTCGTGGGCTATCTCGCCTGCCATCTGTGGTTCCTGGAGCCGCGCGGGATCTTCGCGTTCGAACGGCAACAGGTCCTGGTCGGACTGCTCGTGTACCTGCTGTCGTCCGCGTGCATCATCGCGCTCGGCGAAGCGATGCGATCCGCGCATCGCGAGGTGCGCGCGCGGCGGCACATGTTGCGACTGACGCTGGGCAGCATCGCAGATGCCGTCATCGCGACCGACCGGCACGCCCGGATCCAGTACCTGAACCCGGTCGCCGAAGAGCTGACCGGTTGCCCGCCGCACGAAGCACTCGGCCAACCGCTGGAACACGTGTGCCAGTTCCTCGACGAAGCGACGCGTGCACAGGAACCGGACCTGGTTGCGCATGTGCTCGCGAGCGGAAGCGCATACCTGGTGGATCGCCCGCTGCTCATCCTCGGCCGCGACGGTGCGGAACGGCCGATCGAATCGAGTGCCGCGCCGATCCGGGACTCCGAAGGGAACCCGGTCGGCTGTGTGCTCGTGTTGCGCGACCTCGGTGAGCGCCGGCGCGCCGAGCTGGAGCTGAATCGCGCCGCGCAGGAGCTGCGCGAGAGCGGCGAGCTGTTCCGCACGATGGCGGACAACATCTCGCAGCTCGCCTGGATGGCGGACGAGCGGGGTCGCGTGTTCTGGTACAACCAACGCTGGTTCGACTACACCGGGACCACGCTCGAGCAGATGCAGGGCGGGGGTTGGAAACAGGTCCACCATCCCGATCACGTGGAGCGCGTCGCCGCGCGCGTGCAGCGGTCGTGGGACACCGGCGAACCGTGGGAAGACACGTTCCCGCTCCGCAGCAAGGACGGCGAGTACCGCTGGTTCCTGTCGCGGGCGCTGCCGATCCGCGACGCAGACGGCCGGGTGCTGCGCTGGTTCGGCACCAATACGGACATCACGGCGCAGAAGCAGGCGGTCGAGGCGCTCGCGAACGCGGAGCGGCAGATGCGGCTGATCACGAACCATGCGCCGGTGCTGATCGCGCACTGCGATGTGCACGGCCGGTTCAAATTCGTCAACCGGCCGTACGCGGAGCGGTTCGGCACGACGCCGGAAGCGATCGCCGGCAAGCACGTCGCGGAGGTGCTCGGCGAAGCGGCCTACGCGACGATCCGGGAGCGCATGGCCGAAACGCTGTCGGGCCGGGCGGTCGA
Source organism: uncultured candidatus Brocadiaceae bacterium (assembly GCA_964483245.1). Lineage (GTDB taxonomy): Bacteria > Planctomycetota > UBA1135 > UBA1135 > UBA2386 > CAZABP01. Next base: position 55,903 of record CAZABP010000001.1, on the reverse strand, counting down.
GTTCGACGTCGAGGTGCAGTTCAAGGCGGGCACGCCGCAGTTCATGCGCTGCGCGTATGCGCCGGAGCACGACGAACAGGGGAGCGTCGTCGGCCTGGTCGCCGCGATCGTCAACATCACCGAGCGGCGGCGTGTCGAGCAGCAGCTCCAGGAAGCGGATCGGCGCAAGGACGAGTTCCTGGCGACGTTGGCCCACGAGCTGCGCAATCCGCTGGCACCGATCCGCAACTCGCTCGAGCTGATGAAGCGCGCCGGCGCCGACGCCGCCTTGCTCGCCGTCGCACGCGACACGATGGGCCGGCAGGTCACGCTGATGCAGCGCCTGATCGACGACCTGCTCGATGTGTCCCGGATCACACGCAACGCGTTGGAGCTGCGCCGGCAGCAGGTCGACCTGGCTGAGATCGTCGGGCAGGCGATCGAGGCCTCCCAGCCGCTCGCCGACGAAGCCGGTCACGCCATCCTGGTGGAACTGCCACCGGAACCGATCCGGCTCGATGGAGATCCGGTCCGGCTCGCGCAGGTGTTCAGCAACCTGTTGAACAATGCGTGCAAGTACACGCCGCCCGGCGGCCGGATCGAGCTGATCGTGCAGCGCAGCCACAGCGAGGTCACGGTCACCGTGCGCGACAACGGGATCGGGATCGAACCGGCGTTGCTGCCGCGTGTGTTCGAGATCTTCGAGCAGGGGGACCGCTCGCTCGAGCGCACGCAGGGTGGGCTCGGAATCGGTCTGACGCTGGTCAAGCAGCTCGTCGAGCTGCACGGGGGACGTGTCGAGGCGCGGAGTGCCGGCAGCGGGCACGGCAGCACGTTCACGGTCCGTCTGCCGGTGCAGACCCTGGCCGCGTCGAACGGCATGCCGCCGTTGCCGGGCCCCCAGGATCCCGATGCGCCGCCGCGCCGCGTGTTGGTCGTCGACGACAACCAGGACGGCGCCGAGTCACTCGCGATGCTGCTGCGGATCGCGGGCCACGAGACGCGGCTCGCGCACGACGGTCTCGCGGCGGTCGAGACGGCGCAGGAGTTCGCCCCGCACCTGATCCTGCTCGATATCGGCCTGCCGAAGCTGAACGGCTACGAGGTCGCACAGCGGATCCGTGACTCCGCGCTCGGCCATGAGGTCACGCTCGTGGCGTTGACCGGCTGGGGCCAGCAGGAGGATCGCCGCCGCTCCAAGGAGGCCGGCTTCGATGGGCACCTGGTCAAGCCGGTCGACTACGCCGAGCTGATGTCGTGGATCGCGCCGGGCAGCAGCAGCCGCGAGACCGCGCACTGACACGGTCCTGAGCGTCGGGTGCCCCGGCCGTCGGTCCGACGGCGCTGGCGTCGGAAACGCGACACGCTGGTGGCTGCGGATCGTGTGCCAGCCGCGTTTGCGCGCGCCGCCGGTGCGTCCACTGCTCCGGTATTGCGTTTGCGTCCGGCACGCTCCCCTCCCGAGCCCATGCACCCGGCGACGAGCGTCCAACGAGGATCTGCCTTCGACGTCCGCGTTTCGCGGGACGCCTCGTACCAGGCGCTCTACGAACCCGGCCTGCTGCGCCGCTATGGGGAGGCGCTGCGCGAGCAATGCGGCCTCGCCGCGGCGGTCGTGCTGACCGATGCCCGGGTGCATGGGCTGTATGGCGCCACGTTCGAGCAGAGCCTGCTCGCCGCCGGCTACGTGCCGCGCTTCATCACGGTGCGTGAAGGGGAATCCAGCAAGAGCGTCGCGCGGTACGAGAGCGTGTTGCACCAGCTGATCGAGCTCGGGCTCGACCGCCGCGGGATCCTGATCAACTTCGGCGGTGGCGTCGTGTCGGATCTCGGCGGGTTCGTCGCGGCGACCTACATGCGTGGGATCCGGTATGTGAACTTCGCGACGTCGCTGATCGGGCAGGTGGATGCCGCGGTCGGCGGCAAGGTCGCCGTCAACTCGACGCACGCCAAGAACATCATCGGCGCGTTCCATCATCCGTCGCACGTCGGTGCCGATGCCGAGCTGATCGGCACGGTCAGCGCGCGCGATTTCCGCAGCGGGATCGCCGAGGCGATCAAGGTCGGCGTGATCGCGAGCCCCGAGCTGTTCGGGCTGCTCGAACGGGAGCAGCCGGCGCTGTGCATGCGGGAGCCGGCGGTGCTGAACCGCGCCTGCTGGCTCGCCGCGAAGGTCAAGATGGAGCTGATCGCGCGCGATCCGTACGAGTGCGATCTGCGCCGGCCGCTGAACTTCGGACACACGCTCGGACATCCGATCGAGACCGATTACGCGTACCAGGACGTCCGGCACGGCGAAGCGGTCGCCATCGGCATGGGCGTCGCGACGCTGATCGCGCGGCGCAGCGGCACGATCGGGCGGGAGGACGCGCTGCGGTTGTTCGGGTTGTTGGACGCGTACGACCTGATCGGCTGCGTCGGGCCCTTGGTGCCGGCGTCGATCGTGGCGCGGCTGCGCTGCGTGCGGCTGATCCGCGGCAACGAGCTGCTGTTCGTGTTGCCGGCCGGGATCGGAGCGACGCAGATCGAGCGCGACCTGGACGAGGGGACGATCGTGCTCGCATTCGAGCGCTATGAGCAGCTCGCACAGCGCCGGCGCGAAGGCCTCGACTGGCGGGAGCTCGTGTGACGGCGACGCGTGCTCCGCTGCCGGTCAAGCGACTCGGCGAACTTGTGCTGGCGCAGGTGTGCGCGCACGGCGGCACCGGTGAGATCGGGTTCCATCGGCTGTACACGGCGGCCGACTTCGCCGGACCTTGGCGGTTCGTCGACTACGCGGTGCTGCCACCCGGCACCTCGATCGGCACGCATCGGCATGGCGACGACGAGGAGCTGTACCTCGTGCTCGAGGGTTCGGGGTGCCTGCAGCGCGACGGTGAAGAACTGCGCGTCGGACCTGGCAGTGTCGTGATCAACCGCCCCGGCGGGGAACATGGGCTGACCAACGACGGCGACGTGCCGCTGCGGCTGTTCGTCGTCGAGGTCGCGCTCGGCTCGCGCGGAGCCAGGGCATGACCGCGCCTTCGACGGCACTGGTGCTGGCCGGCGGGCAGGGCACGCGGATGGCGGCGACGCATGCCGACGTCCCGAAGCCGCTGGTGCGCGTGCGCGGGATGCCGCTGTTGTCGTTGGTGCTGCGGCAGCTCCGTCGCCACGGTGTCGAGGACGTGCACCTGGCGCTGCGCCATCGCGCCGCCGAGATCGAAGAGCATCTCGCGCGCGACGCCACGCCGGACTTCCGCAGCCTGCGTTGCCATCGCGAGCAGCTGCCGCTCGGCACGGCCGGTGCGCTCGCGCTGCTGGCCGCGGTGCCGGGCGACGTGCTCGTGGTCAACGCCGATCTGCTGTCCGGAATCGACCTGGGGATGCTCGGCCGCGTGCACGCCGAGCGTCGCGCCGACATGACGATCGCGACGCACTGGGAGAGCCGGCGGCTGGAGCTCGGTGAGGTCCTCGTGGACGGGGACGAACGCGTCACCGACTACGTCGAGAAGCCGATCAAGCGGTACCGGATCTCGTCCGGCACCTACGTCGTCGGCCGCCGCGTGCGCGAGCTGGTCGGGCCGGCCGGCTGGCTGCCGCTGCCGGAGCTGGTGCAGCGGGCGATCGCCGCGCGGCTGCGCGTGGTCGCGCACGACCACGGCGCTGCCTGGATCGACGTCAACACGTCGGCGGATCTGGTGGTGGCCGAGCGCCTGCTGGCGGACGACCCGATCGCGTTCGGCCTGCGCGCGGACGAGCTGCAGAGCGCCGTGCTGCGCTGGGGGATCGTGCCGTGAGCGCGGTGATCGGTGTCGATCTGGGCGGGACCAAGACCCTGGTCGTGCAGTTCGCGGCGGATGGGAGCTGCGTCGGCGAGCGGCGGATTGCGACGCCGCGCGATCCGGAGACGGCCGTCGCCGCGATCGCGGCCGAGGTCGGCGAGCTCGCGATCGCGCACGGCCGCGCTGCGGCGGTCGGCGTCGGTTTCGCCGGACTGGTCGACGCCGCGACGGGTCTTGTCGACAGCTCGGTGATCCTGCCGGAGTTCGGTGGCTTTGCGCTGCGCGCCGCGCTCGCCGAATGCTGCGCTGCGCCGGTGGTCCTCGACAACGATGCGACGGCGGCCGGCATCGGTGAGTTCGTCGCGCTCGGGCGGCCACCCGGATTGCACCTGCTCGTGTTGACGGTCGGCACCGGCATCGGCGGTGCCGCCGTGTTGGCTGGCCATGTGCTGCGCGGCGCGACGGGCGCTGCGTGCGAGTTCGGCAACATGACGATCGACTGGCGCGGCGACGGACATGCGTGCGGCAACCGCGGCTGCCTGAACACCCTCGCTTCCGGGACGGCGATCGCCGCACGCGCTGCGCGGCCGTCGCAGTCCGCGGGCGCGCCGACGCTCGAGCAGGTCGCCGCGGCGGCCGCGGCCGGCGACGCGGGCGCGCGCGAAGCGATCGAGTCCGGTGCCCGCGCGCTGGGCGCGGGGATCGCGAACCTGGTCATGGCGTTCAATCCGCACCGGGTCGCGCTGATGGGTGGCGTGTTGGCGCTCGGCGACGAGTATCTGGCAGCCGTGCGGGACGAGGTGCGCCAGCGCACGTTCGCGCGGGCACGCGACGGGCTGCAGCTCGAGCCGTGTCTGCTCGGGCCGCGCACCGGTGCCTTCGGCGCCGCCGTGCTGGCGCGCGAGGAACTGCTCCGATGACGATGCCTGCGGTACCCACGAAGCTCTATGCGCGGCAGTACGCCGAGCTCTGGCCGGAGCTCGGACCGGCGTTGGAGCGGGCGTTCCTGCACGAAGACCCGGTGCTCGGCGAGCCGGTCGCGGCCTTCGAGCGGGCGTTCGCGAGCCACACCGGCACCGCGCATGCGGTGGGTGTCAACAGCGGGACCGACGCATTGCTGCTGACGCTGCGTGCGCTCGGAATCGGGCCGGGGGACGAGGTCATCACCGCGGCCAACACGTTCATCGCGACGGTGACTGCGATCGTCGCCGCCGGTGCCCGTCCCGTGCTCGTCGAGCCGGATCCGGAATCGATGACGATCGACCCGCAGCGTGTCGCCGACGCGATCGGGCCGCGCACGCGCGCCGTGATCCCGGTGCACCTGTACGGCCGGACCTGCGCGATGGCTGCGCTCGACGCGGTGGTGCGCGGGACCCGGATCGCAATGGTCGAGGACGCGGCGCAGGCGCACGGGGCGCGCGACCTGCGTGGGCGCCGCGCCGGTGCGCTCGGGCGGGCTGGCGCGTTCAGCTTCCATCCGAGCAAGAACCTCGGCGCGTTCGGCGACGCCGGCGCCGTGACGACCGACGATCCGTACCTCGACGCGAAGCTCCGGATGCTGCGCAACCTCGGCAAGCGCGGGAAGTACGAGGTGCGTGCGCTGGCTCCGAACAGCAAGCTCGACACGATCCAGGCGGTCGTGCTCGCCGTGAAGCTGCGTCACCTCGACGCCTGGAACCGGCGGCGGCGCGCGTTCGCCGACCTGTACCGGCGCCGGCTGCTGGGGGTCGGGGATCTGCGCGTGCCGGATCCCGGTCCCGGTGAACACGTGTTCCATCTGTTCGTCGTGCGCACGCCGCAGCGTGACGAACTCGCCCGGTTCCTGCGCGCGCGCGGGATCCAGACCGGACTCCACTATCCGGTGCCGCCGCATCCGCAGCCGCTCGATGTCGACCTCGGTTACCGGCCGGGCGATCTCCCGGTCACCGAGCGGCTGGCCAGCGAGGTGCTGTCGCTGCCGATCTCGCACGAGCTGGCCGAGGATGAGATCGAACAGGTCTGCGTCGCGGTCGAGGCGTTCTTCGGGTGAACCGTCGCCGGATCGCCTTGCTCGGCGGATCGAGTGCGTTCACGCCGGCGCTCGCGGGTGCCCTGGCCGAGGCTGCACCGGCACTGCCGGAGCTGGAGCTCCGCCTGTTCGGACGGGATGCCGCGCGCACGGCGGCGGTGGCGCGGTTCTGCGGCATCCATGCCGCGAGCCGCGGTGCGCCGCACCACTATGCCGCGACGACGGAGCTCGACGACGCGCTCCGTGGCGCCGACTTCGTCGTCTGCCAGGTGCGGGTCGGCGGCTTCCGCGGCAGGTCGCACGACGAGACGTTCCCGCTGCGGTTCGGGTTGCCGGGCGACGAAACGATCGGACCGGGCGGACTCGCTTCGGCGATCCGCAGCCTGCCGGAGCTGGTCCGGCTCGCGCGGCACGCGCAGCAGCTCGCACCGGAGGCGCCGTTCGTGCAGCTCAGCAATCCGCTCGGGATCGCGCTGTACGCGCTGGCCGAACTGCCGGGATTGCGCGCGTTCGGGCTGTGCGAGCTGCCGGAGCGGACGCTGCGGCGCGCGTGCGTGTTGCTCGACCTGGATCCGACGCACGTGTCGGCGAGCTATGTCGGCGTGAACCACCAGGGGTTCTTCGTGTCGCTGCGGGATGCAGACGGCACGGAGCGTCTGCCGGAACTGCTCGAGCAGATCGCCGCCCTCGACGCACCCGGCGCGTTCGAAGTCGACGGCAGCGCGATGCGGGCCCGCGGCGCTCTGCTGCTGACCTATGCGCGGCACTACGAGCAGACGACGGCCGTCGTGCAGCAGATGCGGGCACGCCGCGTCGACCGCGGTGCCCAGCTTGCGCGGTTGGCGGCGGACCTGCACGCGCACTACGCGGCGACGCAGGACCCCGCGTTGCCGCCAGCGCTGCGGCAGCGCGCGACGCCGTGGAACGAGTTGGCGCTGGTGCCGGCGATCGCGGCGCTGTGTGACCGCGAGCCGCGGCGGCTCGCGGTCTCGGAGCGCAACCGCGGCCACGCGCCGGGTCTGCGCAGCGATGCGATCGTCGAAAAGTGGGGCGTGCAGGTGCCCGGGCTCGTGCCGCCGCCCCCGCTCGCCGACCTCGATCCGGGCGAGCCGCGGATCGCGCGGATCCTGCGGTTCCTGCAGCAGCTCTGCACCTACGAGCGGCTCGCGGCACAGGCCGCGCTGGCGCCGAGCGAAGCCGCGGTGCTCGCGTGTCTGCGCGCGCATCCGTTGGGGATCCCGCCCGGCATCGACGAACGCGCGCTCGCCGGCGCGGTGCTGGGGCAGCCGGCGGCGGAAGCGACCACGAGCGGACGCACGCGATGAGACCGATCGACCTCGTGACGCAAGGGAATCGCGAAGCAACGCTGCTCGCGCAGCTGCGGCGTGGTGAGGTCACCCCGGACAACCTGGCCGAACACCGGCTGCCGTTCTTCCCCAAGATCCAGATCCAGACGACGACGCTGTGCAACGCAGCCTGCACGACCTGTCCGTATCCGGAGACCAGCAAGGAGCTGCCGGCCGGAGCGATGCGCGAGGACGTGTTCGCGACGATCATCGAGCAGATCCGCGGCCGCGGCGTCGAGCGGGTCAGCCTGTTCCTGATGAACGAACCGACCGTCGACCGGCGGCTGGAACAGTTCACGCGGCACGTCCGTGAGCGGATGCCGGAGGCGATCGTCACGATCATCACGAACGGCAAGCTGCTCGACCTGGCGCGCACGCGCACGCTCGTCGCCGCGGGGATGGGTGAGATCACGGTCTCGGTCAACGGCTTCACCGCGGAGTCGTACGGGGCGACGATGGTCGGGCTCCGGTTCGACCGGATCCTGCGCAACCTCGAGGAGGTCGGCGCCGCCTGGCGCGCCGGCGAGCTGCCGGGCCTCGACCTGCGGATCACGGCGCTCGAGATCGGGGACGCGCGCGAGCGCGCGCCGGAGTTCGCCGCGCGGATCGGGATCCCGGTGCACCTCAAGCCGGTCACGAACCGGGCCGGCGCGATCGACGCGAGCCGGTTCCGCAGCACGGCGTGCGTCGCCGCGACGCCGGTCGTCTGTCAGCGTCCGTTCGTCAAGGCGTACGTGCTGTGGAACGGCGACATGGTGCTGTGCAACTGCGACTGGCGGCGCACGACGATCTTCGGCAACGTCATGCAGACCACGCTGGAGCAGATGTGGCGTGGCGCTGCGTTGGACGAGATCCGCAAGCACCATCTGCGCGGCACGTTCCCGGCCGGTTCACCGTGCGCGAGCTGCGACTATCCGTCGCTGATCGAGCCATGAAGCTCGGGGTCTGCCCGCAGCCGCTGTATCGGCGGTCGTTCCACGACGCGCTGGCGACGATCCGCGAGCTGGGGTTCGCCGGCATGGAGCTGCCGTTGGACGCGCGGAGCCCGTTCGTCGAGCTGCCGCAGTTGCTGCGCGGCGGCGCTGACGATCTGCGTGCCGCGATCGACGCGGCCGGACTCGAGCTGACCGCGGTCTCGATCCATCAGGAGGGGCAGCTGCTGCTGGGTCCGCACCACGAGGACACCGACCGGATCTTCGCCGGGACGCCGGAGCAGAAGATCGCCTACGCGACCGAGCGGCTCTGCCAGGCGGCCGATGCGGCGCATCTGCTCGGCGTCGATGTCGTCGTCGGGTTCGTCGGCTGCGAGGACTGGTCGCGGTTCTTCCCATGGCCGGCGCCGGATGGCTGGGAGCGGATGCTGCCGGAGTTCCGCGAGCGGATGCTGCCGATCCTGGACCACTATGCGCGGCGCGGCGTGCGCTTCGCGCAGGAGCCGCATCCCAAGCAGATCGTCTACGACCTCGAGACGGCGCAGCAGAGCATCGAGTTGCTGGGCGGTCACGATGCGTGGGGGTTCAACCTCGATCCGGCCAACCTCGCGATCACCGGCGGCGATCCGGTGCTGTTCGCGGCCGAGCTCGGTGCGCGCATCCTGCACGTGCACGCGAAGGACGCCGAGGTCGTGCCGCACCGCGCGGCGCGATCGGGCGTGATGGCGCACGGGGCGTGGAACCGCCGCGAGCGTGGCTTCCGGTTCCGGATCCCCGGCTGGGGGGACGTGCCGTGGCGCCCGCTGCTGACCGAGCTCACGCTCGCCGGCTACGACGGTTGGATCACGCTCGAACACGAAGACCCGACGTTCGGTGCGATCGACGGCCTGCAGAAGGGGATCGACACGCTGCGACCGCTGCTGCCCCATGGCCCGCGCGAGGAGCCGTGGTGGTGACGCGCGCCGTGCTCGTCCCGCCGGACCTGCACCTGTCGGCCGGCGTGGTCGTCCGCGACCGCCTGCGCGAGGGCTGCATCGCGCAGGCGCAGCGGCTGCCCGTCGCCGGGGCATGGGTCGACCTCGGGGATCGCGGCGAGACGGCGCAGCAGACTGCGTTGCGCGTGCGGGAGGCTGGCGTCGGCGCGGTGGAGTTGCTCGTGCCGGCGACGCACCGGCGCGCGGCGCGGCTGCTGCGCGACGCGTTGCTGCAGATCGGACTCGATGTGACCGAGACGCTCGTCGATCGGGTCGAAGCGGGCGTCGCGGAGGAGCTGTGGTTTCCGCGCATGCCGGACTCCGGCTGGTTCGCGCAGTGGCAGCCGTTGATGACGCTTGGTTACGGGCCGCAGGCGCCAGAGCGGGTCGCCGACGAACGCGCGTCACCGTTCTCGCCGGCCGTGCACCTCGGCGACGACGACTGGCTCGATGCGTTGACTGCCAGGGTCGCGATCCTGCAGCCGCGCGCGGTCGTCGAGTGGACGACGCTGCGGCACGCGCACGATGCCTGCGTGCATCCGCTCGAAGCGATCTACGCCGGCTTGCACCTGCGCGAGCGCAACGCCGAGCTGCTGGTGAACATCCTGTGATCCGCGCGCACGAGCCGTTGGTCTGGCCGCCGGACGGACCGCTGGTCTGGCTGTTCCCGGAGCTGCGCGAGCAGGAAGCCGCCGCATCGAACGGCGACCTCGACCTGCGTCACGGCGCCACGCTGGCGAGCGTGATCGCCGCCGCAGGCGCTGGCGGGGTGCGCGTGCCGGATGGTCCGCGTGGCCGCGCGCTGGCAGCCGTGCTGCGTTCGGCCGCCCGGCGTGCGGGACGCACGCTGCGGGTGCGGCTCGACCCGTCCGCGGGCCCGTCGCTGGAAACGACGCTGCGCGCCGCGTCGACCGCGCTGCCCGGGCGCCTGCATCCGCGGGCGCGGGAGGCGTTCGGGATCCCGTTCTTCGACACCGACCCCGGGCATCCGGTGGGCCCGGTGCACACCCGGCTGGCGCCCGGCTGGTGGGGACTGCTGCCGGGCGACGTCTGGCCGGAGGCGGAGCGGCAGGCCTGGCTGACGATGCTGCGGGCCAGGTTTCCCGACCGTGTGCTGCGGTTCCTCGCGCTCGAGAACCACGCGCTGGCCGGGATCGATCTGTTCGGCGAAGCGCTGGCACGCAGCGCGCCGCTCCCCTCGATGGCCGCGCGCCAGGGCCCGCTCGTGATCGGGATCGACGGCATCGACGGCACCGGCAAGTCGACGCACCTCGAGCTGTTGCACGCCTGGCTCGAGCGGCGCGGACTGCGGGTCGTGCGGCACAAGCTGTACCGGCACGGCGTGTTCCACGACACGGTCACCGACATGACGCGGATGTGCGCCGGTGCGGAGCACCTGCATCTGTGGCCGCTGCAGCGCCACGCGAAGCTGCTCGATTCGTTGAAGTACTGGCACGAGCAGGTGGCACCTTCGGTCGCCGAGGCGGACGTGCTGCTGTTCGACCGCTACGTGCAGACGCACCTCGCCGCCGGAACCGGGCGGTACCACCACGATCCGTATGCGCGCGAGTTCCTGGCGGCGCTGCCGCGGGCGGATCTCGTGTTCCTGCTCGATCTGCCGATCGACGTCGCACTGCAGCGGCTGGCGCAGCGCCGCGAACGGACCGTGGACGAGAATCCGTACATGCTCGGGCGCTTCCGCGCCCAGCTGCTGCAGCTCGCGCTCGCCGGGCGGCACGAGGTGCTGGATGCGACGGCGCCGGTCGAACGGATCCAGACGCGGATGCGCGCCGCGATCGAGGCGTTGGGATGACGCTGGTCCTGCTCGTCGATCCGCGGGATGCGGCGCCGGTCGAGCCGTTGCTTCCGCCGGATGGACCGTTCGCGATGGCGATGCGCGGCCTCGTCGCGTCCGGGTCGTCTGCTGCGATTCCGGACCGTGTGCTGCTCGAGCTGTACGCGTACGAGATCGTCGAGCGGATCCGGGAGCGGCTGCAGGCCGGCCGGGCACGTGGCGCCGTGCGCATCCCGCTGTGGCCGGAGGCTGCGCTCGCCGCCGCCGACGTCGAAGCGCACGCGGCGCGCGAGCTGCAGCGCATGGTTCCGGCGGATCTCTGCGTCGTGCGCCGTGCCGTGGATGCGGCCGACGTGGCGAGCGCCATGCAGCAGTCGTTCGGGTGCCTCGTCTGCGATCCGGACGTCTATGCCGCGTCGTTGCTGCACGACGACCCCCGCGACGACGTCGTGCGCGTCGCCGGCGTGCACCTGCTGCGCGATGACACGTTGCTGCTCGAGTGGCGCCGCCCGGACCGGGCTGCGTAAGCCGGGTGGTGGGACCCGCCAGGGGGGAAGCTCGAGCCGGGGGAGTGCGCCGAAGACGCTGCGCGGCGCGAGTGTCTCGAGGAGCTCGGGATCGAGCTCGGTGAGCTGGAGCTGCTCGGCATCGTCGACGAGCGCGATCCGACCAGCGGCGCGGTGTTCCGTCATCACGTGCTGCAGGCGTCCGGCTTCCGCGGCGAGCCGCAGGCGCGCGAGCGGCAGGAGCTGCGGTTCGTGCCGCGCCGCGGCATCAACGAGGAGGAGACCGTCGCCTGGCTGCGGTGGTTCCGTTGAACCGTGCGATCGCATCCCGATAGATCGACGCGAGGGCATCGACGTGCGCGGCGAGCGTCGTGCGGAATGCCGGCGTGCCGGCGCGCAGTTCCGCGAGCCGGCGCGGATCCAGGACCTGTGCGAGCACCTGCGCGAGATCCGCGACGTCGTCGGCGCGGAACGTGACACCGCGCGTACCGATCCGCTCGCGCAGCGCGCCGCGGTCGGAGACCAGCACCGGCAGGCCGGTCTGCATCGCTTCGTCGACCGCGAACCCGTAGGTCTCCAGGTACGAGGAGGGAAACACCGCGAGGTCGTAGCCGGCGAGGGTCGCGCGCATCTGCGCGAGGTCCTGTGGTCCGTGCAGGATCACCGGCACGCTGGGATCGCCGAGCAGATCGGCGGCGAGCTGCTCGTCGATCCGATCCCCGTAGTGGTGCAGCTCGACCGGCACCGGGAGCGCGCGGCAGGCGTCCCGCAGGGTGCCGAGCCCTTTCGGCCGCACCAGCCCGCCCCAGGTCACGAGCCGGAACGGCGCGTGCGGAGTGCGCGCCGGCGGGGCGGTCGCCGGCGTTGCTTCCCACGGCGGCGGCAGGTCGACCACGTCGATCGCGAGCCCGTGCAGCTCAGGGATCTGCATCAGGTACTCCAGCTGCGCGCGCGACAGCGCCAGGACCCGCTGCGCAGTCCGCAACTCCGCGAGCATGCGCGTGGCGTGGAGTTGCAGCCGTTCCTGTACGAGCAGCGGGTCGGCTGCTGCCGCGGCGGCGACGCACTGCACGCAGGTCGCATACGGCGTGGCCGGCGCGCAGAGGCTTCCGTCCCGATGGCGGAAGAAGCGCGGGCAGCTCGTGTAGAAGTCGTGCAGCGTCACGACCGCCGGGACGCCCGCTGCGTGCGCCGTCGCCACGATCTCGTCGCCGAGCTGGTGCCAGTGGTGGACGTGCAGCACTTCGCAGTCCGCGGCGGCGATCGCAGCGCGCAACGGCGCAGGGTCAGGCCGGTCGAGCACCTGGTGGATCGGGAACACCTTCGGCACCGTGAAGACGGCCGGGTCGTGCTCCGCCTGCGGCGACGTGCACAACACCATCGCCTGCGCGCCGTGAGCGCGCTGCGCTGCGAGCAACCGCGCCACGTAGGTTTCGATGCCGCCGCGCGCATCCGGCGCATGGTGCGTCAGGACGTGCAGCACGCGCGGGTGGGACACGGCGCGGAGCGTAGCCGGCAGGTTGCACCCGTGCGGGGTCGGACGGCGGTCTGGTACAACGGGTACGCGATGGCCAGACAGATCTCCGAGGGGCGCAAGACCGCGTACTACGCCGGCATGGCGTTGATGATCGCCGGGTTCCTGCTGTTCGCGTCGACGTTCGTGACGTTCGCGGCGAACTTCGGCGACTTCTCGAACTTCCAGTCCGATGCCAGGTCCGGCATGGTCCGCGCGTTTGGCGGCATCGCGCTGCTGATCGTCGGCGGCATCGTGCGTGGGATCGGAGCCCGTGGGATGGCGGGGTCCGGTGTGCTGCTGGACCCGGAACAGGCGCGGCGCGAGCTCGAGCCGTACAGCCGGATGGCCGGTGGGATGGTCAAGGACGCGCTGGAGGAGGTCGGCGGCGCGCCTCGTGCGGACGGCGGCAAGGTCGTGATGCTGCGCTGCCGCGGGTGCGGCAAGCTGAACGAGGAGGATTCCAAGTTCTGCCAGGAGTGTGGCGAGGAGATCTGACGTGGCGCGCACGAGACGCCTTGCCGTGGAAGCGGATTAGGATGCGCAGCGAGGCGACATGACCAGCTACACCAAGCGCGACCTGCGGGCGGCGGACATGCTCGCCATGGTGCTGTTCGCTCTCGGATTCTTGACGGTGCTCGTTGCCGCCCTGCGCGGCGCCGGCAAGGGAATGGCGGCGACGCCAGCCCAGTGGGTCGTGGCCGCGAGTCTGTTGGTCCTCGGCTTGGCCCTCCACCTCAAGGTCCGCCAGCTCGTGCGCCACCGGGGACGCGAGCCGGAGGAGTATCCCGGCGTTCCCGAGTAGCCGTCGCGCACCGGATCCCCGCGTGGCCATCCGCATCGTCCGCCTCGGCTCTGCGCGCGCGAAGCACGAAGGCCTGCGCATCGGCACGGTGCGCCGGCCACCGCGCGGGGTGCGCAAGGAGCGGTTCAGTGCGGATGATTGGTACGACGTCTGGTTCCCGGTGCTCGCACCGTCGGTCGAGACGATGAAGCTCGGACTTGCGGCGGAGACCGACGCCGACTGGAAACGGTTCAGCAAGCGGTATCGCGCCGAGATGGCGGCACCGCTGCCGGCGCACGTGATCGCGCTGCTGGCCGCGCTGTCGCGCACGGCGGACTTCTCGGTCGGCTGCTACTGCGAGGAGGAGTCCCGTTGCCATCGCTCACTGTTGCGCACGCTGCTGGCGGACGCCGGGGCCGAGGTCGCGGGATGAACGGGTCGCGTGGTTCGTCGCACTACGGAGAGTGCGAGCGATTGGCCTCCTTCTCACGCTCGTGAGGCAATGACCGCTGCTGAACTGGCAAGCGCGCTAGCAATTCTGCGCGGGTCGGATCCTCGGTTCCTCCGAGCAAGAAGCCGGCGAGCAAAGGAGTCGGCTGCAGAACTGCTCGCCAACCATGGATCCCTCGACGAGTTCTGGGATCTGGGCTGGATCGCAAGCGGACCGTCTGCTGTCAGTCGGAGCGCAGCATTGCGCGCGATGCGTGACATCCTGGCTCGAGTCCGCGCGGCGGATCTGTTCTGGCGCGACGAACGGGCGCGCAACACCTGCTGGCGTTGGGACGATGATGCGGTCTCGCCCACGCCGGTGCCGACGTGGAGCCTTGACACGGAACCGCTGCTCGTTGCGCTGATGGCGGCGGCCGACGGACGGGTCCGGGAGCGTGCCGTGCAGGCGTTCGAAGCGGCGCGGCCGCTGTCGGATCCAGCGTGGTTCGTCCTGCTTGCGCGCCTCGACGATTGGGTTCCGCAGGTGCGGGATGCTGCACAGGGAGTGCTGGCCGGTGCGATGCCCGAGCTTCGACCCGAGCAACTCGCGCTCAGCGCTCCGGCGGTTGCAGCGCTCGCACCCAGAAGGCGTGCTGCCGCCGGAGGGGTGCTGCCAGCCCTGCTTGCGCGCATGCGCGCGTCGGATGTTGTCGCGTTGCTGACGCGTGCACTCGGCTCGAGCGACCGCGAGTTCCGGCGCGGGGTGCTGCGCTTCGCGCTCGAGTGTGAGGTCGAACTCACAGAGGACCTGGTGCGGACCGCGTTGCATTGGCAGGATCCCGTCATTGCCGGTCGGATCGGGCTCCGGTTCCTGCGCGCCGGAGCGGTGGATGCCATCCAGGATCTCTTGCCTCACTTGCTCGCCGCGGGGCAGCCACACCTCAGGGCCATGGTGCTGGACTGGATGGCGAGGCAGCTCCCGTCGGCAGCGCGTCCCGTGTTGACGGCTGCGCTGCTCGATCGCGCGGACGCCGTGCGTGCCGTCAGCGTGTTCCAGTTGGAGCGGCTCGCGCCAGGCGTCGCGGCGGGCGCGCTCCGAGCAGCACTGCAGCAGGCGCTGACGTCACGCCGGGCCGCGGCGGCCCTGCGCAGCCTGGCACTCGCTTCCCGCGACCCCCGGGACGCCGCCACGATCCGTGCGTGGGTGGACGACCCGCGCGCACCGGTTGCCGCGGCGGCGCTGCGTGCGCTCGCGAGCTGGCCGGTTGCGGAGCACGCGGATCTGTTCCGCCGCGCCGCGTGCTCGCCTCGCCCGCGGGTCTCGACGACTGCGGCCGATGTGCTGCTGGCCCGTCCGGATGTGGCGCTGCCGGTCATCACGGAGCTCGAAGCTTCGCCGCTGCCGCACCACCGCCGCAACGCGCTGCGCTTGCGCCTGCGCGCCGCCGGGAAATGGCACCGCCTCGAAGCCATCCTGCGGACGATCGGCGATCCGCACGACGGCGTGCGGCGGATCGCCATCCGGAGGTTGGAGGCCTGGACCGCCGCGTTCAACCGCAGCTTCGCCGATGCGGACGACGCGCAGCTGGCGCGGTGCAAGGCCCTGCTCGATCGGGTCTGTTCGCGGCTGGAGCAGCCGCGCGCAGAGCAGATCCGACTTCTGCTCTGACGGCCGCCACCACCTCGCCGTTGCCCATTCACGCCGTGAATGATTATCATTCACGCCGTGAATACATTGCCGAGGCTGGTGGCCGGCGTGTTGCAGGAGCGACTGCGGGTCATGCCCGCGGTCGTCCTGACCGGTGCACGCCAGACGGGGAAGAGCACTCTCGCCGCGGAGCTCGTTGCAGGCCGGCGCCGTTACCTGTCGCTCGACGACCTTGACGTGGCGGACGCCGCCCGCCGGGATCCGCAGTCGCTGCTCGAAGGCAAGGACCCGATCACGCTGGACGAAGTCCAGCGTGCCCCGGACCTCCTGCTTGCGATCAAGCGGGCGATCGACCGCGGTCGCGTCCCGGGTCGCTTCCTGATCACCGGCTCTGCGAACCTGCTGCTGATGCGGCAGGTCTCCGAGTCGCTCGCTGGGCGAGCCAGCTATCTGACGCTGTGGCCGATGACGCGGCGCGAGCAGCGAGGGCTCGGCAGGTGCGGGCGGTGGGAGGAACTCTGGCAGACGCATGACGAGGACTGGCTCGAGCTGCTCGCGGACGAACTGGCGCCGGCAGAGGACTGGCGGGTGCTCGCGAGGCGCGGTGGTTTCCCACAGCCGGCGACGCAGATGAGCCGCGGCAGCGATCGCGCGATCTGGTTCGACGGCTACGTCCGGACCTACCTGGAGCGCGACCTGCAGGACCTCGCGTCGATCGCAGCGTTGCCGGACTTCCGGCGGCTGATGCGCGCCTCGTCGCTGCGGCTCGGGCAGCTCCTCAACCAGACCGAACTCGGGCGCGATGTTGCACTGCCACAACCGACCGTCCATCGCTGGCTGAATCTGCTGGAGATCTCGTACCTGCTCGTGCGCCTGCCGGCGTTTGCCGTGAACCGGACCAAGCGGTTGATCAAGTCACCCAAGCTCTACTGGGGTGACACGGGCGTCGCACTGCACCTCGCCGAGACCGCGGAGCCGGGCGGTGCGCACCTGGAAAACCTCGTGCTGCACGATCTGTTGGCGTGGCGCGACGCCCGCCTCGATCGCACCGAGCTCACCTACTGGCGCACGGCTGTCGGCGAAGAGGTCGACTTCGTCATCGAGAGCGGGGGTCGGCTGCTGCCGATCGAAGTCAAGGCGGCCGCGCGACCGCGGCTCGCGGATGCGACGCATCTACGTGCGTTCCGGGCGGAATACGGCAGCAAGGCTCGCGCCGGGATCCTGCTGCACACCGGGACGACGCTGGAGTGGCTGGCACCGGACGTTCTGGCAGTGCCTTGGTGGCGGGTGGTGTGAGGCCGGGAGGGCACTGCAGGGCCAACTTCCTCCGGACGCCGCAGCGAGCCATGATGGTGCTCGGCGTGGACAGGGCGTCGGCCAACGACTCCCGGGTCCCGAATGGAGCGATGAGGACACGTGACCGGATCACACGCGACGAAACGGCCGAGCGCGACTCGAGCCGACTCCGCTTGCTGTTCGTGCTGATGGTGGTGTCTGGGGTCGCGGGGCTGTACGCGATGTTCGACACGCGCGAACGACCGTGGCCGTGGCCATTCGCGTTCGGTTGGTTCACCGTGTTCACAGTCCAGCTCGCAGGCGAGCTGCGCCGGCGAGTCGCGCAGAAGCGCGCTGCCCCGGCGGGCGGAACGCGACCACGCGCCACCTGACGCTGGCGTGGCGGCCGATCACTCTGGAAGACCTTCGCGGTCGGATCCGGTCCGGTCTCTCGCATGCAGACAAGGAGCTGCGGTCGTTCTACGAACGCGTCGCATGCGAGCCGACGAAGTGGCGCCAACATCCATGGGGCGACCAGGGCGGAGGATTCTGGGTCGTCGCTGTGCACGAGGGCCGCGTGCTCTGGTTCAACGACATCGAAGAGGGTTTCAACGTCTCGCGCTTCGAGGAGGCGGGGCAGATCCCCCACGACGAATACTGGTGCAACCAGGACGAGCTACACCTGGTATTGCGGAGCCTGCGCGAAGGAGGCGGCATCCGCCTGGGGCCACCGGAGCCCGTCGGTCCCTGATGGTGCGGATACCGGATGTATGCATCGTCCTCGATCCGGAGTTCGCCGGCGATCTGTCGGCTTGCGCGCGTGTGAGCCCTGTGTGGATCGTGTCGAGCGAGTCCAATGCAGCCCGTGTGGCGGCAGCACGGAAGAATGTGGACCAGCTCGCGATCACGACGTTCGACGCGCCGGAGCGGATGCAGGAGGCACTGCTCTGCAGCATGCTTCCGGTGGTCGATCTCCATCACGGCGACTACGCGGCCGCGCTGCCGTGGCGCAGCATCCGCGTGTTGGGCATCGCGTCGGATGCTGTATCCAACGCAGCACTCGCAGCGGCATTAGGCACGCAGATCCGGATCCACGAAGAGCGTGACGGCATCCTGATCGTGCGCGACTCCGAGTCCGAGCACGCCGTCGTCGTGCGACCCGCATCGCGCGGCGATGCCGCCGCCTGGCTGGAGCTCCGCTGCGCACTCTGGCCCGAGAGTCCCGACGCGGAGCACCGCCAGGAAATCGAGCGGTACTTCGCCGGCAGCTTCGAGCGCGAGCCTTGGGCCGTATTGCTGGCCGAGGTCGCGCAATCGCGGATCGTCGGATTCGTCGAGCTGTCGATCCGACCGTATGCCGAAGCATGCACGACGCGGCGGGTCGCATACCTCGAGGGCTGGTTCGTGCAGGCGGACCTCCGCGGCGGCGGCGTCGGGCGTGCGTTGATCGCCGCCGCGCAGGAATGGGGGCGCGCGCAGGGCTGCACGGAGTTCGCATCCGACGCGGATCCGGCCAACGAGATCAGCATCGCGGCGCACCTCGGGGTCGGGTTCGAGGACGCCGGGCTGGTCCGCTGCTTCCGCAAGTCGCTGTAGCGGGCGAAACTCGCGCCGAGGCCGTCGCGGTGAACCGGACATGACCCAGGCAGACAGCGATCTGCGCGCACCTGCGATCGTCGCGGGCGAGCGCGAGCGCATCCGCAGGAGCGCCGGTTTCGTGCAGTTGCGCCATGCGCTCGAGCGTCGGGTGGCGCTGCGCTTCGGCGCCTGTCTCGCGCGCGCCGGTTGCGTCGGGCGGATCAGGATCCGGTTGCGCATGCGCCGCGCGATCCGCCGGCGGCTGGACCGCGTCGCTCCACGCGCAGCGTGGTACTGCCAGGCGCCGGCCGCGGCTGCGGTGCGCACCGCGCCGTCCGACGCTGTGACGATCCGCCGCGCCGAGCTGGCAGACATCCCAGCGATGCATCAGGTGCGGATGGCGGTGCGCGAGAACCGGCTCACGGATCCCGCGCGCGTGCAGCCGCGCGACTACGAGCTGCGCCTGACGGGGCGCGGATGCGGTCTGGTCGCGGAGCGGAACGGCGAGCTCGTCGGGTTCGCGGTGGGGGACCTGGAGCAGCAGAGCATCTGGGCGTTGTTCGTGCATCCCGACCACGAGCGGCGCGGCATCGGCCGGCGGCTGCACGACGAGCTGTTGCAGCGGATGTTCGCGGCCGGCATACGGACGATCTGGCTGACGACCGAGCCCGGCACGCGTGCTGCGTCGTTCTACGTGGCGGCAGGATGGCGGCTCGCCGGCACCACGCCGCAAGGTGAGCTTCGTTTCGAACGGTCAGGGGCGGCGCGCGCCGATGGACCGGCCGGCGCGAGGATGGAGTGGAGCAATGCCGCGGAAGCCTGACCCGGATGGCGGCAAGCTGACGTCGCGGATCGCACGCGACGGCTTCGCGATCCTGCCACCGTTCCTGTCGGCCCCGGAACTCGCGGCATTGGCTGCCGCTTTCGCCGTCTGTGCGCGGCGACCGGGGCATCGTGATGCGCTGGCGCTGACCGCGGTACGAAGCATTGCTGCGGATCCGCGCGTGCGTTCGATCGTGGGGCGTGCGCTCGGCACCGGCGTCTTCGCCGTCCGCGCCACGCTGTTCGACAAGCATCCGGCTGCCAACTGGCCGGTCGCCTGGCACCAGGACACGACGATCGCGGTGCGCGAACCGAAGGAGTGCGCCGGGTTCGGCCCCTGGTCGTCGAAGGAAGGCATGCCGCACGTGCGTCCGCCGCGCGCGGTCCTGGAGCAGATGCTGGCGCTGCGGATCCAGCTCGATCGCGCGGACGACGCGCACGGCGGCCTCCGCGTCGTACGCGGTTCGCACCAGCTCGGCATCCTCGATGCCGGGGCGATCCGGCGTCTCGTGGACGAACAGGGCTACGTCCCGTGTGAAGTCGAAGCGGGAGGAGCGATGGCGATGCGGCCGCTGCTGGTGCACAGCTCCCCTCGCGCGCGGAGCCCGGGACACCGGCGCGTCGTGCATCTCGAGTTCGCACGGGAGCCGCTGCCAGGCGGACTGGCGTGGCGGCGGCAGGTGGTCGGATGAATCAGGTCCTGCCGCGCGACGACGAGCAATGACGTTGACGCGCTCGTTTCACAGCGAGTCCAACCCATCCACGAAGAACGACGCGACAGGCCCGCCGGTCACGCGTGCCGCCAGCGCGACGACCCCGCTGTGCGCGCTGGTGATCGCTGGCAGCAGCGCCAGCAGTTCGCGGCGATACGGCGGCAGGATCACGGTCGCCCCGTTCCTGCCGAGCTCGCGCATCGCGGCCGGCAGCAGCTCCGCCAACACGGCGTCCGCGCCACCGAGCTCGTGCCACCAGCCGGTGAGGTCGCCGCCCTTGCCGAGACAGGCATACGCATCGACGACGCCGTCGCGTTCGTGCACGAACGTCTGCATCCGACCGGCCGACAGCAATACGGCCATCTCGGTGAGGCTGCGGCGCACGCGCAGAGGCTTGCGCTCATGCAGCGCATGCAGCGCGGCTGCGTCCGACGGCCGCGCGCGGCGCAGTCCGGGCAGTGGCTGCGTGCCGGCAGCGACCCGCAGCTCCTGCTGCGCGCCGGCCGGCGCGTACCCAAGTCGCGCGTAGAACTCCCAGCGGTCCGACCACAACAGCAACAGGTCGCAGCCCTCATCACGTCCGATCGCCGCCAGTTCGTCGAGCAGCGCCGACGCGAGCCCTTCGCCGCGGCGCTGCGGCGCGGTCGCGACGGAGCCGATCAACATCGCGCGCCGCGGCCCGTCGCCGGTCACGAGCTCGACGCTGCGCGCGGCCGCATGCGACAGCAGCTCGTCACCGTCGAACAGCCCGATCCGCACGGCGAGCGGACGCGCGCCGTAGACCTGCGGCCAGGTCGCGACGAGCAGCGCGGGATCTTCGAAGCCCGACCAACACGCAACGTCCCCGAGCGTGCGCAGCGCCTCGTCGCGCGCGAGCGCGCGCACGCTCCGCGTCACGCTCACGTCGGCCGCTGGCGGAACGCCTCTTCGAGCCGGCGGCGCAGATCCATCGCCGCGGCGAAGTCGTCGTCGGCCGCGCGCACGGCATCGCGAAACGTCTCGACGTCGGCTGCCGGCGGCGTCGCCGGCGCGTTCTCGCGCTGCGCGAGCTCCTCGAGCCGCTCGAGCAGGCGGCGGAACTCGAGGCCGTCGGCGACGGGCGGAGCGCCGGCGGGCTGCGGCGCACCGCTGCCGCCGACCGGGTGGACACCACGGATCGGATCGCTGGTCACCGCATCACCTCATGTAGTCGAGCAACGACGTCTCCAGGATCCGCGCGCCGACGCGCAGCGCCGCCTCGTAACCGAACTCCTGCCGCTGCAGGGCGAGCACCGCTTCGGCGAAGTCGGCGTCCGCGATCCGCGACAGCGCATCCTGCGTCGACTCGTCGAGCGACTGCACGCGGGCGCGCAGCAGCTCGACGTGCTGCGTGCGGTCCCCCTGGTCACGCGCCCCTTCGAGCACGGCATCGTGCGCGAAGTCGATCTCGCCGAGCAGGCTCGACAGCCGCGCAGCGACGGTGGCGTCCGGCAGGCCGGCCGCATTCTGCAGCGAGTCGCGCACGGCGATCAGCGCCGTGAACACGTCGAACGTCCCGGCGAAGCGAAGCTCTTCGCTGCCGGCCAGCCGCAGCGCGTCGACGGCGACGTTGGTGATCTCGCCGCTGAACGAATCGCGCACGACGACCTCCGCTCCGGGCGCGTAGTTGGTGACGCTGGTGTAGGTGACGCCGCCATCCAACGACAACTGCGCGTTGCTGGTCAGTGTGCCGCTGGCCGGGACGATCGGAGTCGCGACGTTCAGGCTGACCGAGCCACCGCTGCCGACCGGGAACGTCTGCGAGCCGCCGCTGATCACGGTCGCCGGGCCGCCATTGATGCTCAGCGTGTTGGCGCCGGAGTTGTAGACGTAGCTCAGGTCGCCGAGCGCCGTCGTGTCGCCGGTGCCGGCCGCCAGGCCCGTGGTTCCGCCGGGAATCGTCAGCGACTGGAACTCGACCAGCATCCGCGCAAACCCGACGCCGGTGTCGGTCGCTCCGCTCCAGCGCGCGCCGGTCGTACCGGGGCTGTAGCTGGTGTCGCCGCGCAGGTGCTTGCCGAAGATCCGCTCCCCCGGCACGCCGACCGCAGTCCGCACTCCGGGCGAGACCTCGAGCTCGTGCTCGAACCGGTCCCCGTCGTAGACGACGCGCGCGCCGCCACCGTCGCTGACCAGCCGGAACGGGGCTGCCCCGCTGTCGGTGCCGGCGAACAGCCGCCGGCCGTCGTGATTCGTGTTCGCGATCGCCAGCATCTGCTGCAGCAGCTGCTCCACCTCGCCACCGATGCTGGTGCGGTCGCGCTGCGTCAACGTGCCGTTGGCCGCCTGCACGGTCAGCTCGCGCAGCCGCTGCAGCAGCCGCGAGCCCTCTTCCAGCGCGTTGGTCCCGGCGACGAGGCTCTCCTTGGCCAGCGATGCGTTCTCCGCCATCTGCGCCAGGTCGCGCAGCTCGGCGCGCAGCGGCAGGATCCGCAGCGTCGCCGCCGGATCGTCGCTCGGCCGGTTGACGCGCCGGCCGCTGGCGATGACCTCCTGCAGCCGCACGCGCTCGCGCGTGGCGTTCTGGATGTCCTGCAGCGAGCGCGAGAACAACATCTGCTTCGTGATGCGCAGGCTCATCGTCACCTCCCGATGCTGAGCAGCACCGACGTCATCTCGTTGACCGTGGTCAGGAACCGGGCCGCGGCTTCGAACGCCTGCTGGTGGCGCGCGATGTCGACCATCTCGGCGTCGATGTCGACGCCGGAGACCGCCTCGCGCTGGCGGTCGAGCGCCGCCGCGAGCTGCTCCTGGCTCTGCAGCGTCCCTTTCGCCGCCTCGGAGGCGAACCCCAGCTCGCCGACGATGCTCGCGTAGTAGGCCTCGAACGTGGAGCTCGACAGCGAGCCGAGCTCGCTCTTGCGCAGCTCGAGCATGCGGCCGACGTTCGCGCCGTCCCCCTGCGCGGAAGTCAGCCCGGCAGCGAACAGATCCGGATCGTCGAGCAGCGCTGCGTTGACTTCGAGGTCCGCGGCGGTGCTGCCGTGGAAGAAGCTGTTCAACCCGAGAGCGACCAGCAGGTCACTGCTGTCACTGTCGGCCAGCGCATCGACGGCGAACACGTCGCGCCCGGTCGCGGAGATCGAGCCGGGTCCGAACTTGACCTGGATCCCGTCGGCAACGGTCAGCCAGTCGCCCGGCGCGTAGTTGCCGCGACCCACATCCAACGTCGCCACGCGGCGGCCGTCCTGATCGAACACGCCGACCGTCAGCCCCTGCGTGACGCCGATCTGGCCGTCGCCGTCCGGCACGAACGTGAACTGCCCGTTCCCGCTGCCGGTGTATTGGCCCGCGATCTCGACGTCGACGCCGTTGGTCTGGCCGGTCCGGGTCAGACCGATCGGCAGTCCGAGTGCCACCAGCGGCGTGTTGGCCCCATCGGTCAGGCTCAGCGTCGCCGTGGCGCCGGCGCTGTTGGAACGGATCACGAGCCGCCCACCGATCTCCTTCGCGGTCCCCGCCGCGCCGAGATCGGCGTTGATCGCCGCAACCAGCTCCGGCACGCTGGCCTGCGTCGCGTCCTGGAAGTCGGCCGGGTCGAGCGTGACCGTGTGCGGCGTTCCGTTGATGTTGACCGCGAACGTCGCCGGCACCGTCAACGCGAACGGCCCGCCGCCGGCCGAGCCGAGGCTCGGGTGCGCACCGCCGAACGCGCCGAACGAGTTCGGCTGCGTGTCGAGCCGGTTGCCGAAGTCGAAGCCGTAGCCGGCATCCGCGGTGATCCGCAGCCGGCCACTCGGATCCACCGCCGCGCCGAGATTGTCGATCGCGTCCAGCGCCGCGGCGAGATCGCCGAGCGTCGTCTGTTGTGGATCGACCGCGATCCGCGTGCGCTCGAGGTCGCCGCTCTGGCGGTTGGTGACCGTGACCCACAGCTCGCCGTTCTGGACCGTGAACGGGAACCCGCCGCTCGCCAGCAGCTCGTCGTCGTAGCGCCCGTCGCGGTCCGCGTCGGCGCCGGCGTACTGCGACGTCAGCGATTGGAACGGCCCGCGGCGCGGGACGCCGGTCGTGTGCAGCCGGTTGAACTCGAGCGCGAGGTTGTGCGCCAGCGCGTCGACGTCGGCCAGCAGCCCTGGTGTCTCGCCGTCCTGGTGGCGCAGCAGCGCGCCGATCCGGCCGCCGCGCGGCGCGAACGGCGCCAGCGATCCGCCGAGCCGGAGCTCGCTCCCCTGCGCGTGCTCGAGCAGCGTCAGCGGCACGGCGCGCGCGCCGGAGACCAGCAGGTTGCCGTCCATCAGCAGATCCACGCTGCCGGTCGAACGCTCGACCACCTGCACTTCGAGCAGCTCGCTGACCTCCTTGACCAGCCGCTCCCGCGTGTCGCGCAGGTCGTTCGCGTCCGACTGGTTCGCCTCGAGCGACATGATCTGCACGTTCAGATCCGCGATTGCCTTGGCGTCCTGGTTGACGCGCTGCACGAGGCCGCGCACTTCGCCGGCGGTCGACGTGCGCATCTCGCCGAGCCGGCGCGCGAGCAGGTTCAACCCATCGGCCAGCGTCTGCCCCGCCTGCACGGCGCCACCGCGCAGGCCGCGGTCAGCCGGGTTGCTCTGCAGCCGTCCCAGCTTGCCGAACAGGTCTTCGAGCTGCGCGCCGATGCCGGCGTTCGGCTCGTCGAAGATCCCCTCGATCTCCGCCCAGCGCCGTTCGTCGACTTCGGCGCCGGCTGTCAGCGCCGCCTGCAGCCGGATGCGTCGCTCCAGCCCGGCGTCGACGATCCGGTCGATCGCCGCGAGCTCGACGCCGGTCCCGATCTGCAGCCCGTTGCCGAGCTGGAACGGATGCGCGGCCGAGAACAGCACGCGCTGGCGCGAGTAGCCGATCGTGTTGGCGTTGGCGATGTTCTGACCGGCGGTCTGCATGCCGAGCCGCGCGGCCGACAGCGCCTTCAATCCCGCCCCGAGTCCGAGCATGAATGGCATGGTGCTCTCCTAGATCGATCCCGAAACGATGCGCCCGGTTGCGGCCGGGCCGGTCGTGCCGCGCGCATTGCGGTCGTAGCTGCGTGGCCGCGTCGCCTCGAGCAGGTCGCGGAACATCGCCTCCTGGCTGCCGCGCGAGAACTCGAGCAGGCGCGCGCCGACGCCGGTCTCGACACGCAGCGCGCCGGCCGCCGCCTTCGCCGCGTCCGCGGCGCGTTGCAGGGCTGCGCGCTGGTCGGCCGGCGCCGCCGCGGCGAGCTCGCCGAGCGTCGCCGGCGTCGTCAGCCCGAGCAGGGTGACCGCCGCGGCGAACGCGTCGCGGCGCCGCGCCGCCGCCTGCTGCGCGCGTTCGGCATCTGGTGCGAGAGCAGCGAGCGCCTGCTCCAGCTCGCTCGGCTTCAGCGCAACGAACGCCAGGCGGCCGCGCTCGAGCAGCTCACGCAGGCGGAACAGCGCGCGCGCCTCGTCGTCGAGGGCGCGCGTCAGACGGATCACGGCATCACGCACGGACATCGGTGCTCTCCTTGGTTGCAGGCGGGATCTGGCCGAGCCGCTCCCAGTCACGCAGCAGCGCGTCGGCGAGGCCGATCCCGTTGCTCTGCGTCACGCGCTCGGCCATCAACGTGTCGAACCACATCGAATACGTGTCGGCGCCGGGGCCGGAGCCGAACATCGGCTCGCCGCCGGCGAACCCGGTCTCGTCCCGCAGTGCTGCGACCATGGTCTGGGCGAAGATCTGCTCGAACTGCCCGGCGACGTCGGCGGCGCGTGCCCGCAGCTCGCGCGCCTGCGCCGGCGACCACTCGCGCGTCAGGATGCCGAGCTGGTTCATGGCTTCTTCTGCAGGCGTGCCTGCAGGTAGCCGCCGGCGGCCAGGTACTCGAACACCTCCATGACCTGGCGCGGCGTCAGCTGCAGCGCGCGCAGGTTGGCGAGCAGTTCACCGACCGTCGCGCCGCCGGCGAACGGCTTGAAGTCGGTGCCCTGCGACGTGACGTCGATCCGCGTGCGGTTGACGACCGCGGTCTCCCCCTGGTTCCAGCCCGGATACGGCTGCACGACCTCGTCCTCGGAGACGACCGTGATCGTCAGGTCGGCGAGCGCGACGACGCACGGCGAGATCATGACCCCTTCGCCGGCGATCACGATGCCGGCCGCTTCGTCGACGATGACGCTGGTCGGGTTCTCGACGCGGACCTTGAGGTCGCGGATCAGCGACAGCAGCCGGATCGCGTTCTCCTCGGTCCGCTGGTCGCGCGGCAGCTCGATGCGGACCAGGTTCTCGTCGACGACGCCGGCGCGCAGGCTCTCGCTGGCCAGTGCCTGGCCGATGACCGCCGCGATCTGCTGCGCGGTGCCGAGGCTCGGGTTGATCAGACCGAGCTCGAGGTGCCCCTGCTCCGACAGGAAATACGACTCGAGGTCCTCGACGACGGTCGCGCCATCGGCGATCCGCCCGGCGACCGGGTTGTTGCGGATGACCTTCGCGCCGCCCTGCTGCACGCCGAGCCCGCTGACCGAGACCGGGCCGGCAGCGGTCGCGTAGACCTTGCCGTCGACCGCCTTCAGCGTCGTGTACAGCAGCCGTCCGCCGAACAGCGACGACGCGTCGCTGATCGACGAGACCGCCGTTGCGAGCTGCATCCCCTGCTTGGCGAACGGCGGCAGCTCGGCCGTGACCGTCACCAGCGCCCACGAGCCGGGGGTGAGGTCGGAATCGGCGACGTTGACGTTGTCGATCCGCTTGATGTAGTTCGCCAGCAGCTGCCGGCTCGCCTTGTCGCTGGAGCCGGTGCCGTTCAGCCCGACGACGAGGCCGATCCCGTTCAGCGTGTTGGCCATCGTCCCGTGCAGCCGCGTGATCTGGCGGATCGGCACGAGCAGCGGCTGCACGGCGGCCGGCTGCGGTTGCGCCGGCGGTGGTGCGGTCTCCGGCTGCGCCGGCGGGATCTCGGTCAGCGTCGCCGAGCCGGGGATCGGCTGCGCGAGCGGGATCACCGTCGGATCCGGCACCGGGATCGGCACCGGCACCGGCAGCGCCTCCGGCCGGCGCGGTGGTTCTTGCGCGAGCAGCGAAGTGGCGGTGAGCAGCAGGGCGAGGTAGCGCATCAGAAGCCTCAGAACGGCCAGACGGCCCACAGCAAGGTGTCGAACAGGGTCGCGACCGGCCCGTGCGTGACGGTGCGCGTGTTGGCGCCTTCGCCGGTCAAGGCGACGCGCGCGTCGGCGATCTGCGACGACGCCACCGTGTTGTCCTTGGTGACGTCGAGCGTGCGCACGATGCCGCTGATCCGCAGCGTCTTCTCCTCGTCGTCGATCGCGACGATCCGGGTGCCGGCGACGACAAGGTTGCCGTTGGGGTGGACGTCGATGACGACGACCGCGATCCGCGCCTCGAGGTTGGCGTCCTTCTCCTGCTTCGCCTCGCCGTCGAACTCCTGGTTGCGGCGGACGTCGAACTCCGGCAGCACGTTCGACTTGAACGTCTTGTCGCTCAGGTTGTAGGCCTCGAGCTTGAGTCGCAGCATCGAGTCGAGCGTGCGCTCGACCTTGTCCTCGTTCTTGACGCGGTGCGCCTCCTTGACGACGACGGTCAGGATGTCGCCGACGGCGGCGGCACGGTGGTCGGCGATCAGGCTGATCGGCGACTTGCGGTGCTTGAACAGGTTCTGCGCTGGCAGCGCGGCTGGCAGCAGCGCGGCGGACAGCAGGACGGGCAACAGGTGGCGGGTGTGCATCGGACTCTCCTTCAGCGCAGCGGCAGGATGCTGACGACGCCCGGACCTTCGACGCGTGCCTGGACGCGCTGGCCGGACGCGAGGCTGACGACCTGGACGCGGTCGCCGACGGCGCCGTCGCTCTCGGCGACCGCGCGCGCAGCGACCTTGATCCGGCCCTTCATCGAGACGAGGCTGACCGGATCGCCGCGGCGGATCACCGCCGGGTTGGCGAGGTGGGCCAGCGTCAACTTCTCGTTGGCGCGCATGTCGCGCGCGGCGACCTTGCCGGCGACCGCATCGATCGCGCCGAGGAACGGCGACGCGCTGGCGGCCGACTCGACGCGCCGCTGCTCGAGGTTGTGGTCACCGAGCAGCGCGCCGCGTGCGATCGGACGGCTGACGACCAGCACGTCGACGAACCGCCGCAGCCGGTAGTGGACCGCGTGTTTGCTCCATTCCTTGCCGTCGACGAACACCAGCAGATCGACGATCGCGCTGCCGGCGCCGATGCGGCCATCGCGCAGGACCGCGCGCACGTCGAGCGAGCGGCGGCCGGGCGGCACGCGCAGCCGCTGCATCGGCGATGACAGCTCGAACTCGATCTCGCCCGCTTCGTGCGTGAGCGCAGCGCGCAGGACCGGATCGCTGATCGCACGCAGCTCGTCCGGCTCGAGGACCGTGACCAGCGCGTGCACGACCGTCTCGCGCGCGCCGAGCAGCTTGATCGAGTCTCCGGGCAGGCCGGTCTGGATCGCCCACTGCAGCACGTCCTGCTGCGTCACCAGCCGGGTGAACCCGAACGCCGGCCGCGCCGCGACCCGGATCTCGTTGAGCCGGCTGGCCAGCGCGAGCTCGGTGCTGGCGATCTCGGCGACGTCGCCGAGCAGGATGTCGGCGCCGCGCACCTGCGCTTCGGTGCGGCACAGGATCCGTACCTCCGGCGCGGCCGGCGGCTTCGGCTCGTCGCCGGCGTGCTGCGGCGTCAGGCAGAGCAGAGTCGTCGTCAGCGTGGTCAGCATCGTCACCCTCCGTCAGCGGACGACCGAAGTCGCGGTCTGCAGCATCTGGTCACTGGCCTGGATCGCGCGGCTGTTCACCTCGTACGCGCGCTGCGCGACGATCAGGTTGACCAGCTCGTTGACGATCTCGACGTTGCTGCGCTCGAGGAATCCCTGCTTCAGCTTGCCGGCGCCTTCGACGCCGGGCTGCACCGGGATCGGTGCGCCGGAGGCATCGGTGCGCTTGAGGATGTTGGAGCCGAACGCGCTGAGGCCGGACGGATTGACGAACACGACCAGCTCGAGCGTGCCGAACGTGGTCGTGGTGTCGTCGCTGCCGATGCGGCCGGTCACGCGCCCTTCCTCGTCGATGTTGATCTGCCGCACGTTGTTGGGGAACGAGATCTGCGGCTGGATCAGGTGCCCGGCGGTCGTGACCAGGTTGCCGTCGCGGTTGACCTGGAACTGACCGTCGCGCGTGTAGCCCTCCGAGCCGTCGGGGAGCTGCACGCGGAAGAACCCGTCGCCGGTGATCGCGACGTCGAGCTCGCGCGAGGTGCCCTCGAGCGTGCCGGGCGTGTAGATCTTCGTCGTGCCGGACAGCTTCGCGCCGGAGCCGATCTGGATGCCGACCGGGGACGGCGTGTCGTTGGCGTCGCGCTCGAGACCGGGCGACTTCAGCGTCACGTAGAGCAGGTCTTCGAACGACGCGGCCGAGCGCTTGAACCCGCTCGTGTTCACGTTCGCGATGTTGTTCGCGATCGTGTCCACCATGGTCTGCTGCGCCTTCATCCCGGTCGCAGTCGTGTAGAGACTCTTCAGCATCGGATCACCTGTCGAACGTGTTCAGGAACGAAGCCTTGATGCGGTGCAACGAGCTCAGCGCGCGCTGCGACGCGGTGAATGCGCGCTGCACGACGATCATGTCGACGAGCTCGGCGATCGCGTCGACGTTGCTGCGCTCGAGGAAGCCCTGGCGCACCGAGTCGACACTGACGGTCGTGACCGGCTGCGCCGCAGTGTCGGCGTAGAGCCCGTTGCCGGCCGGCTCGAGCGCCTGCTGGTCGCGGATCGCGAACAGCCCGAGCGCGCCGATGCGGAACGGCCCCTCGCGCGTCTCGGTGACGATGTCGCCGTTGCTGAACACCGAGAAGTTGCTGACCGCCTTGCCCTCGACCTGCCGCAGCAGGATCTCGTTGCCGCTCGGATCGAGGTAGGCGTGGCCCCCCTTGGTGACCAGCCGGCCGGAAGCATCGGTGACGAGGTCGCCGTTGCGCGTGTAGTAGGACCGCCCGTCGGCGCCGCGGACGCGGAAATACGCGCCGTCGCCGACCGAGACGTGCCATTGGCTGCCGGTCGGCTGCGGATTGCCGGCCGACCAGTCGATCGCTTCGTCGAAGTGGACCGACTCGAGCTGCCGTTCGAGCATCTCGGCGAACCGCGGCGCTGCCGGCTCGGCGAACGCGACGCGGCGCTTGAACCCGGCCGAGTCGGCGTTCGCGAGGTTGTGCGCGATCGTCGCCTGCTGCTCGGCGAGGAACGCGAGTCCACGCGACAGCGTCAGCTCTCCGTAGTCGGCCATCGTCAGTTCACGATGTTGACGAGCTCGGCCAGGATCTCGTCGGTGGTCGTGATCACGCGGGCGTTGGCCTGGAACCCGCGCTGCGCCTCGATCAGGCGCACGAACTCTTCGGCGATGTCGACGTTGCTGTTCTCCAGCGAGCCGGCGCGCACGATCCCCGCACCGGCGGAACCGGCGGTCGTCGCGATCGGGTCGTCGGAGTTCGGCGACTGGATGAACATCGTGTCCCCGACGCGCATCAGGCCGCCCTCGTTGGGGAACGTCGTGATGCGCAGCGTGTCGAGCACGCGCGATTCGCCGTTGCTGTAGAAGCCGGTCAGCTGGCCGACCTGGTCGAAGCCGACGTTCAGCAGCGTGCCGGTGGTGCGGCCGTCCTGGTCGGTGGCGGCGACCGTGGTCTTGTCGCCGAGCATGACGACGCCCTCGTAGCCACCGGACGAGCCGAGATCGACGGTCACGTTCTGCGTGCCGGGGATCCCGTTGAACGAGAACGTGAACGCGTTGTTGCCGCCGCCGACGACGTTGAACGAACCGTCCGGGTTGAATCGGATCGACGAGATCGTGTCGACGACCGCGGTGCCGTCGGCGGCCGGCATCGACGCCGTCAGGTCCCAGACCGCCGGATCGGCCACCGTGCGGGTGAACTTCATCGTGATCGAGTGCGAGCGGCCGAGCGAGTCGAACACGTCGATCGACGTCGTCGCGCTGTCCGGGCCGGTGCCGTCCTGCGTGACCTTGAAGTTCGGCCAGGTCGACGTCCCGGTGTTGCCGGACGCATCGCCGATGAACAGGCTCAACGTCGCCGGCTCCTTGTCGGTCGCGGTCAGCCGGATCGTGCCGTTGGGCTGCAGCGACGCGGTGACCTGCGTCGCGTCGTAGGTCGAGTTCAGGAACGTGATCAGGTCGCCGAGCGTGGTTCCGCTGGTGCCGTAGACGAACGTGTTCGACACCGCCGAGCCGTCGGGGTTGGTGCCGCTGATCGCGATCTGGTCGCCGTTGATGTACGGCGTGATCCGGCCGGTCAGGTCGGCGAGGTCGGTGGCCGCCGTCGCGGCCGACTGCGTGCCGGTCACCAGCGAGGCGTTCAGGCCGAGCACGTTCAGGAAGCCGGCCGCGCCGGCGCCGTCGTCGAACTTCAGCGAGGCGGCGGTGCCGAGCTTGACCGTGTCGTAGGTGATCGCGCCGGTGCCGTTGTTCGGCGTCACCGTCAGGCCCGGGATCCCGGCCGCCGTGAAACGTGCCGCGATCTCGCTGGCCGTCGCCGCGGCCGGGTTGCCGAACGCGGACGCCGGGAACGTGACGGTCTGCTTCGCGCCGCCGTCGACCGAGACCAGGATCGTGCGGCCGGTGAATGCGCTGATGTCGTACGTCGTGCCGGTCGCTGGCGTGCCGGTGCGCGTCGCGGCCGTGCCGGCCTGCAGTGCGGACGCCGACTCGAGGATCTCTTCGAGCGGGCCCTTGACCGTCGCCGGCAGGTTGCCCTGGAACGCCACGCGCGACGTTGCGGTCGGCGGCAGCGTGTCGGTGACCGGCACCGTGATGTTGGCGCCGGATGCGCTGACGACGCGGTGACCGGTGCGCATGTCGACCAGGTTGCGCGTCGCGTCGATGCCGAACGAGCCGACGCGCGTGAAATAGCTCTGCGCGCCGTCGCTGAGCGTGAAGAAGCCGTCCCCCTGGATCGCGACGTCGAACGAGCGGCCGGTGTCGGTGAACGTGCCCTGGTTCGTGTTCAGGTCGATCGATGCGATCGTCGTGCCGAGGCCGAGCTGCATCGGATTCGAGCCGCCGAAGTTGCCGACCGGGCCGGAGCCGGAGCGGACCGTGAACGACAGCAGATCGCCGAACGTCGCGCGCGAGCCCCAGAAGCCGGGCGTGCTGACGTTGGCGAGGTTGTTGCCGATCACGTCCATCCAGCGCTGGTGCGAGCGGAGGCCGGAGAGACCGGTGAACAGTGAGGTGTTGACCATCGGTGGGTGTCCTCAGTCCTGTGGTTGGCGGATCGCCTTGATCTCGCGCAGCGCGATGTCGTGCTCGCCGACCTTCGCCCGCACTTCGCCGTCGTCGTCGACGTAGACCGACTCGACGGTGCCGGACTGCTCCTTGCCGTCGCGCAGGAACGTGACTTCCTTGCCGAGCAGCGCGCTGCCTTCGCCGAGGCCCTGCAACCGCGCGAGCAGACCCTGGAAGTCGAGCAGGCGGAGCAGGTTGTCGTTGATCGCGCGTTGCTCCTCCATCGAGGAGAACTGCGCCATCTGCTGCATGAAGCTCTGGTTGTCGACCGGGTCGAGCGGCGTCTGCGTGCGCATCTGCGTCACCAGCAGGTTCAGGAACGGGTTGTCGCCGTAGGCCGCGCGCGTCGTCCCGAGCACGCCGGTCCCGCTCTGCAGCGGTGGGATCGAAAGGTCACTCATGTTGGTTCTCGTTCAGGCCCAGAGCTGCAAGCCCTCGGTGGTCCACCATTCCGCTCGCGCGGCCGCAGCGCTGGTCGGCTGCGCGGTCGCCGCGAATGGACGCCATGCCGACCGGTCGGCGGAGTCGTGCTGCCGCTGCTGCCCGCGTTCGCGCGCGTGCACTTCGGCATGCGCGACGTCGAGACCGGCGGCGGCCAGCGACTGCCGCAGCTCGTGCAGGTACTTGTCGAGCGTCAGCAGGAGCTCGGGACGCTCGGCGCCGATCGAGAGGCGCAGTGCGCCGCCCTTCTCGACCACGAGGTGCAGGTCGACTTCGCCGAGCTCCGGCGGATCGAGCAGCACACGCAGCTCGCTGCCTTCGTCACCGAGTCGCAGCGCGATCTGGCGGAACACCGAGTCGCGCGCGGCTTCGGCGAGTTGCAGGGTCTGCGGCGACAACGTGCGGTAGCCGGCGAGCTCGGGCGTGGCGCTGCGCGCGTGCGGCGCGCCGGTCGCCAGGCGCGGCCCGGCCGGTAGCGCGGTGGATGCCGGCGGCGCGCCCGGTTGCGCGCTGCTGCGGACTCCGTCGATCGCAGTCGCCGCGGCCTGGGCCGTCGGCGAAGACGCGGCGCCGGCCACGAACGTCGGCGTGACGATCGTGGCCGGCGGGCGCGCAGCGGATGCGAAAACAGAGTCGGAGTGAACAGAGGATGCAGAGGATCCGACACCTTTGCCTGGTGCGATTCGCCGTGTCGGATCCCCTGCCCCGAGTGTCGTTTGCGCGGCCGCGGCGTCGGCGCGGGACGCCGGCTGCGGCTGCGTCTGGTCGGCGGGAGCTTCGGCGGCCGCGTCGGCCGCCGGCGCCGGGTCGCGGGTCGGCGGCGGTGGCTGCGGTTCGGTGCGGGCGGCCGGCCCGGGTTCCGCATCGCGCGCCCCCGCCGTCGCGGCGTTGGCACTGTCGAGTTCTGCCTCGAAGTCGCGCCTGGGTGCGGTGCCTGCGGCCGGGGCCGAGCGCGCCGGCGCCGGCACGCGCATCGGGTCGAACTCGACCCGCCCGATCGGTAGTCCTCGCAGTTCCACGCTTCCCGTTGCTCCCGGTGCCGGTGGAGCACGGTGCGTGCCAACCGCGGCGCAGATCCGCAACCCGCGCTGCCAACGGGATCCGGCGCGCGGGCGCCGCGGGCGGGCCGCAACCGCAGGCAACCGCTGCCGGAAAGAGGCCGGCAGATCCTGCCGGTCCGGCAGCTCCTGCCGGACAGCTGCGCTACGCCGCCGGCCGTGCGCCGCTCGTTTTTCCTCCCGCCTGCCTCAAGTCGAGCCTGCGGGTGCCGAAGATCCCACGGAGGCTGCCATGGACATCAGGTCGATCGCCGGGAATGGCGGAGTCGAACGCGGGCCGAACCGCGCCGACCGCGCCGAGCGGGACCGGGCCAAGGCTCCGTCCACGCCGCCGGCGCAGGACACCGCCGCCATCAGCCCGACCGGCCGCGAGACCCTCGCCGCGATCGAAGCCCTGCGCGAGCGCGCCCAGCGCGAACCGGAGCTGCGCGACGAGCGGGTCGACGAAGTGCGCCGCAAGCTCCGCGCCGGCGAGATGGACCTGCCCGAGGTCTACCGCGCCGTCGCTGAGAAGCTGATCCTGCGCGGCTTCTGAGCTCGCATCCGGAAGGGGTCAGACCCCTTTCGGATCACGCTGCGGAGGGGGCGGCGAGCGTGAGCGTCGAGCGCGCCATGCCCACGCTCCGGCTCCCGCAGTTCCTCCGCCTCGGTGGGTCCGATCCGGCAGCGGGGTCGCTGTTCGAGTTCCGCCGCGTCGGCCCCGTGCCCGCGGCGGCGCAGGTCGTCGCGGTCGTGCTGCTGTTCGTCACGACGGTGCTGTGCACGCACGCGGAGTACCGCGCGCACGAGACCGTGTTCGGTTTCCCCGGTCCCGGCTTCAACGTGCTGTTCGCGCCGATCTACGAGGAGCTGGTGTTCCGCGGTTGGATTCTCGGCCAGCTCGCGCGCCGCCGTTCGAGTGCGTTCGCGATCGCGATCTCGTCGCTGCTGTTCGGCATCCTGCACCTGCGCAACATCTACTGGCTCGCGCCGGAACGACTGGTCGGACAGATGGTCTACACCGGCGCGGTGTTCGGCCCGGTCGCCGCCTGGATGACGCTGAAGTGCCGCTCGCTGTGGCCCGCGGTGGTCGTGCACTACCTGAACAATCTCTGGTACTACGTCTGACCCGCACGGAGCTATTGTCGCGATCCACGGTGACGCCGAAGCCGCATCCGATGACCCTGTCGACGGAGCTCGATCGCGAGGACGTCCAGCCCTACTTCATCTGGGACGTCCCGGTCACGACCGGCGAGCTGCGTCGCCTGCTGGTGCATCCAGAACTGCACGTGCGCGCATTGTGGCTGGGACGCCTGCTCCGCGAGGCGCGCTACCACGATGTGTGGCGCTTCGTGAAGCTCGATCAGCTGGTGCGTGACTATCCCGCAGTACGACGCCATCTCGGGCGCCAACGCGGATTCTGGGATTTCTTGATCGATGGGTGGCGAGCCGATGGACTCCTTCCGGAGTAGCCTCACGCAGCTGCAGACGGACGTGCTGCAGGAGTTCTTCGCGCGTGAACAGCGTTTCGTGCTGACCGGCGGCGGTGCACTCGCCGGATTCCACCTCGGTCACCGGGCGAGTCAGGATCTCGACCTGTTCGCGCGCACGCCTCTGGACCTCGACGAGGGAGAGTCGGTGCTCCGGCATGCAGCGTCGGCGATCGGCGCGACCGCAGTGTCGCAACGCCGGTTTCCGCATTTCCGCCGTTGGCTGCTGCAACGCGGTGACGAATCCACGTTGGTCGATCTGGTGCTCGACCTGGCGCCGCAGGTCGAACGCGAGCCGATGCGCCGCGGAACCATCCTCGTCGACAGCCCGCGCGAGATCATTGCGGGCAAGCTCTGCGCGTTGCTCGGGCGCGGTGAGATCCGTGATCTCGTAGACCTGCGGGCGCTGCTGCTCGCGGGAGCCGATCTGGATCAGGCCCTGGCGGATGCGGCCAGCAAGGATGGAGGAGTCGATGCGGCGACCCTCGCCTGGCTGCTCGATCAACTCAGGATCGGTCCCGAGGCCGGCATTCCCGGCGGCGTCTCCGCGCTGGAGCTCGAGGAATTCCGCATCGCGCTCGTGAGAGACCTGCGCCGGCGTGCACTGCCGCGGAACGCGCAGACGGATCCCTGATCCGCGAGATTCGGCGGGAACGGCGAGCTCACGCCTCGTACCCCAACCGCGCCATGACCGGCGCGCAGATCGCTTCGACCTGCGCGCGATCCGCCGCGCTCAGGTCGGCGCGCCACCGCCCGACCGTCTGCTCCGGGGACTCCTTGGTCCCGTGGCTCGCGAACAGCTCCTCGCGCCCCAGGATCGAAGTCTGTTCCGGCACGACGTCGAGCCCGAGGTAATCCATGACGCGCGCGAGCGCCGTGGTGCGGTCGAGCAGCAGATCCTCGTAACGGACGTGCAGCCGGTCCGGCAGGTAGTCGAGCGCGCCGGCGTGCAGGTTGCGCCAGTGGTTGGCGAAGTCCGGGATCCTGGGCTGCTCGAGCAGTGGGTTGTTGGCCAACGCGCGCGGACTGCGCGCGTGCGCACGGATCGAGCAGAGCACGTCGCGCGGGTCCCTGGACAGCAGCACGAACTTCGTCCGCGGCGCCAACGTGCCGAATGCGTGCGCCGCTTCGATCCCGGGCAGCTTGTCCCCGTAGTGCGTGAACTCCCGCCCGGCGAAGTGCCGCTCGTAGAACTGCTCGAGCAGCGGCTGCGCATGCTCGCCGAGCACCGCGGCGAAGTCGTCGCAGTAGTTGCTGCCGACCAACCCGTGCAGCTTGAACTGGTAGGAGAACGTGAACTCCTGCTCGCGGAATGCCGGCAGCCGCGCGAACTGGAAGAAGAACCACAGCGCATCCAGCAGGCGTCCTTCGTTCGTCATCGCGACCGAGGGGTGCGCCTGCAGCAGGTGGCACAGCAGCGTCGAGCCACAGCGTCCGGTGCCGATCACGAAGAACGGCTGCCGCTGCCTGCGCAGCGCGGTCATGGCCGCCCGGCTCCGCCGGTGTAGCCCTGCTGCTGCAGCCAGCCGAGGATCCGTTCCGCCGCCTCCGCCGGCGTGCAGGTGGCCGCATCGATGACGAGCTCGGCATCCGCCGGCGCCTCGTATGGATCCGACACACCGGTGAAGTTCGCCAGCTGCCCCGCGCGCGCCTTCGCGTACAGCCCCTTGCGATCCCGCTGCTCGCACACCTCGATCGGCGTTGCGATGTGGACCAGCGCGAATCCACCGACCGCCTGCGCCATCGCCCGGATCTGCTTGCGCACCGAGTCGTACGGCGCGATCGGCGCGCACAGCGCGATCCCGCCGTGCCGCGCGACCTCGGTGCCGACGAACCCGATCCGCAGCACGTTCAGATCCCGGTGTTCGCGGGAGAACCCGAGCTCCGACGACAGCATCTTGCGCACGTGGTCCCCGTCCAGCAGCGTCACGCGCCGCTCGCCGGCTTCGAGCAGCCGGATCTGCACTGCGCGCGCGATCGTCGACTTGCCGGCACCGGACAATCCGGTGAACAACACGACGACCCCCTGCTGTTGGCGCGGGGGATGCCGCCGGCGCAGCTCCTGCGCGACTTCCGGATACGTGAACCACTCCGGCAGCTCGCTCCCGCGTTCGAGATGCCGGCGCACCTCGGTCCCGGACAGGCTGCGCGTCGTCGCCCCGGCCGGCACCTCGCCGATCGGCACGAACCGCTGCGTCTCCTCGACGAACACCATCTCGGCGAACGGCACGCTCTGGATCCCGATCTCCGCCTCGTGCTGCGCCAACACGCGCTGCGCGTCGTACGGACCGTAGAACGGCCGGCCGTGCTCGTCGTTGCCCGGCCCGGCGTGATCCCGCCCGACGATGAAGTGCGTGCAGCCGTGGTTGCGCCGGATGATCGCGTGCCACAGCGCTTCGCGCGGTCCTGCCATCCGCATCGCGAGCGGCAGCAGCGACAGCATCGCGAGTCCCTCCGGATAGCGCGGCAGGACCTTCTGGTAGGTCTGCACGCGCGTGAAATGGTCGACGTCGTCGGGTCGCGTCAGGCCGACGACCGGGTGCAGCAGCAGCTGCGCGCCGGTCTGCTCCGCCGCGCGCCGCGTCAGCTCGACATGTGCGCGGTGCATCGGATTGCGCGTCTGGAACGCGACGATCCGCGTCCAGCCTCGCCTTGCGAACTCGGCGCGCAGGGCCGCCGGTGTGTGGCGGAGCCCGGCGAAGTCGTAGTGCACCGGCAGCGCGATCCCGCGCAGCGCGCCAGCGAACCGGCGCACGTCCGGCACACGCATCAGCTCGGCAACGCCCGGATGGTGCGTGCTGCGGGTGCCGTAGACCTGGGCAGCTTCGGCCGCGCGGTCCGGGCTCGTCACTTCCTCCACGTCCAGGATCGCGAGCACGAGCCCCTCGACGTCGCGCAGCGCGATCGCCGGCGCCCGCATGAACGCCGCGGCGCGGTCGGCCGGTACGTCGAGTGTGATCGGGATCGGCCACAGCGTGCCATCGACGAGCCGCATCTCACCGACGACGCGGTCGACGTCGGCCTTGCTCTGGAACCCGCGCAGCGGCGCGAACCCGCCGGTCAGCAGCAGCTCGAGATCACAGGTCTGCCGCGGCGTCAGGTCGAGCGATGGCAGCGCCTGCGCCTGACGTGCGAGCTCACGCGCTTGGTCCGGGGTGGGGATCAGGGAGAGAGGGGAGCTCCCTCGGGCAGAGTCCTGCCCGTGGTGCAGCGTGCGAGACATGCAGGGGATCCGGCGCGCCAGGCGTGCGAGGGTGGTGGGGCAGGCGCGGGGACGGCATTCCTAGTCGTGACGTGCACGCAAGGGGACGCCGGCCACGTAACTGAGCTGTAACGACGCTTGCGTCAACTCCCGAGCAGGATCTGCAGGGCGTTCGTGAAGGCCACTGCGCCCTGCCACGCCGCCCCCGGATCGCTGACGAACGTCTGCGCGTGCACGAACAGACCGATCAGGGCGGGGTCCTTCGGAACCAGCAGCAGTACCACGCCCTGCCCCGCCGCGTTCACCAACATCGGGAATGCGAGCACGCTCTGCATCGGAACGTAGACCATGCAGCCGCCGCCGGCCGGAACGAGCAGCGGACCAGGGCCGATCAGCGTGCAAGCGACGGCATTGGGGCGCGCATTCACCATTCCCAAGTTCAACAGGGTTCCAATCGCTGTCACCCCACTGCCGGTGAACGTGGGTACCCGTCCATTGCTGCCCGCGCAGCCGGCGCCGACCGCGCGGACGTAACCGGCACCGACCGAGGCGAGCGCGAGCGAGAACGGCTCACGTCCGGCGACTCCGTCGATGGCGCTGAAATAGGCACGCCTTCCTGCGACCCCGAACTGCGCCGGCGCAGATCCGGCAGAACCTGCGCGCAGGTCCGCCAGCATCTGGGTTCCGGCTGCCGTTCCATCGGTGATCCAGGGCTCGAGACCGTGAACACCGTCGTGCCCCGCGAACAGCACACGTGCGTTGTTGCCGAGCACCGCCGGTTGCCCCGCCACACCCGGGGGTAGACCGTCGGCCGGACCAGGCCAGAGATCCAGCAACAGGTTGGTCGTCTCCGCGGTGCCGAAGGTGGTCATCCAGGGCTCGCGTCCTGTTCCTGTTGCAGACCGATCCGCTGCGGCGAACAGGACCCACGTGCTCGCAACTACCCGAAACGCGTCCGGCTCCGAACCCAGCGCACCCGGAGTGATGTCCCGCAGCA
Source organism: uncultured candidatus Brocadiaceae bacterium (assembly GCA_964483245.1). Lineage (GTDB taxonomy): Bacteria > Planctomycetota > UBA1135 > UBA1135 > UBA2386 > CAZABP01. The sequence continues at coordinate 16,414 of CAZABP010000001.1, read as the reverse complement.
GGTTCGTCCTGCCGTGTCTGCCGCTGGTGATCCACGGCTCCATGCCATGCACCCCATCATTTGCACGGAAGACGCAGAGCCAGATCGGGAAGCCGGGGCGATACGACGTGAACCCGGACGCATCGCTGCTCGCGCTGCCGGGGCGCACATCCGCGAGCAGGTTGGTTCCACTCGTCGTGCCGTCGGAAAACCAGGGCTCCGTGCCGTGGACGCGATCATCCACGCTGAGCAGGAGGTCGGAGCCGAACGCCGCGATCTCATGGATCCGCGCGCCGCTGTTCAGCAGCGGATAGACCTCCCACGTCCCAGCCTGGGTCCCGTCGGTGCGCCACAGCTCGTGACCCGGCGTCCAGGTCCGTGCAGCGAAGTACAGCCGCTCGCCGGCGACCGTCAACTCGACAGGATCCGAGCCGCTGCTGCCGCTGCGCAGGTCGGCGAACAGCGTCGTGCCTGCGGGCATGCCATCGGTGACCCACAGCTCGCGGCCGTGCGCTGGCGTCGACGCGACGAACCACACGCGCTCCTGGAATGTCACGAACTCATCCGGATCACTGCTGTTCGCACCCGGAACGAGGTCGAGCAGCAGTTTCGTGCCGGCGTTGGTTCCGTCCGTGATCCACGGTTCGCGGCCGTGCGCCGGGTGCTCGGCCACGAACAGGACTGCATTGCGGAACGGCACGAAACGGTCCTCGACGCCGGGCGTGGTCGGAAGCTGCAGATCCGCCAGCAGCCTCGTTCCCGCATCCGTGCCGTCGCTGATCCACGGTCGCATGCCACCACTGCCGTCGCGCGCCCGGAACAGCACTTGGTCGAACAGCTCGGCGAAGCCGTCCGGATCCGAACCCTGCGCCGCGGGCTTCGCGAGGTTCACCAGCAGCGCGGTACCGGCCGGAGTCCCATCGCTGTGCCAGAGCTCTGCGCCGCGTCCTGGCGGTGTCGTCGGTTCGTAGCCACGCAGCAATGCCTGCGCGCCCAGCACGGCGATCACCTCGCCGAAGATCGTCGAACCGCTCGCGCTGCCGGGATTCACGTCCGCCAGCAGCAGCGTGCCGGCGGCGGTGCCGTCGGTCACCCACGGCTCCACGCCGTGCACGCCATCATCGGCCGTGAACACCACGCGCGCGCCGAGCGGATGGAACACGTCGGTCGTCGACGGATGGTGCATCCCGTTGACGGTGCCTGGTTGGATGTCGGCCACCAGGCGCGTGCCGGCGGTCGTTCCATCACTGATGTGCACCTCGCGCCCGACGCTCGGCGCCGTCGCGGTGAACAGCACCTGCGTCCCGAACCGCGTGAAGTGCTCGGGACGCGAGCTGGTCGAACCGGGGAACACATCCGCGACCATGCGCGTGCCGGTGGCCGTGCCGTCGGTCACCCAGACCTCCGTGCCGCGCACGCCGTCATCCGCCTGGAACCAGACCAGATTCCCGATCGGCACCAGGAAGAACGGGTGGCCGTGCGATGGGCCCGGATTCAGATCCTTCAGCAGCGTCGTGCCGGTGGCTGTCCCGTCCGTCCGCCACAGCTCGATCCCGTTTGCCGCGGTCGCGGCGGCGAACAGCAGCTGCGTGCCCAGCGGCACCATGAAGCGCGGATAGCTCCCCGTCGCGCCGCCCTCGAGGTCGGCGAACAGCCGCGTTCCGGCCGCGGTACCGTCGCTGACCCAGAGCTCGCTCCCATGCACCGGCTCCTCGGCCGCGAAGTACACGAGGTTCCCGAGTACGGCGAGGTCGAGCGGTCCGGAGTCGTCCGGTCCGGGCCAGATGTCGAGGACGAGCTGCGTGCCGGCCGTCGTCCCGTCGGTCACGAACAGCTCCCGCCCGACCCCGGGCGCCGTCGCGCGGAACAGCATCCGCGCACCGAAGACCTCGAAGTCGTCCGGACTGCTGCCGGCACTGCCCGGGTTCAGGTCGGCGACCAGCCTCGTGCCGGCGCTGGTGCCGTCGCTGCGCCACAGCTCGACGCCGTGCCCGCTCGTCTCGGCGGCGAAGTACGCGAGGCCCTGGAACGTCGTGAACGCGCGCGGCGACGAACTCCCGGCACCCGGCTCCAGGTCGAGCACGAGCCGCGTGCCGGCGGCGGTGCCATAGCTGACCCACAGCTCGGCGCCGTGTGCTGCGTCCTGGGCCTGGAAGAACGTCTGCGCGCCGACCGTGTACAGCGCCGTCGGAAACGATCCCGGATCGGACGTCGGCGGCAGCGTGTTGACGTCTTTCAGCAGGCTCTGGCCAGGGAGCAGCGTGGCCAGCGCAGGGAGGAGAACGGCCACCGGGCGGATTCGCAGCATCGAAGCACCTCGCAGGGGTCGGAAACGCCCTGCCGCCCGCGCTCTTTCGAGCCGGGCGCGCTCGCCGAGACCGCAGCTGTGACTTCCCGCTGACGGACGAGTCAGGCCGGGTTCCGTCGGTGACCGGGGATGCTCAGTACCGCCAGGTCCCGACCAGCCGGTGGCAGACGTAGCGCGCGAACTTGCGCGGTGAGATCAGGTGGATCTCGCTGCCGTGCAGCGAGGCCTCTTCGGCGGCGAACGTGTCGGCGTACTCCTGCAGATCCTCACGCATCGCGCCGTCGCCGGCGTCGTAGAGCCCTTCGGCGGCCCAGACCGTCGTCGCCGAATGGATCGACAGCAGCTGCACGCGCAGGCCGAGGTGCGGTGGCAGATACGGCCGCCAGCTCGTGATCGTCCCGAGCACGAGGCCGTCGACGCGGTAGCGCGTGCCGAGTTCGACCAGGTCGCGCGTCGACAGGCGACCGCGCGCGAGGCTCTGGTACAGCCGCTCGTCTTCCGGTGCCGACTCCGGCAGCGGGACGACCTCGAAGCGCTGCAGCTTCTGCAGCTCGTCGAGGAATGCGGCGCGGACGGTCGCGGTGTCGGCGATGAGGTCCGCCGCCGCCGTGAACGGCAGCACGATCACGCGCCGGACGCTGGCCAGGTCGCGCGCATCGGCGAAGTAGTGGTTGACCGGCAGCGCCTCGCTGGGACGGCCCCAGCTGCACGCCGTGCCGGCGAGCAGGCCGAGCAGGCCGAGCCGCATCGTCGCCGCGTTGCGCGTGCTCATCGCTGCGGTCCGGGCGCCACCGGCAGCTCCGGCTCCTCGCTCGGCGGGGCGACCGGGCGCTGCAACGTCTCGAGATCCTGCTGCATCCGTGCGATCCGCTGGTGCAGCAGCTCCTGCTGCAGGCGCGCGCGCTCGATCTGCAGGTTCAGGATCTTGCTCTCGCGGTCGCGCAGCAGCTTCAGGCAGCGCTCGGCTTCCGCCTCGCTGCCGCTGCGGCTGCGCCGCTCGCGGTCGCGCTCCTCCTCGGCAGTGCGCAGCGACGCGCGCAGGCTCTCGATCAGCGCATTCGCCTCGGCCAGCTTCGCTTCGCTCTCGATCTTCAGCTTCTGCTGGTCGACGTAGTCCTCGAGCAGGGTCTTGGTGCCGGGCCCGAGGTCGAGCTCGGTCGCGACGCCGCCCTGGTTGAGGTACGCGTTCTGCGGTTCGATCGGCTTGACCTTCCCCTGCTCGGGGGACTGCTGCGGCAGCAGCGAACAGGCGCCGAGCACGCCCGCGGCGCACAGCATCGTCAGCGAGGTGCGCATCAGGTTCCCTCCGGTTCGTACTCGCACTCGACGACGACGGAGTTGCCGCACGAGCAGCGCACTTCGAGCGCCGCGATCCGGTCGCCGTCGACGTGCGGCAGCACAGTCATGCTGCGGTCCGGTCCGCCGCCGGACTCGACCAGCGCCGGCTGCGCCGTGCGGCGGACGTCCCGCGCCGGGATCACGCCAGGAGTGCGGTCGGGTCGTTCCATCGCGATTGCATCCTTTGCCGCAGTGCCGGGCGGGTCCGCGCGCCGGCGTCTCAGGCCAGCACGTCGACGTGGAGTCCGCCGTCAGGTCCTCTTCGGATCGGGGACCGGTCGGACTGGAGCCGCGGCCGGGCCGGAGCGTCCGCCGGCATCGGGGCTTCCGGTTCCGGTGCGTCCTGCCGTTCCCGCCGCCAGGCTTCTTCGAAGCGCCGCCGCGCGCCCTCGTCGCGCCGGTCGGACGGGATCCGGCGCGGGCGCTGGTCGGGGGTCAGGTGACGGATCGGCTCCAGCTCCATCGCTCACTCCTCGTTCGGATCGCGCTCCAACGCGACCATCCGCTGCTCGAGTCGCGCCATCGCGCGCGTCAGGATCTGCGAGACGCGCGACTCGGTAACGCCGAGGATCGCGCCGATCTCCTTCAGGTACAGGTTCTCGTAGTGGTACAGCACGACGACGTGCCGCTCCGCTTCCGGCAGCTCGGCGATCGCCCGCGCGAGCTGCGTCAGCCGCTCGTCGCGGAGCAGCCGTGCGTCCGGTTCTTCGGTATCCGGATCGGCGCAGCGGCTCAGCAGCGAGCCGCTGTCCTCGCCGGCCGGTCCGGGGACCGAATCGTCGAGGGACAGCACGCGGCACGTGCGCAGGGCGAGCAGATCCTCGTCGAGCTCGGCGGCCGCCATGCCGAGCCGCTCGGCCAGCTCTTCGAGCGTCGGCTCGCGGTCGAGCTGGGCGCGGAGGGCCCCGAGGGCGCGGTCGATGCGGCGCAGGCGGTCCCGGCGGCTGCGCGGCACCGGATCGTGCCGGCGGATCTCGTCCAGGATCGCACCGCGGATCGCCGTGTAGGCGAACGTCTTGAACGAAGCCCCCCGCGTCGGGTCGTAGCTCGCCGCCGCGTGCATCAGCCCGACGATGCCGACCGAGAACATCTCCTCCTTGTCGAGCGTCGCCGGCAGCGTGACCGGGATGCGCGCGACCACGTAGCGCACCAGCGGCAGGTACTGCTCGACGAGCCGGTCGCGCTCCTCCTGGCTGCGCTGCGGGCGACCGGCCGCCGCCTTCACCGGCCGGCCTCCTGCGACTTCGCAGCACGGTCGCGGGCCAGGGCGTCCAGCAGCACCGCGAACAGCGGCCGCAACAGGAGCCGCGTCACGACCAGCGTGGCGACGGCGGCGATGGCGCCGCGCAGGACCGCAGTCGCGATGCCGCCGCTGGTCCACATCGAGACCAGGAATGCCAACGCGAAGCCGAGACTGGCAAGCCAGGCGCTCGCGGCGCGGACCAACTCGTTGCTGCCGACCTGCATCCGATGTTCTTCGCTCGGTTCCGCCGGCGCCTTGCCACCGCCGACTCCCGGCGGTTCCTTTCGGCATTCCGGCGGCGGCGGATGAAGCGCCGACTACCGCGGTTTCGCCGGCAGCAGCGACAACATCGACGCGATCAGCGCGCGCAGGTCGTCGGCCGCGGGGGCCGCACCTTGCGGCTGCCACGGGCGCTGCGCGGCGACCGCCAGCTCGAGCGAACGCTCGTCGTGCAGCCATCCGTGCAGCTCCGGCGTGCAACCAAGGAAGCGCGTGCAGACGGTCGTCAGGCGCGCCGCCGTGCGCAGTGCGTCGTCGCGCGAACGGACGCGGTTGACGACCAGGCGTGGCACCGCGATCCGCTCCGCCTGCAGCACCTTGCACAGCGCGTAGCAGTCGGTGACCGCCGCCGCGTCGGGGGTCGTGACGGCCAGCGTGACGTCGGCGCGACGCACTGCCTCGATGACGGCAGGACCGATCCCGGCGCCGGTGTCGCAGATCACGACATCGTGCGCCGCGGCGGCCGAAGCCACGGCGGCGAACAGCTCGGCGAGGGCGGCCGGCCCGGCGCTGCCGAGCGCGGGTGAGCCGCTCGCGCCGGCGATCAGCTCGAGCCCGCCGGGGCCCGGCAGCATCGCGTCGCGCGCACGGCAGCGACCGAGCAGCACGTCGTCGAGTGTGCGTTGCGGCGCGAGCCGCAGATGGACTCCCACGTTGCCGAGTCCTGGATCGGCGTCGACCAGCAGCGTGCGCCGGCCGGCGCGGGCGGCGCCGAGCGCGAGCTGCACGGCGAGCAGGGTCTTGCCCACGCCCCCCTTGCCGCCGGTCACGGCGATCCAGCGGGCACCACCGGTGCGCGGCGCGGCCCGCAGCAGTCCGCGGGCCTGGTGCGAGACCGTCACAGCACCTCCAGTGCGCAGGCTTCCTCGAGGCCGAACACGGCCGCGGCGATTGCGCCGGCGTCGGCGACGACGAGATCGTCCGGTACCTCCTGGCCGATCGTCAGGTGCGACAGCGGCAGCCCGCGCTCGATCGCCAGCGACAGCACTTCGCCCGGCACGCGTGTCTCGTCCCACTTGGTCAACACGAGCGCGGCAGGCGCGAGGCCGGCGTACGCGTCGATCGTCGCGATTGCATCGGCCCGGCGCGTCCCAGCCGGAACACACAGCAGCGTCTGCGGCCGCGCGACCTGCAGGAACCCGGCGAGTCCGGCGAGCGCGTCGCGGTCGAACGGGCTGCGCCCGGTCGTGTCGATCAGGATCCGGTCGGCCTTCGCATGCGCGGCGACGGCACGGCGGAGGTCCTGCGGGGTCAGCACGACCTCGCAGGGGGCACCGAGCATCTCGGCGTACGCGCGCAACTGCTCGACGGCCGCGATGCGGAACGTGTCGAGAGTCACGATCGCGACGCGCTCGCCGCCCGCGCGGATGCAGCGCGCGGCGATCTTGGCCAGCGTCGTCGTCTTGCCGACGCCGGTCGGACCGGCAAGTGCGAGCACGCGTGCCTGCGGCAACGCCAGCTCCTGCACCGGGATCAGCGCGCGCAGGATGCGCGCCGCAACCGAACCGAGTGCCGGATCGCCCGGCTTGGAGAGATCGACCCGCGTCCCGCGCAGCGCCCGCTCGAGCGCGAGCAGCACGTCCGGGGCGAGCCCGAACGCCAGCCCACGTTCGGCGAGCGGACGGAAGCCGCGCGACCAGGACGCCGGCGCCTGTGACGGCGCCGCCGTGCGCACCGGCGGGGCCGGCCGGGCGGCGACGATCACGTAGCCGTCGCGCACGCGCCTGGTCTCGACGACCAGCGCGTCGGTGCCGCAGCGTGCGGCGACCTGCGCCATCGCGTCCTGCAACGTCCTGCCGTGGATCCGTTCGAGTTGCATGGCTCAGACCGGCACCGCGATCCGGCGTGAGGTTTCGACGCGCCGTGCCGGCGCGGTCTCCTGGTAGCTCAACACGGCGGCGTTGGGGATCACGCCGGCGATCGCTTCGGCCAGGAACGGCCGCAGCGTCGCGCGCGTGACCAGGATCGGATCGCGTCCCTCCTTCGCCATCGCTGCCAGCGCCTGCGCCGTGCCGTCGACGAACCGCGACAGGAACCCGGGCGGCAGGCCACCGAACCCCTCCTGCCCGGCGACTGCCTCGGCCAGGCTCCGCTCCAGGTTCGGATCGATGACGGTCGCGTGCAGCGTGCCGGCCGGATCGAGGTGTGGCTCGAGGATCGTGCGTGCGATCCGGGAGCGCACGCGTTCGGTCAGCAGCTTGGGGTCCTTGGTGTCGGCGACCCCATCAGCCAACGCCTCGAGGATCACCTGCAGGTTGCGGATCGGGACCTGCTCGCGCAGCAGCCCGGCCAACACGCGCTGCACCTGCCCGATCGACAGCTGCGCGGGGATCAACTCCTCGACCGCGGCCGGCGCGCCGCGCCGCAGGTGGTCGACCAGCGACTTGACGTCGTCGCGCGACAGCAGCTCGTGCGCGTGGCGGCGCAGGATCTCGGTCAGGTGCGTCACCAACACCGAGGGTGCATCGATGACCGTGTAGCCGGCGATCTCGGCGCGGTCCTTCTCGCTCTCCGGGATCCACTTCGCCGGCAACCCGAACGCCGGCTCCTTGGTGTCGATGCCGTGGATCGGCGTCGCGATCCCGCCCGGATCCATCGCGAGGTACTGCCCCGCGCGCAGGTCGCCGCTCGCGAGGACCTGCCCGTTCAACAGGATCCGGTACCCGTTCGGATCGATCTGCACGTTGTCCTTGACGCGGATCGGCGGGATCACGAGGCCGAGCGTCTGCGCGAGCTGGCGGCGCACTGCGCGGATGTGTTCGAGCAGGCCGCCGTGTCGTCCCGGCTCGACCAGCGCGATCAGCCGGTAGCCGATCTCGATTCCGAGCCGGTCGACGCCGAGCAGCTCCTCGACCTGCGCCTGCCCGTCCTCGCCGCCGGCCGGAGCCGCCGGTGCCTCGGCCGCGGGCGCGGGCGTCTGCGCGGCGACGCGCGAGGCGAGCAGCAGCAGCACGCCACCGAGCAGCGCGAACGGGATCAGCGGCATGCCAGGCAGGATGCCGACGCCGAACAGCAGGAAGGCGACTCCGCGCAACACCCCGGGCCGCATCAGGATCTGATCCCCGATCTCGCTGCCGAGGCCCGCCTCGCTGGCGCTCTTCGTGGTCAGGATGCCCGCACTGGTCGAGACCAGCAGGCCCGGGATCTGCGCGACGAGACCGTCGCCGATCGTCAGGATCGCGTACTTCTGCAGCGCGGCTTCGATCGGCAGGCCGAAGTGCAGGGCACCGATCAGCAGACCACCGAGGATGTTGATCGCCGTGATGATCAGCCCGGCGATCGCATCGCCGCGGACGAACTTCCCGGCACCGTCCATCGCGCCGTAGAACTCCGCCTCGGCCGCCAGCGCGCGGCGGCGCGCCTTCGCCTCCTCGTTCGTGATCAACCCGGCCGACAGGTCGGCGTCGATCGACATCTGCTTGCCCGGCATCGCATCGAGCGTGAACCGCGCCGCGACCTCGCTGATCCGGTTCTGCCCCTTGGTGATCACGACGAACTGGATCACGACCAGGATCAGGAACACGATCGCACCGACCACGTAGTCGCCGCCGACGACGAACTCGCCGAACGTGTGGATGATGCTGCCGGCATCCCCTTCGAGCAGGATCAGCCGCGTCGACGCGACGTTCAGCGCGAGCCGGAACAGCGCCGTGAACAGCAGCACGCTGGGGAACGTCGAGAACTCGGTCGGCCGCCCGGCGCTGAGCACCGTCATCACGATCAGCAGGCTGATCGTGATGTTCAGCGACAGCAGGAAGTCGAGCACGAACGGCGGCATCGGGATCAGCATGACCCCGAGCACGGCGATCAGGACCAGGGCGAGCGCTTCGTTGCGCCGGCGGCGGACTGGCATCTCCATCGGCTATCGGCTCCGCTGCCGCAGCCGCCAGACGTGCCCGAGCACGGTGGCGACCGCTTGGTAGAAGCGTTCGGGGATCTGTTGCCCGACCTTGACCGCACGGAACAACGTGCGCGCCAGCGGCGGGTCGGACATCAGCGGCACGCCATGCGCCTGCGCGATCTCGCGGATCCGCGCCGCGACGTCGTCGACGCCCTTGGCGACGACCTCCGGTGCCGAGTGCCGCGCGCGGTCGTAGGCGAGCGCGACTGCGAAGTGCGTCGGGTTGGTGATCACGACGTCGGCCTTCGGGACCGCTTCCATCATCCGCTGGCGCATCAGCTCGAGCCGCGCGGTGCGCTGGCGGCTCTTGATCAGCGGGTCGCCGTCGGTGCGCTTGCGTTCGTCCTCGACCTCCTGCTTGGTCATCATCAGGTTCTTGGTGAAGCTGAAGCGCTGCCAGGCGACGTCGACGAATGCGAGCAGGAACACCGCCAGCGCGATCCAGAAGAACAGCGCGAACGCCGTCTCGACGACGATGCCGATCGACGTCTGCAGGTCGTCGTACGAGTGCAAGGTCGCCAGCAGCGGCCAGCGGTCCTCGAGCACGAGCCACAGCACGAGCGCGAGCAGCGCGAGCTTCACCGCGGACGCGGCGGTCCGCATGACCGAGTCGAGGCTGAACAGCCGCTGCAGGTTCGTCGCCGGGTTGAGCCGCTCCGGCTTCCAGCTGAGCGCCGCCGGCGACCAGCGCAGCCCGATCTGCGCGTAGCCGGCGACCGCGATCCCGAGCACCGAGATCCCGGCCAGGAACAGGAACGACGGCGCCACGGTCCCGGCGAACTGCCGCAGCGTCCCGAGCACGCCGCCGATGCCGCCGCCGTCCAGCCAACGGGGCGCCAGCTCGACCTGCAGCCCCAGCCGCAGCGCGTCGGCGAGCGAGCCGGTGAACCACGGGCCGACCTGCTCCAGCACCAGGATCGCGAGCAGCAGACTCGCACCCATCGTCAGCTCGCGCGACAGCGCGACCTGCCCGCGGTCGCGGGCTTCGCTGAGCCGGCCGGGCGTCGGTTTTTCGGTGCGGCCGGCGTCGTCCTGGAACAGCGCCATCGCTCAGCTCCGTGCGAACAACACGGCCGCGCGTCCGAGCAGGGTCTCGAACGCACCGACCAGGAATTCCTGTCCTTCCGCCAGGAACCAGATCGCCGCCAACAACGCGAGCAGGATCCGGGCGCCGAAGCTGAACTCGAGCAGGTTGATGTTCGGGACCGCGCGCGAAAGCATGACCAGCGCCGCGGTCGTCAGGACCATGACGCCGAGCACCGGTAGCGCGTAGCGCAGCGCGAATCCGAGCGAGAGCGCGACCAGCTCAGCGAGCCGCGGCGCCACCGCCGTGAGATCGACCGGCGCGCCCGTCGGCACGAACGTCCAGGTCGCGCCGAGCACGCGCAGGATCTCGTGGTGCAGATCGAGCGCGAAGATCAGCAGGAACGCGACGACTTCGAACAGCTGCGAAACCACCGGGTTCGACTGCCCGGTCTCCGGGTCGACGATCGTCGCCATCGAGAACCCCATCTCGTGGCTGATCAGCTCGCCGGCCGCCGCGACCGTCGCGCTCAGCAGGCCGACCGCGTAGCCGGCGATCAGCCCGATCGCGGTCTCGCGGACCGCCATCACGATCAGCTCGATCAGGCTGCCGGGGGCGACCTCGGCCGGCGCGACGCAGTGGAACATCGCGCCGAGACCCACGGCCAGCGTCAGCCGCAGCATCCGGGAATCGCGCGCGATCCCGAACAGCGGCATCGCGACGAAGAACGCCATCGTGCGCACGACCGCCAGCAGCAGCGCCGGGAACTCCGCGAGCAGCGTCTGGATCACGGTACGGGGGGCCCGTACTGGGCCAGGTTCTCGAACAGCGTGCGCGCGTAGTCGCGCAGCACCGTCAGCGTCCACGGCAGCAGCAGCAGGATCGTCGCGACGACGGCCAGGATCTTCGGCACGATCGCCAGCGTCTGCTCCTGCAGCGACGTGATCGTCTGGAACAGGCTGACCAGCAGCCCGATCGTCATGCCGACGACCAGCGCCGGCGCGACCAGCTTCAACGCCGTCAACAGCGTCGTGCGCGCGAGGTCCATCAACACGGCGTCGTCCATCGTGGGTTCAGCTCTGCACGAAGCTCTCGGCCAGCGAGCCGACGACCAGGTTCCAGCCGTCGACGAGCACGAACAGCATGATCTTCAGCGGCGTCGAAACGACGACCGGCGGCAGCGTGAACATGCCCATCGAGACCAGCAGTGACGCGATCACGAGGTCGATCACGACGAACGGCAGGAACAGCACGAACCCCATCTGGAATGCCGTCTTGATCTCCGACAGCACGAAGGCCGGGATCGCGGCGGTGAACGGCAGCTGCTCCGGCGTCGCCGGCGGCGGCATCTTCGCGATGTCGAGGATCAGCGCGACGTCGGCCAGCCGCGTCTGCGACAGCATGAACTTCTTCATGCTCGCGCCAGCCCGCTCGGCCGCCTCGCTGAACCCGATCTGCTCGGCCACGTACGGCTGGTACGCATGCACGTGCATCTCCTCGAGGACCGGCCGCATCACGAACAGCGACAGGAACAGCGCGAAGCCGGTCACCACCAGCGTCGGCGGGAACTCCTGCATCGACAGCGCGCGCTTGAGGAACGACAGCACGATGACGATCCGCGTGAAGCAGGTCATCGTCAGCACGATCGCGGGCGCCAGCGACAGCGCCGTCATCAACAGCACGATCTGCAGCGAGCCGCCGAGCTGATCCGGCGCGGTCGGGTCGCCGCTGAGCTGCAGCGTCAGCTGTGGCGCCGAGGACGACTGCACCGGCGGCGCCGGAGGGCCGGCGAACTGCGGTTGTGCCGGCGGATTCTGCGCGGCTGCACCGAGCGTGCAGCAGACGAAGACCAACAGCAGGCGGAGCAGGCGCATCAGGTTCCGCTCGGGACCCGGGCCCGGCGCAGCAGCGCGCGGAAATCGGCCAGCGCCACACCGGCTGTCCGTGGCGGCGTCGGCGCGCGGCGGCGCGCCGGCTGCGGCGTCAACACCAGGTTGCGCGGCGTCGCACCCTCGTCGAGGGATTCCTCGTCGGCCGCGCGCGCGCGCAGCGTGCGTTCGTCGGCCGCGGCCTCGGGAGCGTCGCCACGATCGAGCACGCACAGGTTGCCGTCGCACTCCCCGACCAGCAGCAGGCGGGTGTCCAGCTCGACGACGTGCAGGCGGTGGCGCGGGGACAGCCGCAGGCTCTGGCGCAGCGAGACGATCTTGTCGCCGGCGGCGTGGCCGCCGCGCAGCCTGGAGAACAGCGCCAGCGCTGCACCGCCGAGCAGCAGGACGCCGATCAAGGCACTGCCGACCGCGAACGCGTCCGGCACCGCCGGCGCCGTGCTCTTCGGTGTGCCGGCGTTGGTCGCATCCGCGGGAACCGTCGCCGGGGCCCCGGTCGCCGTCGCCTGGTGTTTGTCCTCCGATCCGCGCAATGGACCGAGCAGCAGCACGACGGCCACGGCCGGCGGCAGCAGGAGCCACTTCCACTTCGAGCTCATCGCGCTCCCTGGAGCAACGCAGATGCCAGGTGCGGGAGCACAGGATGTTGGGGGGTACGCGCAGCCGGCGCGCTACGCGCTGCCGGCGGACGCGACACTGCGCTGTCGGATCCGGCGACAGCGGCCTACGCTCGGCGTGCATGGAACAGGCCGAGCTCCGCGCACTGCTGCATCAGGTCGCCAACCTGCTGGCGGTGATCCAGGTGCAGGCGGAGACCGCGCTGGCGGTCGGCACGCGCGAGGCGGCGCGGGAAGCGCTGGCGCAGATCCAGCGCAGTGGTGCGCAGACCGGAGAGCTGTTGCGCGCGGCGCGCCAGCGCGCCGAATGAGGTCCGCTAACCGGCCGGGGCGAACAGCCCTTCGAGCTTGTGCGTCAGCAGGCCTTCCGACAGCGGCCAGCCGAGGATCGCATCGGCGCGCGCGACGAACCCCTGCAGCACGCGCTGCCGCGAAGGCCGGTGGATCAGCAGCACGACCTGGATCGAAGGATCGTGCGCCTTGATCCGTTTGCACCACTCGTAGCGCCGCTCTTCGCCGGCCTGGATCTCGATCAACACGATCTGGTCGCGCAGCGCGGCCGGATTCGGGACGTCGCTGCGCGCATAGCGCACGAGCTCGAGCCCGACGCGCCGGCAGCTCCGCCGCACGGTCGCGAAGCTCTCGGCGGTGCTCAGGAACGCCGCCAGCCGGCCGCGGATCGCGGTCAGCGGGATCTCCTCGTCGTCGTCATGGCTCGCGACGACGGTGCCGCGCGGAGGCTCGTCCGGCAGCGGCTGCGGATCCAGCTCGACCGGGCCCTGGTTCCACCGCACGGCGACGGCGGCCGGCACGATCATCATCGCCTGGCCCGGTTCGTGATCGCCGATCGCGAAGTCGAATGGCAGCACGACGAACGGACCGCTGCCGAGCGCATGCCCGCGGTCGCGGCCCGGCTGCAGGCCGCCGAGCTCCTCGAACCGCGCTCCGCTGTCCCCCGGCTTCTGCCGCAGGCGGGCGTCGATCGCTTCACAGAGCTCGTCCGCCAGCGCGGCATACAGCTCGAGCTCGCCGGCCCCGATCGTTGGTGCCCGCCGGCGCGCGGTGATCGCGTCGGCCGGCAGCTTCTCGAACGTCGCGACCAGCGTCAGGGCATCGGCGGTGTCGACCGCGAACCACAGCGAATGGCCGGCGTCGGCGCCGCGCAGGCTCGCGCGCGCGAGGATCAGCGGACGATGGACCCGCGCAAGCAGATCGATCGTCGCCGCGGCGAACACCGGCCTGGGGCGTGCTTCGACGCGGGCGCCGATCCGCGTCGAGGCGCCGCGTGCGAGCGATGCCATGACGCCGATCAACTGCTCGCTGAGCAGCGCGTGCAGCGGGTCCTTGTTGAGTTCAGCCATCACCACGCAAGTGCGGGCGGAGTCGGGTCGGATCAGTCGTCGAGGTCGAGGTAACGCTCGAGCACGTCGTGCAGGCGGTCGGGCGTGAACGGCTTCTCCAGGCAGCCGCTGGCGCCGCTGCGCAGCGCTTCGAGCGCGCCCGGACTGTTGCTGTCGGACGCGAGCAGCACGATCGGAGGAGGGGGATCGAACTGCTGGCCGACCTTGCGCACGAACTCGGCGCCGCTCATGTCCGGCATCTCGAGGTCGAGCAGCACGAGATCGACGGTGCCGGCCTGCAGCGCAGAGAGTCCCTCGCCGCCGTCCTTGGCTTCGCGGCAGCTCGCGACGTCGAGCTGCGCCTGGCGCAGCCCGCGCACGAGGATCTTCCGCATCGTCGTGGAGTCGTCGACGATCAACACGTGGTAGGCCATGGCAGTCGTTCCGGTCCGCACCGGATCCGATCCCATATCGGCACGACGTCAGTCCGGTTTCAGCAGGTCCTGTGAACGCTCGATCTCATCGAGCGCTTCGAGGCGGATCCGGTCCAGCTCGGCCGGCAGGAGTCCGAGCCGGTCGAGCGCCTGGCGGGCGACGCTGTGGCGGAATGCATCGATCCCGCCGCCGAACCCGAGTTGCAGCGCCAACAGGTCCGCCAGGTGCACGATCGCGGTCAGCGGGCCGTCGACCAGCATCTGGCGCGGGTTGTGGTGGTTGCGGATCGCGCGGCGCAGGTCGACCGGCAGGAACCATGCGTCCGCGATCAACCCGCCGGCCGTGGCGTGGTCGATGCCGCACAGCGCCCGTTCCAGCTCCAGGAAATCGCCGTCGTACGCGGCCAGCTTCTCGCCGAGCTCGCCATCGTCGTGCGGCAGGAACTCCGCCAGCACGACCTTGCCGATGTTGTGCAGGATCCCCGCCGTGAACGCGCTGCCGCCGTCGACGGCGCGTGAGTGCTCGGCCACGAGTTGCGCCGAGACACCGCAGGCGATGCTGTGCTGCCAGATCCCGCCGACGTGGTCGCGCCAGCCCTGGTCGGCGGCGCGGTAGTAGGCCGCCGTGCAGGTCGCGACGACCATCTTGACCAGGTTCCGCGTGCCGAGAAACGCGACCGCCTGGCTGACCGTCTCGATCGGCCGCGACAGCGCGAATGCCGAGGAATTGCACAGGCGCAGGATCCGCGCCGTCAGCAGCGGATCCGTCCGCACCACGGCGACCAGGTTGTCGGTCGAGTAGTCCGGATCGCTGACGATCTGCAGCACGCGCATCGCGACCTCCGGCAGCGCCGGCAGGCGGTCGATCGCGCGTTGGATGTCGGTCAATGGCGCATTCATCGCGCGCGCCTCCGCCCGAGGAGCGGGTGCCGCACGTCCGCTTCGCCGCTGTGCAGGTCGAGCAGCAGCTCGCTCGCGCTGCGGCCGCCCACGGCCCAGCGCACGTCGGTCGCGCCGGCACGGTCGAGCAGATCGCGGACGCACTCGACGTTGCGGCGGCCGAGGAACACGGCCGGCTCATCGCATTCGCCGTGCTCCGGATCGGCGCCCCCGGCGATCCAGATCCGCGCCCGGCGCGGCCAGGCCCCCAGCCGCTCCAGCTCGGTGATCAGCGCCGTGACGCCGCTGTCGACGAACAGCCCCGGGCGGCGCGCGGCGCGCGCCGGGTCCTGCGTCGAATCCGGCAGCAGGCAGTGCACGACCCCCCCGATCCGCTCGACATCGTCGAAGATCGCGACCGCGATTCCGGCGCCGAGGTTCTGCGTCGCCAGCAGGCCGCGCCGCGCCGTCGACGTCACGATCTCGCCGAGCCGGACCACGCGTGCAGGGGCCAGCGCTTCTGCGCCGGCCGTCGAGTCAGCCGGTGCGCCGGCGCGGTCGGACTGGATCGTCACGAAGCGAAGATCGGCCCTGGCGCCGGGCGGCTTGAGCCGACCCGGCATCGTGGTGGAATCCGGAGGTTCAGCTGACCGGAAGGTGGATCTGATCGAGCTGCGACTTCAGTCGCAGCATCACGTTGCTGTGGATCTGGCACACGCGCGACTCCGTCAGCTCCATGATCTCGCCGATCTCGCGCATCGTGAGGCCTTCGTAGTAGTACATGATCACGATCAACCGCTCCTTCTTGGTCAGGTTGCGCGTGATCAGGTCGAGCAGGTCCTTCTGGTGGATCGCTTGCGACGGGTCCGGGCCCTTCTTGTCGGCCAGGATGTCGACCTTCTCCATCTCCTTCTCTTCGTCACCGTCGTCCCACTTCTCCGACAGCGAGAAGATCGCCTTGGCGCAGGCTTCCTGCTGCGTCTCCTGCAGCTCGTTGACGCTCATCCCCATCGCCTTGGCGAGCTCGTACGTGTTCGGCTGCCGGCCGAACTCCGCTTCCAGGCGGCGCATCGTCTTCTCCAGACGGTGCGCCTTCAGCCGCACGAGCCGCGGCACCCAGTCCTGGGCGCGCAGCTCGTCGAGGATCGAGCCGCGGATGCGCGTCGTGCAGTAGGTCTTGAAC